>SHYG01000041.1 GCA_009692925.1 Dehalococcoidia bacterium
GCCAAGGCCCGGTGGAACTGAGCCGGCAAGCACAGAGACTCGGAAAGCTAACAAGACCAGAGAAATGTCGCCGCAGCCAACAATTCAGGCGCCGTCGTCCCGCTCGGTACTGCGCAAGTCAGACAACCAGTCTATGAGACAGGCTCAATAACTACTTTTATCAGTGACGGGTCACAGGCGCCTCCCAGTAACCGGCGTGAGGGACACAATTACCTCATAAAATGCATAATGCCAGCCTTGAGCCGCGGCGAAGAATCTAGAGTGGCCGGGGTAGCTTAACTCGCGATTCTTTGGTCGTGCTTCTGCGGAAGGACTCGGACAGAATTCCATCAACAATCTAGGCTGCCTGCTACCTTCAAGCATGTAAGCAGGAGTTGCAGGTGGCGCGTGTCCGCAGCCCAAGTCGCAGGGCCGGGCCTCCAGGGGAGGTGCTTGTCTGGCCGGGAGGTGGTATTATCCCTTTACCATAGTGTTGAGCCACCGTTCATCCCAGCAAGTGGCAGCGCGGCAGGCCTGCTGAATCGGGCCTCGGCGCGGACCTAAACGAGTTGGAACGAAAATGCCAGCAGCAAAGTATGACATCGGCCATTACCTAGACACCGCCCGGCAGTTGGCAGCCCGCGTGGCGGCCAGCGCGGACCGCATTGACCGGGAGCGGCAGCTACCCCCGGAGTTGGCTGGAGAAATCGCAGACCACGGTTTCTTCCGGCTGCTCATGCCCCGCTCGCTGGGCGGAGCGGAGTTGGAGCATCCGGACTTTCTTCGCATCCTGGAAGTGTTTGCGACGGCGGACGGCAGTGTTGCCTGGTGTCTCAACCAGAACAATGTTTTCGCCACCAACTCCGTAAGAATGCCCGAGCAGACCGCCAGGGAAATCTGGAGCGAGAAGCGGGCGGTGGTTACCAATGGCCCTCCCACTTCGGCGGCCAAAGCCACTCCGGTGGATGGTGGTTACCGGCTCAAGGGGCGGTGGAACTTCAGCAGCGGCAGCCCCCATGCCACGTGGATTGCGGCGCTCACGCCCGTGGTTCCGCCCGGCCAGGAGCGGGTACCCTCGCCCAGCCGGGAAGGCTTCCGAGTGCTGCTCATCCCCAAAAAGGACGTCAAGTTCTTGGACCTGTGGCAGGTCGCTGGGCTTCGCGGCACCGGCAGCCTCAGCTTTGAGGTGGACGATCTATTCGTCCCCAGCGCGCGCACCTATGACCCCAACAGTAATGAGTCGCGAGACCCCGGCGCCGTGTACGTCATATCGCGAACGTTGCTCTTCGCTGCCGGGTTCGCCACGGTGGCCCTGGGCATCGCCCGTGCCAGCTTGGACACGACGATCGCGATAGCCGGAACCAAGACTCCGGGCCGAAGCAAGGATTTGCTGCGGGATCAGCCCACGACCCACCGGCTAATCGGCGAGGCGGAAGGAATTTGGGGCTCGGCGAAAGCCCTGCTTCGCGAGAGCGCCTCGGCGGTGTGGGCCAGCGCCTGCCAGAATCACGCCCTGAACACCGACGAACGCATTCGATTGCGGCTAGCCAGCACCTACGGCATCCGCAGCGCGGCACAGGTGGTGGATATTGCCTACAACCTTTGCAGCTCCAGCGCCATATTCGCGACCAACCCAATTCAGCGCCGTTTCCAGGATATCCATGTCATCACGCAGCACATTCAGGGGAGCTTTGCCCACTACGAAACTGCGGGCCAGCATTTCCTGGGCTTGGAGCCAGAGGGAGTGTTTTGATGCGGTTGCGCCAAAAACTTAATGAGGCGGAGTTATGTTAATCACCAGAATCTTCACGGGCGCCGACGGGCAATCTCACTTTGAGGAGCTGGACCCCGCCAACTACCCCAACCCGGAGTCGTTGAAGTCGATTACCAGCATCCGGTTCCGCGTTTCCGAGCCGGGCGCCTTTAGCGATTGGCACCGGGAATCCCGCCGCAACTACATCATCACCATGTCTGGCGAGGGAGAAATTGGTCTGGCTGACGGTTCCCGGCGGCGCTTTGGTCCCGGCGCCGTAATGCTGGTGGAAGACTTGACCGGGCAAGGCCACACCACCAGAGTGACCAGCGCCATGCCGCGGGTGACCATCGCCATCCCGCTGGCAAACCAAACCCCCGGCACATAGGCTTGCGCTCCAGGCTCCATACCCAAAGGCAACCCAATCAGGTTCAGGAGGTTGATCCATGGCTTTCCTTAGGTTGTACACTGGCGACGATGGTGACACTCACATTGAGAAGATGGACCTGGCTACCCAACCTGACCTCACGACGCTCCAAGCCGCGAAAGGGATAGTCTTTCGGGCGGCGCAGCCCGGACGGTTTAGCGACTGGCACAACGCGCCCCGGCGTCAGTACATCATCACGCTATCGGGACAAGGGGAAATCGGGTTGCGGGACGGAACGGTTCACCGCCTTGGCCCCGGAGATGTAGACCTGGCCGAAGACCTCACCGGACGCGGACATACCACCCGGGTCATCGGCAATGTGCCCCGCGTGACCGCGACGATTCACCTGGACGGCTGACGTTGGGGCGGCGAGCGTAAGGACCGGAGACTCTGTCCGCCGCACCCCTTAGACTGCCCCGATGTTGGGGGCACCGGCCAAGACCGGGGCGAAAGCCGGTATTTACCTACCAGCGTAGTTGGGATGCCCTGATAGATTCCAGCTGATGACAGCCGCCGCTTGCGTATGCGCCTACTTTCCAGTATTTTGGGAGGGCTTGAAGCGCATATTGGCGGAGACACATCCCGCGCACATTTACTTGGAGGTGGTTGACCATGAAGCTGTTAGTAATTTCAGGGGGCAGGCATCCCTATGCGGAGTCCACACCGGTCCTGGAAACCTTCCTGAAAGCGGCGGGCCATCAGGTGACAGTGACCGAAGACCCTTCGGTGCTGGCCGATTCCGCCGCCATGCGGGGATATGACCAGCTGGTGTTCAACACGCGCCGAGAAAACATCGCCGACTTTGGCGACCTCGCCCTGCCCGAGAAGGAACGCCGGGGCATGGCCAGCTTCATCCGCGGGGGCAAGGGATTTGTGTGTCTCCACATCTCCACCTGCCTTTCCGCCACTTGGCCTGAGTACCATGAGATTACCGGCGGCGGCTGGATTACTGGCACCAGCTATCACCCCCCATATGGCCAGTACACCGTCAACATCCATAAGCCCGGCCACCCGGGGGTGCGCGGCGTGTCTGACTTCGCCACCAACGACGAGCTTTACATGGGCATTGCCTTCAAGGAGGGCAATGAGGTGTTCATCACCGGCACTGCCACCGACGGCACGCACCCGTGGGGCGCCGATCGCAAGCCCAAAGCCATGCAAGGCGGAATGTTCCCCCTGGGGTGGACTCGCAAGTACGGCAAGGGCAACGTATTCGTCCTGTTGCTGGGGCATAACGGGCTGAGTTTCCAAACGCCGGAATTTCAAAAGATCGTGCTCAACGGCGTGACGTGGGCCGCCGGCCGGGGTGGGGACTAACCGGGGTCAACCGCGGTGGGCCAGCAGCCACCCTGAGAGCCTGTCCGAAAACTCACCGCGGAGCGCCCTTCGGCAGGCTCAGAGTAAACTCCGAGACCGCTGAGACAATAGACAACCAATCGTAACCTCTCGGTGGTCTCTGTGCTCTCTGTGGTAATCGAATAGGCCCTACGCGCGTCACAAGCCAGATTACTGGAGGGGAAACTATGGCAGAGCTAGTATTGGCCCTGGGCTCGTCCCACAGTCCCCAGTTGAGCACTCCGCCGGAGGGCTGGGCGCAGCGGGGCGAACGGGACAAGGGCAACCCCGAGCTGATTGGCGCCGATGGCATCACCTCCAACTACGAGGGCCTGCTGGCCCGGACGGACGTGTCGCGCATCGCCAAGGAGATAACCCCCGCGAAGTTCCAGCGGCGGCACGAACAGAATCAGCAGGCCATTGCCAAGCTCGGCCAGGCGCTGTACCGGGCTAAGGTGGATATCCTGGTGATGGTGGGCGACGACCAGCAGGAGTACCTGCGGGACGACAACATGCCGGCCTTCTGCATCTACCGGGGGAAAGAGGTTAAAGTCGCCGGCCAGGAGGTGAGCCCCGGCACCGGCAACCGCCTGCTTATCGGGTACGATCCCCAGGACCGGATGGCGCCCACCCAGTCTGACCTGGGACGGCACCTCATTGAATACTTAATTGAAGATGAGTTTGACGTGGGCAGTTCCAGCTTTCTGGATGCCAGCCGGGGCGGCCGGGCCCACGGCGGCATCGGACACGCGTTCACCTACATCTACAACCGCATCATGACCCAGGGCATTATCCCCACGGTGCCCGTGATGCTGAACACTTACTATCCGCCAAATCAGCCCACTCCCAAGCGCTGCTACAGCTTAGGCCGCGCCATCCGCAGCGCCATTGAGGCGTGGCCCCAGAAGGCGCGGGTAGGCATCATGGCCTCCGGCGGGCTGAGCCATTTTGTGGTGGATGAGGAGCTGGACCAGATGGCCCTGGAAGGCATACGGGAGAAGAGCGTGGTCAAGCTCTCCCAACTGCCCCGGGAGAAGATTAACTCGGGAAGCTCCGAGATCCGCAACTGGATTGTGACCGCCGGCGCCGCCGAGCATCTGGACATGAAGCTGGTAGATTATGTGCCCTGCTACCGGTCTCCCGCCGGCACCGGCTGCGCCATGGGGTTCGCCACGTGGAGCTAAGCTAAACCATGAGGTACGACTACATCATCGTAGGCGCAGGCTCCGCAGGCTGCGTGCTGGCGGCTCGGCTCTCGGAGGACCCTCAATGCTCGGTGCTGCTGCTGGAGGCCGGGCCAGACTACCCGGACTTCGCCTGGCTGCCCGATGACCTCAAACACGACAACCACCAGGCCGCGTCGCAGGTAAACGCGGCCCACAACTGGTCCTTCTTGGGCCAAGCCACACCCCAGCAGGCTAGGCCCATCCCGGTGGCCCGCGGCAAGGTGACGGGCGGCACCAGCGCCATCAACCACCAGATATTCCTGCGGGGCGCGCCGGAAGACTTTGACCTTTGGGCTGAGCTGGGCAACGACCAGTGGTCCTACTTGAAGGTTCTTCCCTACTTCAGGAAGCTGGAGACCGACCAGGACATCAGGGACGACTTTCACGGGACCGACGGGCCGATTCCGGTGCGCCGCCACCCGAGGGAGAACTGGCTTCCCCTGCATTCGGCCTTCCACGCCGCCTGTTTGGCCGCCGGCTTCCCCAACGACCCAGACCTCAACCACCCGGAAGGCACGGGCGTGGGCGCCATGCCCCTGAACAACCCCGGCGGCGTGCGCATGAGCACCGCCCTCACTTACCTCGCAGCCTGCCGCCACCGGCTGAACCTCACCATCAAGCCCAACGCCCTGGCCCGCAGGGTGGTGTTTGACGGCTGCCGCGCCACCGGGTTGGAGGTAGAGAGCGGCGGCGAGACCTTCAGCGTGGAGAGCCAGGAGATCATCCTCAGCGCGGGGGCCATCGCCTCACCCCAGCTGCTGATGCGGTCCGGCGTGGGGCCGGCCAAGCAACTGCGAAGCCTGGGCATTCGGCCGGTGGCGGACCTGCCGGGCGTTGGGCAAAACATGAAAAACCACCCATCGGCGTCCATCCGGTTCCATCCAGGCCCTGGATACTCCGCAGACATGGATGCTCCCCGGAACCAGGTTGGGCTGCGATTCTCGCCCCCAGGGTCGAAGCACCGAAACGACATTCAGATCCAGCCGACCACTTCGTACCCGACTGGGCACGGCGAGGCGGACATCCGGGTTGGGTGCCGGCTGGAGTTCCCCTTCAGCATGGGCCAGTTGACGCTTACCTCCGCCGACCCTGAGGTGCAGCCTGCGCTGGACTACCAATTCCTCACCGACCCCGGCGACCGGCAGCGGCTCCGAGAGGCGGTGCGTCTGTGCGTCCGGCTGTTCCAGGACCCTGCGCTGCGGCAGATTGTGGGAGCGCGCATCAGCCCCTCGGACGCCCAACTCTCCGATGATGCGGCGCTGGACGCCTGGCTGCAGCGTACCGTGACCATCGCCGGTCACACCTCCTGCACCTGCCGGATGGGCCCGGCTTCCGACCCGATGGCGGTGGTGGACCAGTTCTGCCGTGTTCACGGTCTGGAAGGCATCCGGATAGTAGACGCTTCCGTGATGCCGGAGATAGTTCGGGCCAACACCAACGCCACGGTGATCATGTTGGGGGAGCGTGCCGCCGACCTGATCAAGGCAGACCGGCGCCACGCGGCGGGCGGCAATCCGCACTAAGCCAAGATATGGTTGAAGAGTAGCCATGACTGATGAGTTGGAGATACGGGCAGCGGTGCTAGGACAGTACCTTCCGGAGCACGCCGGCCTGACAGACATCTGCGACGACTACGCCCGCATCCAGGCGCCACTGACCTGGGGCGGCGTTTGGCAGTCGCCCGGCCTGGACTTGAAGCTCCGCAGCCTGGCCACCATCTCGGCCCAGTGCGTTAACGGCTGGGACTTTGGCCTGCAGCACCACATCCGCATGGGGCTGGACCTGGGCATGAGCCCCCAGAAAATCAAGGGCATCTTCATCCAGTTGCTGTTCTACGCCGGCATTCCCGCCACCGTCTTTGGCCTGCTGCAGGCCCAGAAGGTGATCAACCAGCGGCCCGAGTGGAAAGCTGCCGATGTGCCCGCCGAGGAAAACTGGCTGGACACCGTGGCGGCTAAGCTGGAGCGGGGCAGCGCAGTCAGGCGTCGCCTCTGGGGCGAACAGGCTGACCACGAGGTGGCGGCGTCGCTGGCCCAGCAGATGACGCCGGAAGCCTCGGACATCGTGGACGGGTACAACTTCGGCGAAGTGTGGCAGCGTTCCGACCTGGATCCCAAGGAGCGCATGGTGTGCGTCCTGGCGGCGCTGATGGCCCGAGGGCACTGGAGTCAGCTTCGGCAGTACATTGGCTACGCCCTGAACATGGGCTTTGACCCGCGAGAGGTGTGTGAAGTCATCTCCCAGGCAGGCTGGTACCGCGGCTGGCCCCACGTGGAAGATGGCCTGGAGCAAGCGGCAGGAGTCTTTGCGGAGCGGGGGATACGGATATAGTGACTACGATAGCAGAGCAGCAACAGAAGTCGGCCAAGCTCCGCAAGTTCTTCGACCAGCACTTGCCCTACGCTCGGTCCACTCCGGTGCTGGCGGACTTTGTCCGTGTCCAGCACGAGCTGATGTGGGGCGGCGTGTGGCTGGCGCCGGGGCTGGACCTGAAGCTGCGCAGCTTCGCCACCATCTCGGCTCAATGCGTTAACGGCTGGGACTTTGGTGTGGAGCATCAGGTGCGCACCGGCCTCACCGTGGGCATCACGCCCCGGCAGATTAAGGGCATCTTCATCCAGCTAATGTTTTACGCGGGCATACCCGCCACGGTTTTCGGCCTGCGGGTGGCCCAGGACGTGATTAACGAGCGGGAAGAATGGAAGTCCCAGGATGTTGCCATAAACATTGATGCCGGCTGGCTCGACAGCATCGCGGCGCGAACCCAGCGCGGCAGGGAGCTGCGCATCCGGCACTGGGGGGCGCAAGCCAATCAAGCCGAGGAAGCCTCCGTGGTCCGGAAGCTGGCGCCGGAAGTCGCCAAGCTGGTGGACGGCTACCACTTTGGCGAAGTCTGGGCGCGGGACGACCTAGGCCCCAAGGAGCGGATGGTCTGCATCCTGGCCGCTCTCATGTGCCGCGGGCACATGAAGCAGCTAGGGCGAAATGTGGACTACGCCCTGAACGTGGGGCTGTCCAAGGAGGAGATCTGCCAGGTGTTCTCTCAGGCAGGCTGGTACCGGGGCTGGCCCTGCGTCGAGGACGCCCTGGAGCAGGCCCAGGAAGTGTTCCAAGCCCGGGGGCTTTAGCGCACCCGTGGGATCACCAGATAGGAGATGGAGCGTCCACCATGACCACCGCCGATGAGCTGTACCGGCATTCAGCAAACCTTCATGCCTTCATTGACCAGTACGTGCCAGCGGGGCGCTTAACAGGCGCTCTGCCCGGCATCAGCATGGATTATGTGAAGCTGCAGGACGAGGTGATGTGGGGCGGCATCTGGCAGGTGCCGGGCCTGGACATCAACCTTAGAAGCATGGCTACCATTGCCGCCCAGTGCTGCAACGGCTGGGATTTTGGCCTGCATCACCAAATCCGCGTGGGGCTTACCCTGGGCATGAGCCCTCAGAAGGTCAAGGGAATCTTCCTGCAGCTCATGTTCTACGCCGGAATTCCGGCCACGGTGTTTGCCCTCACCCAGGCCCAGAAGGTGATTAACGAGCAGGGGATGTGGAAGCAGGAGGACAAGCTGCCGCTGCAAGCCCAGTGGCTGGCCACCGTGGAGGAGAAGCTGGACCGGGGCGCCCGGCTGCGGCGGCACAATTGGGGAGAGCAGGCCCACGCGGAGCTGGAAGGCTCATTGACGCAGCAGCTCCTGCCCGACGTGGCGGATTTGGTAGATGCCTACAACTACGGCGAGGTCTGGGCGCGCGCCGACCTGAGTCCCAAGGAACGCACGGTGTGCATCCTGGTGGCCCTGATGTGCCGCGGGCACATGAAGCAGCTTCGGCAGCATGTGGGGTATGCGCTGGAGCTAGGCATGACCCGGCGGGAGATCTGCGAGGTGTTTTCCCAAGCGGGTTGGTACCGGGGCTGGCCCTATGTGGAAGATGCCCTGCAGGAAGCCAAAGCGGTGTTTGATGCGCGGGGCGTTTAGGAACCCCTGACAATTTGCCTGGCGGGACATTTCACCCCCACCTTAATCCTCCCCCTCGATGGGGGAGGATTAAGGTGGGGGTGAAATGCTGGCCACGCTGATTTTGGCAGGTGCTCTGTGCCCTCGCTACAGGCTAAAGTGGGTTGAACACCAGCCATTTGGCCTGGCGCGGGCTGTCGCTGCGCCACTCGTGGGACGCGTTGGGGGGCACCAGCGCCACGTCCCCTTCCCGCACGGTAAACGGCTTGCCGTCCACCACCAGGGTGCAGCTGCCTTCGAGAATGTAGGCCAGGTGCTCGCCGGGATGGGCATGCTGCGGCGCCACGCTGCCGGGGCTCAGAGACCGGAAGGCCATCAAGTAGTTGGCGGCGCCATCGGCAGTGTCAATCAGGCGCCGGGCAGGGCCGTCGCTCTGGTCAATCTGGCTCAGGTTGCGTATGACGGGAGGCTGGCCCGTTCCTTGCGATCCTGTGTTACGGGGTGTCCCCGCATTGCCGGTCCCGCCGCTTCGCGACGCCGCCAGCGGGTTGGCTTCAATGCGGCGGATTACCCCCGTGCGGCGGTGGTTCCGGGTGTAATGGTCCACGTTTCCTGGAATTAACACCGCGTCGCCCTGGGTCACAGGATACTCCTTGCCGTCGCACACCAGCACGCCCGAGCCTTCTAGGATAAAGACTTCGTGTTCCCAAGGATGGATATGGTGGGCGCTGGTCTTGCCGGGCTCAATTACCGAGTAGTTCAGGGTGCAGGTGGGAGGGTTGTCCGCCAGGGTGACTAGCCTGGCAGTCTCCCCGCCGGGCTGGTACACGCTGCGATAGTTTCTAATTAGCGGTTCCAATCTCTGCCTCCTAGCCAGCCCAGGGCCTGAGCGTTACACGGTGATGATGGCGCCGAACCCGCCGGCCCCCCGGTGCTCCCGGCAGACCACGTCAAAGGCCTTGTTAGTTGATTTGATGCGGAACACCGGCGTTTCTGCCGGCTGTCCCTTGTCCACCACTAGGTCGGCAGGCTCCTGGCCCAGCTCCGGCGCCAGGGTGGTGCCGAAGGAAATGGTGTGCAGCTGGTCGTCCCGGGGTACGAACTTGATCTTGAAGGGCTTGCCCGCCGGGACTTCAATCCGTTTAGGCTCCCACGCCTCCTGGGTCACAAAGGCGCCCGGCTGTCCTGACCCGCCCCGCGCGCCGATGCTCCATTCAAAAACTTGCGCTTCTACCGAGCCCCCTGCGGGCTGGCCCGTCCCTGGTTCCGGTGCTTTGGCCCCCCGCAAGCGGAAACAACTAGCAACCCCGCCGTTGCGGTGGCTGCCAGCAGAAATTCCCTTCGGTCCATGCTTGCCTCCAGAGCGTCCGGCCTTCACGAGCCGTCGCGCTCATTAACGTTAGGTCTTGCGTCGTATGGTAGGGCCGTAGTTTAGTACTCCCGGCGGCGTTGGTCAAAGCGCCGGCGGGCCGGAATGCACGACAGATTATATGTCGATACGAATTGGTCGCCAGCGGGTCTGATACGCTTCCTGCAGTTGGGTAAACAGGGCTTGGTACTCGGAGCTGTGGATGGGACTGGTGGTCATGATGGCGGCGTCTTCCCGGTTGTCCGAGTAGTAGGCCTTGCGGAGCCCCACCTGCTTGAATCCGTACTTCTCGTACAGCCGTATGGCGATCAGATTGGAGACCCGCACCTCCAGCGTCACCACACTGGAGCCGTACTCGACCGCCGCCCGCACCGACCCGATGAGCAGCAGCTCGCCGATGCCGTTGCCGCGAAGGCGTCCCCGCACCGCAATCTCAGTGACGTGGGCATCATCCCCTTGGAACCACACTCCAACGTATCCCGCTGCCGGGGAGATGGCCGTGGGCTCCGGAAGGGGCGCCGCATTCTTGTCCCCGCCGGCAAACAGTCCGCGCAGCCAGCGCCACAGTGTGGCTCCCGGATAGCGGCGTTGTATGGGCAGACCGGCGACAGGGGTCGCCAATCCGCCGGACGGGCCGCCATCCTCGTAGAAAGCCATCAGGTAGCGGGCGTAGCGATTGCTCATCTCGCGCTTGAAGGGAGTGCCCACCCACATAGGGGTGAAGGCCTCGCGCTCGATCTCCACCACCTGCTCGATATCTTCGGCGCGCATCCGCCGCAGAGAGACGTCCATTTCCGATCTGCCGCTTCCTGATTAGCTTGGCGTCAATTTTAGCATATTGCCGGACTTCCCTTGGACAATTCCGGGGACAATTCCGGCGCGGGAATCGTGATGTCCTCAGGCCACACTCGCACCTGGCCGTAAACGCCGTCGTAGCCAGGTTCCGACGCCACCTGGCCGTGACGTGCCCGCAGCACGCCCTGGGCCACCGTTTCTCCCGCCGCCGCCGTCAGGTCTGCGACCGTCGCCCGCAGCAAAACGTTCAACTCGTTGTCCAGGGCCTGCACGATGCGCCGGTACTCACGCTGCACTCCCTGAGCCTCCGGATTTTTCCCCACGGCCTGGCCGATGATCTCCATCAGGGGCACCAGCCGGACGAAGGGCGGACGCCCCTGGGGTGAGCGAATGAAGCCATCGGGCCCCGGTTGCGCAATGGCGCGGGGTTGCGACAGCTCCGTAGTGCGGTGGAGCACTCCTAGAGTGAGAGTACGCCGGCACACCGGGCAGCGGTCGCCCCGGCGCAGGGTTTCCTCCGGCGACTGGCGCACGCCGCACTTGCGGTGCCCATCGTAGTGGTACTTGCCTTCCTCGGGATAGAACTCCACGGTGTAGGCAATCCGGTTGTCGGCCAGGGCTTGGCGCAGGCCGGGGTAGCTCAGCTCGCCTTCAAAGACCGTCAGCTCTCGCCCCAGCTTCGGCAGCGAGTGGGCGTCGGAGAAGGAGACAATTGCCCGGTGCTCCAGCTCCGGCACCGGCCAGTTCATTGCGGGGTCGCTGGAAAGGCCGGTTTCCACCGCGCGGATTTGGGGAGTCAAGTCCTGGAAACAGTCTTCCAGCCGGTCAAAGCCAGTTTTGGAGCCGAATACCCCGTACCAGGGTGTCCACACGTGGGCGGGGATGACGATACATTCAGGGGAAGTCTCCAGCGCCAGCGCGGTCAAGTCCCGGGCGGAAAGGCGAAGCGTTGGGCGGCCATCGGACTCCAGGTTGCCCCAAGGGGCCAACGCCGCGGTCAGCCGGGCGGCGGCGTCCAGGCCGGGGGCCAGGAGCAGCAGGTGGACGCGGCGCGACTTTCCGCCCTGGGCGTAGACGCAGCTTACCTCCGTGCCCAGGATGAACTGCACGCCGTTGAACCGGTAGACGCCCGGCCCCGACGGTTCCAGCTTCTGTCGCAGCTCATGTCGCCAGGCGGGGTGGGTGAAATCGGCGCTGGCCAGGAGGTCAATGCCCTTGAGCTGGGCCCGGCGGGCCAGGTTCTCCAGCGTCAGCGCCGGGCTGGTGGCGTAAGCATAGGGCGAGTGCAGGTGCAGGTCCGCGGCGTAGCTCACGCCGACAGTCTAGCATAACCTCGGCATAGCCAGCCTGTCGGCGTGTAGGTTCCTAAACTAAAGCCAAAGTGAAATCTACATGCCCCCTAATTCCTCTCTAGCAGGGTGCTGAAAAAGGGGTCGACGGCCCGAAATCGTCCCAATTTTCGTATCTGAGAGTCCGTCCAATTTTCGCACAATCGGGGTTTTCCAGCAGCCTGCTAGCGGGTGTGAGGGACAACGGGCCGGGATTAGGAGATTGGGGGATTACCGTTGGATTGAACCTGAATTGAACCCCTAATTCCCAAATCCCAGCAGGAAGTGTTACTAATGCGGGTTTCACTGTGATTTTAGTTTAGTAAGAGTCACCGCCGGCGGGACTGATCAGGACCTTCCCCACCATACCACGGCTGGTTCCGTGGATGCGGCAGACCAGAGCCATCTCGCCGGAGCTTCCGGCGGGCACGTCAAACTCTATCGCTTGAGTCGTGTTGGCTGGCACCGGCACATCCACTCCAAGTTTTTCAATGGTGAAGGTGTGGTTACGGGACTCACCGGTGACGGTAAAGCTAGCCTTCTTTCCCGCCTGTACTGTGAGCACATCAGGGATGAACCGATAATCGGACAACTTGACCGCCACGGCCTGCGACCCGGGAGTCATGCTGCCCCCTGGATTTGCCGGGATGGCGCCCCCCGCAGTGTAGGTGGTTACCTCCGCGGCCGACTTGTGAACGCACACTGCGTAGGGTTTGGATTGAAGGGCTGCCACGGTGACTTGCCATCTACCACATTAGTAAGAGGGTATACGACCATGGGGGGCAGTGCGCAATTGGCGCCTCCCTGTGCCGCTACATCGTGGATGTGAGCGGGCTGGGCCACTCCGGCAGGGCCTGGGCTAACCGAGATAATGACCTCGGTCCGATCACCCAGCGATGTGCAGGTGGCGTAGCCGCTTTGCCCAGAGCCACCCACAGGCGTCAGTGGCACTGTGAGTGTGACAGCAGCCGCTGGCGCGGCGGTGGCCGTGGGTGGCGCAGCCGTGGGCGCTGTGGTGGCAGTGGGCGCCATCGCAGTGGGAGCCATGGCCGTAGGGGCTGGCGGCGTGGTGGCGGTGGGAGTAGCAGCCGTGCCGCACGCGGCCAGCAATACTCCTGCGAAGAGTACAATCACACCGGCCAACGGGCTAAGCCTGCAGCGAGCGAGCGAGTAGCTGGACTTTAGAAACCTTGGCATTGTCTTCCCCTTCTTTAGTGTTTCGGCCCATGATGCGCGTCATGCATGGGGCCCATCGCTGAGTTTTACGCTCCAGCAGGCCGGTTGGATTCATGATGGGTTCAGCCCAGCGGCTGCACTGTGGCGACAAAGTCCAACTCCAGCCGGATGCTGTCCTCCACACTGAGCAGGAAGAAGGCAGTGGGACGCTTCATGCCGAACTTGTCGAAGGTAAAGCTGGTCGTGGCTTGTCCCTGAACGCCGCTGGGGGAGAACCGGGCAGTGACCTCCCACGTGGTGGGGCTGGTCACGCCGTGGGCGGTCATGCTGCCCCGGAGCTGAAACCTCGTCTCGCCGTTTCTGGGCAGCGGCCAGGGCAGCCCAGACGCTGACTCCACAACCATATCGATCTCCTGGAACCGGTTGGATTCCAGGCCGCCGGTGCGCAGGTAGTCGTCGCGGTCGCTGTCGTCGCTGTGCAGGCTGCGGGCATTTATAGTAATCGTGGATTGCCCCGGTACCACCCGGCCCGCTGCGTCCAGCACCAGGGCGCCGCTAACCTACGAGGTCTCACCCACCGCGTCGTGGGGCAGGTTTTGCTGGGCAAACTGCTCCTTCACCCGGTAGCGCGCCACCGTGCCGGGGCCGATGGTCACCGACACTCTGGTGCGGGAAGGTTCGGTTGTTGGAGGGGGAGTTGCCGCCGTGGCAGGGACGGTGGTGGGCTGCGTTGTGGGAGCAACTGTTGCCGGCCTTGGGGCCGTCGCTGGGGGTGGCGCCGCCGCCGCGGGCGCCAAACTCGGTTGGGGTTAGGTTGCCGTTGGCGCGGACGCCCCCTGACAGCCGATGCCCAGGATGACCGCAGTGGCCAAAACCGCCACCAGACCCGCCGCGCCGTATAGCGGGCGCCTAGCCAAATTCAGACTGGCATTCACTCTGCTACCTCCCAAATCACGCTGCGGAAAAACGGATCTTGATGGGGCGTGGCCAAGCTATTATATTGGTATAGCGCATCCCGCCGCATATGTGCGGAAGGCAGGACTTTCCTTTCTAATCTACGGAGGTTGAGCAGATGCCTGGCCTATGGAAGTGCCCAAAGTGCGGCAATCAGAACGGTCCCCTGCGGGACGTATTCTGCGGAAAGTGTGGAGCACGGCGCCCTGGGTGGCAAGGCGACTCCGCGCCCAACTCAGGCGTAACGCAGCAGGAGCTGGGCCAGCTCCCGGGGCCGGTGCAGCATCGCCTCGTGGCAGGAGTCCAACTCCAAAATCTCCGCGCCGGGGATCCGCTGGGCCATTTTACGCTGGAGCAGTGGCGACACCGCCGCATCCCCGGTCAGCACCACGTAGGTAACTGGACACGGCGGCTTGATCGCGCCCAGGTCGAACCGTTCCTTGAGTACCCGCACCGGCAGCGGCCCAAAGCGGCCCACATCCTGCACCATCTCCGCGGGGGTCAGCCCGTTGCACACGTAGCGGCGGATCACCGGGCGAGGCAGCTTTAGCGGTTGGCGGGTCAGCCGGCTCAGGGCCGATGTGATGTGGAAGGCCACTCTGGCGCGACTGGGGAGCACGCTTAACAAGCTGGACTGCGAGCCGGGCACCAGCCCCGCCAGCAGCACCAACCGCTTGGGCGGCTGAGGCAACTGCCCCAGGGCCTGCAGCAGCAGCGCAGCGGAGAAGCTGTGCCCCACCAGCACAAGCTGGCGCAGCCCGCGGGCCTGCACCACCTGCACGATGGCCTGGACACACTCTTCTGCGCTGACCTCGGGGGCGCGGGCGATGTTGTTGCTGCCGTGGCCCGGCAGATCCAGCGCCACCACCTGGCCCACTGGGAACGGCCGGTCCAGCGGCGGTGGATGCACTGTTGGCGCGGTCATGTATCCCCAGACCCGGCCCCAAGCCCATGCGCTTTCGGCGGCCCCATGCACCAACAGGTAGTCGGTCAAGACGAGCGTCCCGCAGTGTCATTATGACCCTCCAGGACGGCGCCTACGGCCCGAAGGAGCGGAGCATCCTCCTCAGGCAGCACGGTCCGGGGGTCCAGCAGCACCCTGTCGGCTTCAATGCGTGCCACCACCGGCGGATGGCAGCGGCGCAACTGCTCCAAGACCGCCTCTGGGCCGTCGCCCCGGCGGGTTGGCGTGGGAATCACCAGCGCCCACGAGGGCAGCGTCTCCCCGGGCAGGCTCCCGCCGCCGATGGCTGACTGGCATTGCGCCACGGTAGTGTTGCCCCCCAGGCGGCGGCTCCAGTTCCTGGCCCGGCGGCGCACCTGGTCTGCCGGAGTGGAGATCATCCGCCAGATGGGGATTTCCGTCTCGGCCTCGCCCTTAAGGTAGTGCAGCAGGGTGGCGGTCAGGCTGGCCAGGCTCAGCTTATCGATGCGCACCGCCCGCGCCAGGGGATGGCGTTCCAGCCGTTGCACCAGCTCTCGCTGCCCCACCACGATGCCTGCCTGGGGCCCGCCCAGCAGCTTGTCCCCGGAGAAGAACACCAGCCCAACTCCGGCGGTGATCCCTTCCTGGGGGGTAGGCTCGTGGGCCAGACCGTACTTCTCCGTGGGCAGTAGGCATCCGCTACCGACGTCGTGCAGCACGGGAATTCCCCGCTGCTTGCCCAGCTCCACTAACTCCTTGGACTCCACCGCGGCGGTGAATCCCTCAACTCGGAAGTTGCTGGCGTGGGCTTTCAGGAAGGCGCCGGTGTTGGCGGTGATGGCGCGCTCGTAGTCCCGGACGTAGGTGCGGTTGGTGGTGCCGACATCCACCAGGGTGGCTCCACTTTGACTCAGAACGTCGGGGATGCGGAAGCCACCGCCAATCTCCACAGCCTCGCCCCTGGAGACGATGACCTCCTTGCCGGCGGCCAAGGCGCACAGCCCAAGCAATACTGCGGCGGCATTGTTGTTCACCACCAGGGCGGCTTCCGCGCCGGTGAGCTGCCGCAGCAAGGCCTGCAGGTGCGCCTGGCGGGAGCCGCGACGCCCGTTGTCTAGGTCCAACTCCAGATTGGTGTAACCCTGGGCGGCCTGCACCGCCGCCTGGGTGGCGGCGCGGCTTAGGGGGGCGCGGCCCAGGTTGGTATGAATAATGACGCCGGTGGCGTTAATTACTGGCGTTGGCGCCACGCGGGTCAGCGATTCCAGCTCGCTGGCTACCGCTTGCGCGACCTCACCGGCGCTGGGGGCATTTCCGCCCTGGCGCGGAACTCCGCCGGAAGGACGCAGGCGCTGGCGGGCCCGATCCAGCTCCTGCCGGACCAGCTCCACCAGCCAGGTGCGTTGGTAGACGGCGCTGGCCGGGGCCAACGCCACCTCAGCCATCACTCGTTCAACGCTGGGGAGATCGCGGAGTTGCAACTTCTTACCGAGCTTTCTTATCCGGGCTTTCTTAACCGAGCTTCAGGAAAGGGTGGGGTAGCGCCGACGCAAGATGTACGATTGCGCCCTATTGTATCACGGGCCTTACGGGCCGGCGGAAGGTGGCATTTTGGGGTTCTGCGGGCTAGAATGGGAGTATGCGACAGATTGCGCGGCATTGCCCCAGGGAGTTCCAGAGTTGAAGGTTAGGGCTGTTGGCGTGGCGGTGGTAGCGCTGATGACCGTCTCCACTCTGGGTGGAGCGGGCATCTTGGTGTACCAGGCTGCCTCTGGGCAAGCTGCCGAGACTTCCCTCAGCTCCCCAGCCCTCCATGAACAGCCCGAACTGCCTGCCACGCCGGCCAGCGGCCAAGCTGGCGACAACGTGGCGGTCAGCGCCTTCAAGCTGGTCTGCCCCTTCCACTAGCCATGCCTCATAGCCGGCAGCGCAAGCGGGACAACCCGGGTTTCTGGGCTAGTTGTTACGTTAACCTC
>SHYG01000042.1 GCA_009692925.1 Dehalococcoidia bacterium
CTCCCCCTGGAGCGCGGCCAAGGCTACCCTGGCCTTGAAGGCTGGGCTGTGCTTCTTCCGTGTTTGCTTCATGGTCCTGCTCCTTCGTTTGCCTCATTTTAGGAGCGGGACTCTCTCTTAGCCACCTGTACAGATTTTGGGGCCCACCTCAACGTGAACGGTCCCGGCTTTTCTCCCCTGCCCAAGTATCGGAAATTGATTCCCCTAACAGTTGATTCAAGAAACTCTATCAGTGTGCACTGGATGGCGACTATTGAGAAACCCTCTCCCTGGTAACGGCGCATTTTCTGTAGGACGTCAATTTGCTTCAGATAACGCTCCTTAATCCGCTCGCGAAAGAAATCCTCAAATGCGCAACTCCAGAGTTCTGGGTTTGCTCCAGGCACGAGCCGCGCCTTCGTTTGCTGCCAATCTCCAATCGTCCGGCAACCCGCGATGCGCTCGGAGAGTCTGGTCATGCCAGCAACCCTGGTTGCTTCTCGATCTGTAGTAGCCGCCCCAGGGCGTCCCGGGCCGCGGCGCGCTCGGCGTCGCTTTTCTTGCCCGCCTGGCCTTGGCCGATGACCTGGTCCTGCACCAACACCTCAATGGTGAACGTTGGGCTGTGGTCCGGTCCCTGCGACGCCACCAGGCGGTAGTGGGGCGCGGGCCGGCCCTGGCCCTGCAGGAGCTCTTGTAGCTGCGACTTGGGGTTGTCCGGCGGCGCTTCCCCTTCCTGGGATAGCTCATCCAACTCCTGGCGCATCACCCGCAGGATGAACCGCCGGGCGGCGGCATAGCCCCGGTCCAAGTACACTGCCGCCACCACCGACTCAAAGGCCGCGGCCAGGATGGTGTCCCGCCGGCGGCCGCCGCTGGCTTCCTCGCCCCGTCCTAGCATCAGGAAGTCCCCCAGTGTGAGCCGCCGGGCGACTTCGGCCAGGCTTTCCCGGCACACCAGAGTGGCCCGGCGCTTGGTCAGGTCTCCCTCCAGCAGGTGGGGTAACTTGGTGTAAAGCTCGGTGGAGATGACCAGGCCCAGCACCGCGTCGCCCAGGAACTCCAGCCGCTCGTAGGACTCCTGTCCTTCCGCCGAAGGAGCCGCCTCGTTAAGGAATGACCGATGCACCAGGGCCAAACGCAGCAGCTCGGGGTTCTTGAACTGGACGCCCAGAATCGCTTGCACAGCTTCCACCGGGCCGGGCGTGGATTTAACCGATTTGAGGGATGGCTTGGCTGGCACGGCGGCAGGCCTACAGCACGCCCTTGGGCCACGTCGGCTGGGGCCGCTTGATCTCCACCACGTGCTTGATGCCGCCGATGACCGGCATCAAAGCATCAAAGACGGCCACGGATTCCGCGGGGGGCGGGACAACCATCTTCAGGAACGCCCCGTGTCCGTTGGGGAAAACCACGGTGGGCACGCCGAAAGCGCCATGCTCCTGCACCGCCTTGGTGTGGCTTTCGCCCACCTGCCGCAACAGCACGGGGTCGGCCAGGTCCTTGCGGAAGCGCGCCACATCCAGCCCGGCGGCTTGCGCTGCTCCCTGGACCACCGCGGGGTCCAGCAAGTCCCGCTTCTCCTTATGCCGCGCGGTGAGCAGGGCCATGAAAAAGGCGTCAAAGCACTCCGGTCCCTGGCGACGCGCGGCCAGCCCCGCCCGCAGCGCCAGCAGGGTGTGGTCGGAGCCGTCCAGTGCGCCGGGCTGCTCCCAGTGCCGGAAGTCCTCCCCCTGGTCCGAGTTCACCTGGGCCAGGGAGAAGGGCTGCCAGTCCACCTGGAACTCTCGCTCGCCAGACTCCTTCACCTGCGACAGCCACACGGCTGCGTTATAGACAAAGGGTCAACGGAAATCGAAGTAGATGGTGAATTGCGGGGTTGCCATGCAGCGCCTCCCTGGGACTTGATTGGATTCTATCTGGGCCGGATGGGGCTTGTCAAAGAGAGGGTGTGCTATAATATCGCCGGTTATCTCCCCCTGCCCGCGTCCCCTTCGCCGCCTCTGGAGGCCCCCAACGCCCGCACTGCAGAACATCAATGCCCCCTACAGCGCTACTTTGGCCAGCGTCGGTGGCGGCCAGCGAGACGTGCTGCGCGCGCTGCGTCGGCGGGCGCTGGCTGGTCTGGCGCCGGTCTACCTGGTGGGCGGCCCGCTGCGCGACATGCTGCTGGGGGAGCCCATCAAGGACCTGGACTTTGTGGTGGAGGGAGATGCCCCAGCCCTGGCCCAAAGTGTGGCCCAGGAGCTGAGGGGCGAGACGCTGACTTACCCGAGATTCGGCACCGCCACGGTGGTGCTGCCGGACTGTCGGGTGGACCTGGTGACGGCCCGCCGGGAGACCTACCCCAAGCCCGGCGCGCTGCCAGAGGTGATGCCAGGGAACATCCTGGACGACCTGGCTCGCCGCGACTTCGCCATCAATGCCCTGGCGCTGCCCCTGGCGCAACGGCGTCCGGCGCTGCTGGACCCCCAAGAGGGCATGGCCGACCTGGCCCAGGGCATCATCCGAACCCTGCACCCCCGAAGCTTCACCGACGACCCCACTCGAATCCTGCGGGCGCTGCGTTACGAGCAGCGGCTGAGATTTAGCCTGGAGACGGAGACCTGGAGCCAGATGCGGGCAGCTATCCGCGATGGCTGCCTGGACACCGTCAGCGGTGACCGCCTGCGCCGGGAGCTGGAGCGGATTCTGGAGGAACGGCGACCGGCTCAAGCCCTGGGGCGAGCCGCGGACCTGGGTGTGCTGGCCGCCATCCATCCCGCACTGAAGGACGGCAGCGCGCTGAAGAAGCTGGCATCAGAAGGACAGGTTCCCGTCAGCGGTCTGACGTGCCTGGCTGCCCTGGCTTATCCCCTGACCCCCGGGCAGGAGGCCGGCGTGGTGCGGCGACTGGTGATGCCGGGAACCTGGGCGAAGGTCGTGGAGGATACCGTGGCGCTGAAATCACTGGCGGGCAAGCTGGCCGAGCCGGGACTCACGCCCTCCCGCGTGTACCGGCTGCTGGAAGGCCGCGCCGCCGAGGCGGTGTGCGCCGTGTCCCAGCTGACCAGCTCTCCCATGGCGGCCCAGCGGCTGGATGATTACCTGCGCCGGCTGCCTCTGGCGACCGCCGCGCTGAACGGCAACGCCCTGCTGGCCCTGGGTGTGCCCGCCGGCCCAAAGGTTGGGGAACTGCTGCTGAAGCTGCGGGACGCCCGGCTGGACGGCCACGCCAACTCGGCGGCAGCAGAGCGGGATTTGGTCCACCGATGGCTTACTTCGGAGGGAGGCCTTGCACAAAATGGTTGAGGATTTGGAGCTGGAGACCTGCGTCATCTGCGGCGAGGCCCTGGACGGCGTTCACGAGACCGCCTGCCAGATGTGCGGCGGCAAGTTCCACCAGCCCTGGCGCCGGGACGGCGATGTCCCCCAGTGCGGGCACATCGGCAGCCACGAAGAGGCGCTGGCCCTGGTGTTCCTGTGCAACGATTGCTACTCTGGGGAGAGGCTGTAGACATGAAAGCAGTGTATATCGAGGCTCACGGCGGACCGGAGGTGCTGGTCTACGGAGAGCGCCCCGAGCCGTCGTGCCAGCCGCACCAGGTGAAAATCCGAGTCCGGGCGGCGGCCCTAAATCGCCTGGACCTGTACACCCGGGCCGGGGGTCGCGGTCTGCGCCGCACCTTTCCGCCGCCGCACATCCTGGGCGGCGACTGCGCCGGCGACGTGGTGGAGGCGGGCGCTCAGGTGCGGGGCCTGAAACCCGGCGACCGGGTGGTGGTGAACCCTCGTCAGAGCTGCGGCCAGTGCCCCGACTGCCTCGCCGGCCGCGACGACCTGTGCCCGCGCTCCCAGTTCATGGGCAGCGCCATTGACGGCAGCTATGCCGAGTATGTATCGGTGCCCGCGGTGAACGCCCACGTCATCTCCGCCCAGGTTACTTACGAGGAAGCCGCTGCCTTGCCCACCACCTTCCTGCCGGTATGGAATATGCTCCAGCGCAAGACCCAGCTCAAGCCCTGGGAGACGATCCTGGTACTCTCGGCCTCCGCCGGGGTGGGCACCGCCGCCATCCAGGTGGCCAAGCGGGTCATCGGCGCGCGGGTGATTGCCACCACCAGCACGCCGGAGAAGGCGGCCAAGGCCGCGGAGCTGGGCGCCGACGAGGTTATCAACTACACCAGTGAGGACATCACCGAGCGGGCCAAGGCACTTACGGGCGGCCAAGGCGTGGACGTGGTGGTGGACCACGTGGGCGGCGAGTTTTTCCCCAAGGCCTTCAGCGCCCTGCGCTCCGGCGGGCGCTACGGCATCTGCGGCGCCACCACCGGCCTGCGAGTGGAGCTGCAACTGGGCCTGCTGTTCACCCGCCAGAACCAGGTGTTCGGCGTGTTCATGGGCAGCAAGGGCGACATGGGTGAGATTGTGGCTATGCTGAACCGGGGCACAATTCGGCCCGTGGTGGACCGCGTGTTTCCGCTATCCCAAGCGGCGGCGGCCCACCAGGCCATGGAGGAGCACAACTTCTTCGGCAAGCTGGTGCTGCGGGTGTAGGACGTGTCCGATAACCACAGTGATCACGGAGGACACAGAGAGGTTACGATTTAGTTATCCGCTGTCTCTGCGTTCTCCGCGCTCTCTGTGGTTATCGGACTGGTTCTGACTTCTCCAGCCGCCGCCCGTGGAACAGGTACTGGTTGCAGTAGCCCGCGTAGCGGCCAAAGTGCTGGTGCGCCCACTCCGATAGCGCCCGGTCCGGCGGGGTTTTCTGGCCGGGGAAGTACCACTCGCCCAGGGCCCGGCGCACCCACACGTCTATGGGAAAGGCCTCCAGCTTCTCCAGGGAGAACACCAGCACGCAGTCGGCGATCTTGGGGCCAATGCCGGGGCACTCCATGAGCCGCGCCTTGGCCTCCTCGTAGGGGGAGTGAACCAGAGCCGCTAAGTCCAGGGCGCCCTCCGCCACCGCCTGCGCCGCCGGGGCCAAATAGCGGGCGCGGAAGCCCAGGCCCAATCGCCTCAACTCCTGCTCCCCCGCCTGGGCCAGCCGCTGGGGCGACGGGAACGCGTGGCGCACCAGGCCGTCCAGACTGATGGGGTCGCCGTAGTTTTTCGCCAGCTTCTCCATCATCTGGTGAATGCGGGGGATGTTGTTGTTGGCCGAGCAGATATAAGCGATGAGGCACTCCCAGGGTTCCTGGCGCAGCAGCCGCAGTCCGGGGTATTGATCAACCATCGAGGCGACCCGGGCGTCCTGCCGGATTTCGCCGTAAATCGCATCCAGGTCATCGTCCAGGCGAAAATAGGCGCGCAGCAGCGGCGCCAGGGCGGCCTCGGAGCAGGGGGCGCAGCGGAACTCCACGGCGTTGCCGCAGCCTCCCGTAGCAGTGGACTGAGTCTGGCGGATGCGGATGAAGTTGCCCTGGACTACCCCCGAGTGCCAGTTGCCCTCCCGGCGCCAGCGGTGGGCCTGACCGCCCTCCAGGCTGGCGGCCAGGTCCAGGGGCTGCTGCTGGTTAATGGCCAGTTGCATGGGTGTTACCGGGCCTCGCTCACCCACTGGGCCGCCAGGGGCCCCACGGTGGCCAGCACGCTGGGCTTCATGGTGCAGGGCGGGATAGACCGCAGGAAGGCCTTCCCGTAAGACCGCCCGGTGACGCGCCGGTCCAGCACCACCAGAGTGCCCTTGTCCCCCTTGCGCCGAATCAGCCGCCCGATGCCCTGGCGGAACCGCAGCACCGCCTGGGGCACCGAGTACTCGCTGAAGGCGTCCTTGTACTGGTCCGAGCGCGCCTTCACGATAGGGTCGGTGGGCACCTGGAAGGGCAGGCGGGTCAGCACCAGGGCCTTCAGCACCCCGGCGGGCAGGTCGACTCCTTCCCAGAAGCTGCTGGTACCCAGCAGCAGGCTCTTGGGGTTGGCGGAGAACCGGCGGATAAGCTGGGGCGGCGAGCCGTCAACGCCCTGGGCCAGCACCTGAATCCCCTCCGCCAGCAGCGGCGCGCGCACCAGTTGGGCCACGGACCGCAGGGAAGCGTGGGAGGTGAACAGCGCCATAGTGTGGCCGCCCAGCGACTTGCTCAGCCCCGACAGCACCTGGGCCAGCGCCTGCGAGTAGCCGTCGGCCTGGGGCTGGGGCATGTCGTCGGGAATGAGCAGGAGAGCCGCCTTCTGGTAGTCGAAGGGCGACCCCACCAGCAGCTCCTGGCTGTCTTCGGGCACGCCCAGGCGCTGGCGCAGGTAGTCGAAGCTGCCCTGGGTGCTGAGGGTGGCGCTGGTCAGCACCGCGCACTCCTTCTGGGCAAAGAGCATCTTGGTGAGCAGGCTGCCCACCTCCAGGGGCGCGGAGTGGAACACAATTTCGTTGTTGTTGCCCTCTCGCGCCAGCCAATGAATGCTGTGGTCGTCGGGCGCGGACAGGATGGCGCCCAGTTGCCCGCGAAGCTGCGACAGGTTGTCCTGGGCGGTGGCCGCCTCCATGACCAGCGTCTCCCGGTCAGCGGCAACAGCGGTTCCCGCAGTGGACTCCAGGTGCTTCTGCAGCGCATCCAGCCGCTGGCCGGCCTGTCCTGCCACCACATCCAGGTTCTCCCAGGCCAGA
This sequence comes from Dehalococcoidia bacterium, assembly GCA_009692925.1. GTDB lineage: Bacteria > Chloroflexota > Dehalococcoidia > Lucifugimonadales > UBA3495 > SHYG01. Next base: position 6,563 of record SHYG01000042.1, read on the forward strand.
GCCACGTCGGCCCAAGCCCGGTGTCCCCGAACCTCGCGGGTGAGCAGCACCTGGGAAGCATCATCGCCACCGGCGGCCTGGCCCTCCAGGAACCGCTCCGCGGCGCCCCACAGCAGGCCCCAGAGCTGCCGGAGCCGCGGGACCAGGCTATCTACCCCGCTGACCGAGTTCTCTCCCTGCTGGCGCACCACGGAGGCCAGCCCCTCGGCGCGCAGGGCCAAACGCACCGCCCCCAGGAGGCGGCCCTGCAGCTCCATCTCCTCTTCCATCCGGTTGGACGCCACCTGAAAGCCGAACTGTCGGGTGGCCTCCTCCTCCAGGTTGTGGGCCTCGTCCACGATCAGATACTGGTGCTCCGGGATCAGGCTGCCGCCGTGGGCCATATCCGACAACAGCAGCGCGTGGTTCACCACCACCAGATGCGCCTGCTCCGCCCGCTCCCGGGCACTGCGCAGGAAGCACGCGCCACCGTCCCGCAGGCCGGGGCACCAGCCCTTCTCGCCGGCAGAAACCCGGTTCCAAGTGAAGGCGTCGCGGCCCGACAGGTTCAGCTCCCCCCGGTCTCCCGAGGTAGTTTCCTGGAGCCAGACCCCGGTCTTGCCCAGCAGCCGGGCATCATCCACCGTGGGGCTTTCGTTGCGGGCCAAATGGCCCCAGCGGCGCAGGCAGAGGTAGTTGGCGCGACCCTTCAGGGGGGCCGCCTTCACCAGGCCAACGGGCAGCAGCCCGGCGCCCTCCAGCACCTGCACCAGGGCGGGGATGTCCTTCCGCAGCAACTGCTCCTGCAGGTTGATGGTGTTGGTGGAGATGACCACTCGCTGCCCTTTGGCAGCGGCAAAAAGCACGGCGGGCAGCAGGTACGCCATCGATTTGCCCACGCCAGTGCCGCCTTCCACCACCAAATGCTGCCCTTTTCGCATGGCCTGGGTCACCGCCGCCAGCATCTGGGTCTGCTCCGGGCGGTGTTCAAACCCCGGAAAGGCGCGGGCGAAGGGACCTGCAGGCCCCAGCAGATCCAGCATCTTGGCTTCATCCAACACAACGCTGCCGTCGGCGCGGCGCTTCTCGGGCCGACCCAGCCGCGACGCCAGATGCTCCAGGTCCAAACCGGTGAGTCCCACCGAGGAGGGCTGCCCCCCCGGCCCGGCCTGCGCCGCCAGACCCGCCAGCAGCGGGGCGATGGACCAGCGGCTGCGGGCGGCCAAGCTGACCAGATAAGCCAGCAGGCCAGGGTCTGCCTCGGCGGCTTTGGCCAACAGCGCCACAAACACGCCGTGTGTGGCTTTTGCGTCGCCCAGCGCCCGGTGGGCCTCGGCATGGGCCACGCCAAACAAGGTGGACAAGGCCACCAGGGAGTATTCCTGACCGCGGGGCAGGAACACCGAGGCCAAATCCCAGGTGTCGTAGCTGGTGTTGCCCAGCCCCAGCCCGTGGGAGTCCAGGAAGCGCAGGTCGAAGGCGATGTTGTGTCCGACAATGGGATGGCCGCCCACAAAGGCCGCCAAATCTGCGGAGATCGAGGCAAAGAAGGGGGCGCGCCGCACCTGGTTGGGGGATATCCCCGTGAGGCGCTGGATAAACTCGGGGATGGCCCGGCCGGGGTTGATGAAGGTCTGGTAGGTATCGATCACCCGGTCGCCCTGGAACTTGACCGCGCCCACCTCAAGGATGGTATCCCGGGTGTGATCCAACCCGGTGGTCTCCAAGTCCAGGGCAACACAGATCTGCTGAAAGGGCGCCGACGCCAGCAGGGATTCAGCCAGGGGCATGTCAAAAAATCGCTTTCCAGCCCCGGTTCACCGGAGCTTGTCTTGATTAAAAATCAGTTTTCACCGCGGAGAGCGCAGAGTACGCAGAGGATTGATCATTTTATCTAAGAGTGTGTTAAAAATGCCACACTCCCTACCAAGAGGGAGAAGGGACGCTTTTTAAACACACTCTAAGCGCTCTCCACGACCTCTGCGGTAAATTGTCCAACGAACTTTAGGGAGCATAAGGCCGGAGCTGCCCGGTGCGCAGCCCCGCCACCGGAAAAAACATCTTGGAATGGAGCCCCTTCAGGAACTCAGCCTCGGTGTGAACCTCGTCGCGGAAGGCGGTGACAAATTTGCCCAAACCGTGCGTGGAGTGGGCGTCGCTGCCGCCGGTGACGGGCAGGTCCAGCAGCGCGGCGACTTTCATGGCGAACTGGTTCTCCTGATCCACCGTGCCGCCGTTGGCCACCTCAACGGCGTGGGCCAGCTTGAACACTGGATGATCCAGGGCCTCCTCCGGGAGAGTCGGCACTTTATCCGACGCCGACGGGTACAGATAGGGGCGGCCTCGTCCCAGGGGGGACAGCACACCACGGAAAGGATGGGCTGTGACCACAAACCCGCCCTGGGCGTCCGCGGCGTGGCGCAATTCCGCCGCGCGGCTGAACCCCGACTGGTACGCGTCCAGCCCAAAGGCCAGCATATGTCCCAAATCGGTGTCCACCTCCATGGCTCGAACCAGCACCACATTGTGGCGGCTGGCAAACCGCTGGAACTCGTGCCGGTCCCACGGGCCGCTGTGCTCGGTGATGCAGAGGCCCAGCAGCCCCAGCCGCTCCGCCTCCAGCACCATGTCCTCTGGAGAGAGACTGCTGTCGGCGCTGCCCTTGGTGGTATGGATGTGCAGGTCAAACAAACGGGCCATAACTGTGGCGGATTGTATCGGGGCGCTCACACCTGAGTCAATGGCCGCGTGTCACTTCCGGAGACCGCATAGCCGGGCCAGCAAAAAGTGCCAATTCGGTGACTGGCCCTCCAAGCCTTGAAAAATCCGCTAGAAAGCGCCCTAGAAAAGTGTTATTGTTATGCTCGAAAAGTGTGTGGTTGGCGACGCCGAATCAGCGCCCCGATTGCATCGGGGTGAAGGGGCATTCCCAATACCATGAGCAAAATCCTCCTGGCCGACGATGATCCTTCAGTATTGGCGCTCTTGAACGAGCTTTTCACCAACACCGGATACGAAACCTTCACCGCCGCGGACGGGCCCAGCGCACTAATGCAGTTCCATGCTTCCAGCCCAGAGGTTGCCGTAGTGGACCTGCGCATGCCCCTGATGGACGGGATAGAGTTGTGCCGCCGCATTCGCGAGGTGTCCCAGATCCCCATTCTGATGCTTACCGGGTATGACGACATTACCGACAAGGTCAACGCCTTCAACGCCGGGGCGGATGACTACGTTGCCAAGCCGGCCAGCCCCCGAGAGCTCTTGGTGCGCGTCCAGGCCTGCCTGCGCCGTTCCCAATGGCCCCAAGCCACCGGTGCGACCACCGGGTTCGCCGACGGCTACCTAGCCGTAGACTACGCTCGGCGGGAAGTGCATGTGAAGGGACTGGCAAGGGAGTTAACCCCCATTGAGTACGGCCTGCTGAGCCTGCTAGTTCAGCAGGCGGGCGAAGCTCTGTCGGTGGAGTATCTGCTGAGCAGCGTGTGGGGGCGCGAGTACGACACCTTCGACCTGGTTAAGTGGCACATCAGCAACCTGCGACGCAAGCTGCAGAATGGCAGTGAGGCAGAGGGGGATGGGCCCATCGTTACGGTGCGGGGCTACGGGTACCGCTACAAGAGTCCAAGCAACTACGCCACCGTCGGTTAACCAGTCGGTGGCGTTTACCGTGGCATAACTGGCATTTTCGGCAATAACCGAAGGAAATCCAAGAGCGGTCCTTCTACATGAAGGACCGCTCTTCGGTTCCAGGCCGGTACTTAACCACTAACCGTGGCCGGGAAATCCCTACTTGGCTTTTTCCAGCGCCTGGAGGATGGCGCCCGGCGACATGGGCAGCGTGGTCATGCGCACTCCCGTGGCGTGGGAGATGGCGTTGGCCACCGCGGCCAGCACCGGCGTCAGGGGAATCTCTCCCACGCCGCGCAGCCCATAGGGATGCCGCGGGTTGGGCACTTCCACCAGTTGGATGTCGATCATGGGCACGTCCAAGGAGGTGGGCATCCGGTAGTCCAGGAAGCTGGAGTTCGCCATGACCCCGTCCCGAGTGTAGAAGTACTCCTCGTTCAGCGCCCAGCCAATGCCCTGGACCGTAGCCCCTTGCACCTGGCCTTCCGCATAGCTGGGGTGCACCGCCGTGCCGGCATCAATTAGCGCGGTGTAGCGCAGGATGGTCACCTTGCCGGTATCTGGGTCCACCTCCACGTCCACGATGTTGCCGCCGAAGGTGGAGCCGACGCCGGTGCTGGTGGCCGACACGGCGCAGGTGATGGGGCCGCCGGTGCTCATCAAGCGCCGGGCCAAGTCCTTGAAGGACAGCTTATCGCTGGGGTTCTTGCCGCAGGTGAACACCCCGTCCTTGAACTCCACGTCCTGGGCTTGAACCTCCCAGATTTTGGCCGCCCGGGCCATCATCTGCTTCTTCACTTCCTCCGCGGCGCCAATGGCCGCCAGGCCGGTGTCGTAGGTGATGCGGCTGCCCGCGGTGTTGCCGGTGAAGCCCACGCTGTCGGTGTCCACCACCGTGGGAATCACGTCCTCAATCTTCAGCCCCAGGGTCTCCGCCGCCTGCATGCCCACGGAGGTGCGGGTGCCGCCGATGTCCACCGACCCGGTGATTAAGTTAATGGTGCCGTCGCTGTTGACGGCGATGGTCGCGGAAGATATGCCGCCGGCGTTGAACCGGTGTCCCACGGAGATGCCCCGGCCGCGGTTGGGCCCTACTAGAGGAGTCTTGTAGTGAGGATGGGCCATCATGGCCTCCTCCACTTCTTTGCAGCCGATGCGCGGATAGGCGACGCCGTTGGGCATGCGGTCGCCCTCCTGCGACACGTTCATCAACCGGAACTTCAAGGGGTCCAGGCGGAGCTTTTCCGCCAGCTCGTCGATCACCGACTCCGCGGCAAAGGCGGACTGGGGCTGGCCCGGCGCCCGGTAGGCCTGCACCTTCTGCTTGTTGCACACCACGTCGTAGCCATTGACCAACAGGTTTTCAACCTTGTACGGGCCAAATGCCGTGAGGCAGCCGCCGCCCACCGGAGAACCGGGGAAGGCCCCGGCCTCATAGGCCAGGTACATCTCGGCGGCGGTAATCTTGCCCTTCTGGTCCGCGCCGATCTTGCAGCGAATGAATGTTGCCGAGGTGGGGCCGGTGCCTTCAAACACCTCTTTGCGGCTCATCACCATCTTCACCGCGCGTCCGGTCTTGCGGGAGAGGATGGCCGCCACGGGGTCCAGGTAGGTGACCAGCTTGGCGCCGAACCCGCCGCCGATCTCCAGGGGCACCACCTTCACCATGTGCTCCGGGATGCCCAGAATGCTGGCGGTCAGCGAGCGTATTTGGAAGGCTCCCTGGGTGCTGGTCCAAACGGTCACGTGGCCGTCCTGGGACCAGAGCACGGTGGAGGCGTGGGGCTCAATGTAGCCCTGGTGCACCGTCTGGGTGCGGAACTCCCGCTCCACGATGACGCTGGCCTCCTGGAACCCCTTGTCCATGTCGCCCCGCTTGAACTGAACGTGGGCGGCGATGTTGCCCTTCTGGCCGGTGTCCTTGCCGGAGCCGATGTGCTCCACGCGGAACCGGGTGGTCATGGCGTCGTGCAGCTGGGGAGCGTCGGGCTTCATGGCATCCAGCACGTCAAATACCGGCTGGAGCACCTCATAGTCCACCTTGATCAGCTTCAGGGCTTCTTCCGCAATGTGCGGGTTATCCGCCGCCACCGCGGCCACCGCATGGCCCACGTACAAGGCCTTGTTCAGGGCCAGGGCATTCTCCGCCACCATGCGGGCATTGCCCTGAACCTCGCCAAAGTTGATGGAAGTATCTTTGACGATGGGGAAGTCCTTGCCGGTCATCACGGCGCGGACCCCTGGCAGGGCCTCGGCCTTGCTGGTATCGATACTGCGGATACGGGCGTGAGCGTGGGGGCTGCGCAGCACCTTGGCGTGCAACATCCCCGGCATCTCAAAATCCGCGGCGTACCGGGCGCGGCCAGTAACCTTGTCCACGCCATCCTGGCGAATGGGCCGGGTGCCGATCACTTTGTACTTGGGTTGGGTGCTGCCCCGCTGCGCCGTGGTTGCCATGTTACTCCTCCCTAATATCCGCATATCCGCTAAATGTAGCCAGCCCCGGCGTGCCGGGGTCAGCCGGGAACCTTCTGGTAAATTTGGAGCCGACCCTTGCCGGAGTCTACCACCACGATGTGGTTCTGGTCATCCACGCGGATGCCCCGAGGCACCCAGAACTGCTTCTCCGCGCTCAGGTCCTTGGCCACCTTGCGGCCTGCCATCATCTCCGGGTTGGCGGCCAGAAGCTGCTCGCCCCAGGTGGACAGGGTAGCGTCACCCCGCAACTGGGTGATGAAACCGCCCTGGGGATCAAACACCTGGACTCGGTTGTTGTGCCAGTCTACCACATAGACATCGCCCTCTCGGTCCAAGGCGATGCCCGCGGGACGGTTGAACTGGCCATCGCCGCTGCCTGAGGCGCCCCACTCCAGGAGGAACCGCCCCTGGGAAGTGAACTTCTGCACTCGGTCGTTGCGCCAGTCGGTGATGTACACTTCCCCGGCGGGGTTGACCGCCACGCCCCAGGGCATATTGAACTGACCAGGGCCGGCGCCGTGGCTGCCCCAGCCGCCCAGGTGCTTGCCCTCCCGAGAGAACTTCTGGACTCGGTGGTTGCAGGCATCCACCACCAGCAGGTTTTCCTGACCGTCCAGGGCCAAGCCGGAAGGCCGGTTCAGCTGGCCGGGGCCGCTGCCCGCATCGCCCCACTCGCCCAGGAACGCTCCCTTGGTGTCGAAGCGGGAGATGCGGTTGGTCCACTCATCGCTGACGAACAGATGACCCTGGGAGTCCAGCACAATGGCCGCGGGCCAGGTCCACTGGCCGGGGTCCGTGCCGTAGGCGCCGAAGTCTCCGAAGAACTCCTCTTTCAAGTTGCAGATTTTCACCGACACGTTGCGGTGCAACGGCGTGCCCCGTTGCAACACGTACAGCATTCCCTCCGGACCGATGGCCAGGTCGGCGGAGTTGCGGAAGGCCCGGCCCGCAAAGTCGTCAATGCCGATGGTGTGGCTGTACTTGTAGGTGCGTGCGCGAGTCTTGGTCGTAGTCATGCTTCTCTCCGAAAGCCCTCAGCTTTCAGCTTGTCAGCCCTCAGCCCCCTCCCGCGCCTGGGGGGAGCTGAGGGCTGATAGCTGACAGCTTATTACGCAAACTGGAATTCTCGGGTGGCGACGATTAGCTGGAGCATCTCCGCGACGCGGCGGGCAAACTGCTCCTTTTCCTTAGTCGTGCCGCAGCGGGCCACGCCCCCTTGGGACGCGTGGACCACCAGCGCCTTGTGGGTATCCGCCGTGACATCTAAGGGGCCCATCAGGTCCAGACATCCGTCCACCAGCGCCTGGGGCGACAGGGGCTTCCCCGGCGCGCTGAGGCGGCGGACAATGGCCTGGATGCCGGGTTGCTCCACATTGCCCACCTGGTCCGAGGCGAAGTTGACCCGGCCCACCAGGGCGCCGCTGTCAATCCACTCCTTGCCGGTGTGCCAGCCCTCCACCGTGGGCGGGTTAAGCAGCTCCTGGCCCATGAACTTAGACTCCCAGGTAATCTCAACAAGGCCGGGCTTAGGCTCCCGGTAGTCCCCCACCAGCCGAATGATGCCGGCCACCAGCTCGGCGGGGCTCTTTACCTTGGCAAACTGCGCCTGCTTGAAGAAGTCTGAGTTCAGAAGAACCCGCATCACCGCGCGCATGTCGTGGCCGGATTGGGCGTAGGCCGCAGCCAGAGTCTCAATCGCAGCATCGGGCGCCGGGTCGTCGGACACGAAGAACTGATACAGCTTGCGGGCGACGAACCGCCCCGTGGCTTCGTGCTCCACGACGATGTCAATAATATCCTCGCCGTTGAAGCGGCCCACGCGTCCCAGGAAGGTCTTCTCGTCGTCGTCGTGGTCCGCGGGCCGGTACTCGAACTCCATGGGGTAGGCGCCCCAGGGATAGCGGGGCACATGGTTGGCGATGGTCCAGCCGGTGAAGGCGCGGGCGCAGTTCTTGACGTCGTCCTCGGTGTAGTTGCCCACGCCCATGGCGAACAGCTCCAGCAACTCACGGCCCCAGTTTTCGTTGGGCGCGCCCTTGTGGTTGGTGTTGTTGTCCAGCCACAGGATCATGGCCGGGTCCCGGGACAGCTCCAGCAGCAGAGTGCGGAAGTTGCCCAGGCAATTGCGGCGGAACATCTCAATCTGCCCCGAGGTGGCGCGGCCATTCTGAATCTTCTCGTAGGCGGTGGCGAACAGCCCGTGCCAGAACATGGTCATCTTTTCCTGGAGCGGACTGCGAGTGTTAATCATGCGGTAGAACCACCAGGCGTTGGCGGCGTCGGAGGCCCGCATGTCGTCCACGTCAATGTAGTAGCGGTCTACGATATCCTTGTTCAAATAGGTTTCGTCCCCCGGATTCAGCAGTTCCTCCACAGTAGCTTCGTAGCCCTTGGCGGCGGCAGCCTCCAACTCGTCGCGGCTGGCGCCAAACCCGGCGCGCCGCATCAAGTGGGCCATCAGTGAAATATCCTTCGTGGACGTGACCGTCACGTTGCATTCTCCTTTGCTGTACCGACTTTATCCAACCACGCCAGCCATCTGCGTTGGCGCGCGTTTCATGCCAGCGTAGTTTAGCACATCGCTCAAACGATGGGAATGTGTCGAAATTCGGCTCAGATTTACGTTTATAGTAACCGGCGACGATGAGAGGACCCCAGTTCAATTGACAGTCCGTAGACTTAGTGCTAGCATCAAGCGAGTTTCGCTAGATAGGTCAGGAGGTAGAACATGCGGCTGCTTGGCCAAGCTGGAGTAAAGTATTCATCACTGTTGGGACTAGCGTTGCTTCTGCCGCTGGCGCTGGCCGTTGCCTGCGGCGCCGCGGCCACGGCCACGCCGGCCAAGCCCGGAGCTACACTGGCCCCGGTAGCGGTGCCCGCTACGGTGGCGGCGCCCCAGGCGCCGGTGATCAACCCCGGCAAGCTGACGGTGCTGGCGGGCGGCTTCGGCAATGAACGGTTCAACTTCAGCATAGGTTCTGGCGCAGGCAATAGCTACGCCCGGTTCGTGCACGGGTTCCTCCTCACCGCCAACGAAAAGATGGAGCTGATCCCCGGCATCGCCTCCGCGTGGAATCTCTCTCCCGATGGCAAGATCTGGACCTTCACCGTCCGGGACGGCCTGACCTTCCACAACGGTCAGCCCATCACCGCGGCGGACGTCGCCTACACCTGGCTCTACGATTTTGGCCCCGAGTCCATGACCCATTCCACCATGTCGAAGTCCCAGAGCGCCGCCAAGAACACGGAAAAGATCGAGCAGACGGGGCCCATGACGGTAACGCTGACCAACAAGTCACCGGACACTGGCTTGGCCGAGCTCGTTTCCGAAGCCGGCGCCGACTGGTACGGGGTGCTGCCCAAGCGGGCAAAGCTGTTTGATGAGGATCTGGACCGGGCCTACGACACCAATCCTGTAGGCGCCGGCATCATGAAGCTAACGCGCCACGTTCCCCAGGCGTCCATGGAGTTCGAACGGTTCAACGAATACTACTTTCAAGCCAAGAACGGGTTCCCTTCCGACCGGAGAGTAAACTTCAAGTCTCTGGACCTCCGGAACATCCCCGAAGAGGCAACCAGGGTGGCCGCCCTTCGGGCTAAAGAAGCGGATATCGCCCCCGTCAGTCTGGCCACCCGGAAGCAGATTGAAGGGACTGGGGGCCGCCTGGTGTTTGGTTCCGAGGGTTTCTATATTGCCTCGGAGTTCCGCGGGGCCTGGAACCCGGATGTCCCCTTCAGCAAGAAGAAAGTGCGACAGGCCATGGCCTACGCCTTGGACTTGAAGGTGTTCCAGAACCAGCTCTTTGGGGCCGAGGTGTTCGTACCCAAGGGGTGGGTCTATGTCACTCCCAGCTCCTTTGGCTACAGCCCAGACCTGGATCCCTTCCCCTATGACCCGGTCAAGGCGAGACAATTGATGGCGGAGGCCGGCTACCCCGGCGGCAAGGGTTTTGGCCAGCTGAAAATCAATACCTGGGTATCCACCGCCGTTCCGAATCTCCCTGAGTCGGCCCAACTGGCCGCCGACATGTGGAAGAAGGAGCTGGGGCTGGACGTGGTGGTAGTGGTTGGCGATCAATCTAACATTCAGAAAATTCGTAATACTGAGGGCGGGATCCGCGGGGAGATCCGGTGGCATGATAACGAGGCCAGAAGAGACCCCGCTTCCATCATCCGGTCAAGCCACGGGAGTCCCACCATTGGGGCTCGCGCCCACGAGGACCCCGCGCTGTACAAACAAGTGGACGAAGCCCTGGGGACCCTCGACCCCCTCAAGAAGCCGGAGGCTTTTAACAAGCTCTATAAGGTGCTGCGGGAAGAGCAGTACTATATAGGCGTTGGGTACGTGAATGTGCCGTGGGGTGTGGGGTCCCGGGTGGCGCAGTGGACCCCCAACCCCCTGGCGTCTTTTCCCTCGGCCATGCATACCATAGTGCTGAAGTAACC
>SHYG01000043.1 GCA_009692925.1 Dehalococcoidia bacterium
AGAAGGACGGCCGAAGAATCTGAAACATTGCGGCAGTGCTGTCCCCATTACTTTAGATTCTTCGCTGCGGCTCAGAATGACATCGGTAAGAAGTGGATGCCGGACAACTAGCATCACGCATCTTTGCACAGGGGGAGAAGGGACGGCCCTCCCTGCCCCCTCACCGCTGGGGCAGCAGGAAAAGCTGGCTGGCTTCCGTCAGGTCAACTATATGGTGCAGCCGGGGGTTGCACTGGCCGCCACACCCTGCTTGATCCAGGCGTTGTTTGGCTTCCGCCGCCTCCTCGCGGGCGCGCCACAGGGTGACGGTAAGCGGTGGGCAGGGCGCCAGCAGGGCATACCGGCCGTCTCCGGTAATTTCCGCCACGCGCCTCCCCCGCCTCCGCCGGGCTTCAACCCGCCACTTTGATCTTGCCATCCGCCTCCTGCCGCCGGGATGGGTATACTCCGTGCCTGAGTTGGTGACTCGCGGCGGCCCATGCTATATTGTTGCCATTCTGTATAGCGAGGTGGCAAGAGGTGCGTGTCATTGGTTTGGACCACCTGGTGGTCAACGTGAAGGACATGGATGCCGCCCTGGAGTTTTACGGGAACGTGCTGGGGCTGGAGGTGCTGCGGCTGGACCAGTTCCGCCGCGGGCAGGTGGGGTTTGTGTCGGTGCGGGTGTCGGACCGGTCGCTGATTGACCTGCGGCCCAGTCCCGAAAAAGCTGGGGCGGCGGCCGGTTCCAGTGCAGGCGGGGCCAACGTGGACCACTTCTGCCTGGTGCTGGAGTCCACGGACATGGCGGCCCTGATGGACAACCTGAAGGCGCGGGGAATTACCGTGGCTGGGCCGGTGTCGCCCCGCTGGGGTTCGGCGGGCAACGGCCCCTCCTTCTACCTATGGGATCCCGAGGGCAACAAGATAGAGTTGAAGTGCTACGAGCGTTAGGAGCAGGGGGGTTGCGTGCGCCACGGATAAAGCGTTCAGGCAGCGGGGGTAAACCGCCGCTCTCCAAAAGAAAGGGGGCCTCGACGAATCGGGGCCCCACGGGATTACTGGCTGAGATGGCTGGTTTAGCTGGTTTAGCAGGGTGCTGAAAAAGGGGTCGACGGCCCGAAATCGTCCCAATTTTCGTATCTGAGAGCCCGTCCATTTTTCGCAAGATCGGGGTTTTTCAGCAGCCTGTTAGAAGGAGTAGTAACGCACCCCGGTCCAGGGCGCGCTGTAGCCCCACCCGGCGGGACGGGCCTTGGGTGACGGAGCGGGTGTCTGGCGCTCCGGTTGCGCGTCCTCCAGGATGTCTGCCACCTGCTGCTTTACAGTAAAGTTAAGCTCCGGGGAGTCGGATGCCGGCGTAGTACTCCGCTTGGCGTTAGCATCTGAGGCATGACACGACCCCCTTTCGTAAAATGACTAGCTGTTAGAATAATATCAGGGATTGTAATAGTTGTCAATATGGTTTGTGATATAGCTGTGAGGGAGGTGAGCCTCCACTGGTGCGATACCGGGCGCCCTCACTCCGCCGCCGTCACCGCGCCGCCGGCCACGCGGAAGTAGCTGGCCCGCACGCCCAGCTCCTGGAAGGCCGCGGCCACCGGCGCCAGGTCGGTGGTGGTAATCAACGCCTGCTGGTACCCCGCCACCTTCTGCAGCACCAGACGCCGGCGGGAGGCGTCCAGCTCCGACAGCACGTCGTCCAGCAGCACCACGGGCTCGTCGCCCCGGGCAGCGGACAGGTAGGCGGCCTCGGCCAGCCGCAGGGCCAGCGCCAGGGTGCGCGCCTCGCCCCGGGAGGCGAAGACGCCCAGGTCCACGCCCTTGCTCAGCAGCAGAAAGTCGTCCCGGTGCGGCCCCAGCAGAGTTGCGCCCGCCGCCAGCTCCCGCGGGCGCAGGCGCGCCAGTCGTTGCCTGAAGCCCCGCTGCGTGTCCGCCAAATCCTCCCCCGGGGGCATGCTGGGCTGGTACCGCAGCGTCAGCTCCTCCGCCGACCCGCTGAGCTGCCGGTACTCGGCGTCGCACAGCCGCGACAGGGCGATGGTGGCCTGGCGGCGCTGCCAGGTTATCAGCGATCCCTCCCGCACCAGCTCCTGGTCCCAGAACTCGAGCTCCGGCGCCTGGGCGCGGCCCTCCCGCAGCGCCCGCAGCAGCCGGTTGCGCTGCTGCACCATCCGCTGGTAGCGCTGGAGGCTTTTCAGGTACATCGGGTCGGCCTGGGAGGACAGGATGTCCAAGTAGCGGCGGCGACCGCTGGGAGGCCCCTGCACCAGCTGAATATCCTCGGCGCTGAAGAGGACCGCCCCCAGCAGACCCACGAGGCCGGCGGCGGTGCGACGAGAGCGGCTGACCCGCACCTCCTTCTGCACCGAGTAGTTCAGCCCAGGGCGCTGGGGCGCCTGCTCCAGGGCATCCGGGCCCGCGGCGGCGGCAGGGGCGGCGCCCACGGGGCGGAAGCCTACGTAGATTTGCAGGTGGAGCGCGTCCGACTCTCCGCCTTTCGCTATATGGCCGCCCACCAGGGCCGATTCGCCACCAGCGGCGGCCTGGAAGTTCAGCACCTCGCGCTCGGCGTCGGCGCGAAAGGAGCGGCCAATGGCGAGGAGATAGGCCGCCTCCAGCAGGGTGGTCTTGCCCTGGGCGTTGTCGCCGAAGAAGACCACCACCCCGGCGGGCAGGGCCAGATCCAGCTGCAGCAGGCTGCGGAAGTTGGTGAGCACCAGGCGGGACAGGTAGGCCACGGGTGCGGATGCCTCCAGGGTCTTGTTGCTGCTTGGATTCCGTCCTTTCACCACAGAGAGCACAGAGGTTATTTTAGACCACTCTCCGTGTTCTCCGTGTCCTCTGTGGTGAAACTCGTCCCCAGCGGGGCGGAGGCGTGCTAGCGCGGCGGAAAAACCTCCACGGTGAAGGGGAAGAAACTGTTCCATCGGTTCCGCATTAGCTCTGGGAAGGGCTGGGTGAACACCGGCCCAAACCGCGTCACCGAAGCCACCTCGAAGGTCAACCCCGCCACCTTGGGGTTAGCTGGGTCGAAGCTGATTTGGGTGCGCCCGTACACCGGCTGACCGCCCTCGATTTCCAGCTGCTGGTTCAGAAACTCTTCGCTGATACGCTGCCCTGGCAGCACATTTACCACGGCGCCGGGCGGAAAATCCTCCAGCGTCAGGCCCTGGCCCAGAAATACTTCATTGGTGTACCTGAATTGCAAGACTCCCTTCTTCCCCAGCGCGGCTGGCGTTGCTGGCAACTCCGGTGCTGCCGCGCCGCCGCAGGCCGCCAGCGCCAGCAGCAGCGCCAGAAGGCTGCCCGCCAGGCCACCGACTCGGTATCGCTGCATCATCCTGCCTCCGGGTCACTGCAAATGGGGCGTCGGTCCAACCCGCTCACCCCGAGCGTGTCGAAGGATGGCCAGGGAACGCGGATAGCGCTCCCGGCACACCCTATATAATCTCCGCGCTCTCTGCGTCTCTGCGGCGAACCCGTCCCCAAGGGAGCGGGGGCCTACCCCAAGGCTTGCAGGCCCCGGATCTGCTCCTCCAGGGCCAGGGCGCTGGAGGAGTCGCCCGCGGCCAGTCGGAAGCACCGCTCCAGGTAGAGCTGGGCCAGGCGAGAGCCCCGGGCCGAAACATTCTGGGCGGCGGCCAGCAGGCCGGTCACCTGAAAGCTATCGGGCAGGTGGCGGCCCAGGGTGGAAATCTCCTCGTTCACCTCCGCCACGGTGGCGGTGTCCCGGCCCTCCTGGGCAAAGCGCAGCCGCCCCAGCAAGCGAGAGAGGTCGGCCAGCTTGTCTGCCTCGCTCATCAGCCCGTAGAGCACCTCGTTGACCTGGTAGGAGCGGTCTTGCGCGGGCGGTGACCCGGCGGGCAGCGGTTTGCCGCCTGGCTGCGGGGCCACCTCCCGCGGGCGGGACTCCGCCGCGGTGAAGTAGCTGGAGCAGAGCTGGGAGTAAGCCTGCACCGCCTGATTCACCGACTCCATGAGCCGGGTGATGTCAAAGGAGAACAGGCTGCCCGCCTCCACCAGGTCGTCGTCCCGAAGCTGGCTCAGAAGCTCCAACTCCCGCAGGGTCGCCACTGCCTCGGGCACCGGGGGCATGGCAAAGGCGGAGAAGTCGGACAGGGACATGCTGCCCAGGTGAGATGCCAGGAACGGCGGCACATACTTGGTCAGGTCCGCCTTCACCGGCAGGACCACCATGTAGGTGGCGTAGACCTTATCCGGCTCGGTGGTCACGCGGAAGAAGGCCAGGGCGTGGCCCTTGGGGCGGGCGGCGTCGCCGCGCTGGAAAACCAGGTCCATAAACCTTCCCTGGAGGGGAGAATCCCCGGAGTTGCTAGCTGCATTATAGGGGATTCTCGGCTGAGGGGCCACCGGCCTCTTTCGGTTATGCCATTTTGCATACCCTTGCGTAAATATCTACAGTGATGGGTGATGCTAGTCAGGCAATCGAAGTCTAAAGAGCATCGCATAGCTGCAAAACTGTCATTCTGAGCCGTGGCCGCAGCGAAGGCGAAGAATCTAAAGTAGTGGGCGAAGCAACACTCCAGATTCTTTAGATTCTTCGCTGCGGCTCAGAATGACATTCGCAAGATGAGGTGGCTAATGGCGCACGACCCTTTGCAGTTTGACCCAGCGCGGTTTAGAGAAGCTAACTGCGACTATCTGGACCGGGTCGAGAAAGAGGGCGTCAGCGCAGTTTACGACGCCACCCTGGACACTCTGTTTATTGAGATTGGCGGCCCGCAGAAAGCTTTGTCGGAGCATTTGCTGGACAACATTATGTTCCGCGTCGAGCCGGATTCCCTGCGGGTTGTGGGGTTTGAAACCCTGGACTTCCTGGATGACTTCCTGCCCAACAACCGCGTGTTCCGTGAGGCGTTCAGCGACTGGAAGCTCCGCAGAGACACCGACAGCCAACTGACCCTAATGGAGCCGCAGTGCGCGCCCATCAGGGAAGTGGTGGAGGCGTTGCTGGGGCAGCTAGCCCGATGGGCTAGCTGCCTTACCTGAGGCTGTGCTCCAGCGCCGCCAGCTCCAAATGCTGCTCCGCGAGCTGGCTGAACCGCTCCAGCTTGTGCGGGCTGTAGGGGTTGGCCCGCCCCAGCAGGCCCTCCAGCGCCGCCACGGTGGTCATGGTGTCTCCCGGCGTCAGGATTAGCGGCACCCCGCGCTGGCGCGCCTCCACCTGGATGTACTCGGTAGGCTCCCCGCCGCCGGTGAGCACCAAACAGCGGGTGTTGGGAGTCAGGCTAGCCAGCTGAATGTCCGGCCGGGCGGCGCGGGTAATCACCGCCTGGTTGGGCAGCCGCCCGAAGTAGATGGCCCCCGAGTCCATGATGTTGCCGCCCAGCAGCAACCGCTCCACCCAGGCGTCTTGGTTATCCGGCCCCTGGCCCTCGGGTGCTTCCATAAAGCGCCCGGCCAGGTGGTCTGCAATCTGGTTGACTGTGACCGCCAGCATGGCGCGGTCCTCCGGGATGGCCCCCAGCACCGGCAGCCCCTGGGCTCGCAGCTCCGTCAGCAGCTCTTGCGCTTGCCGCCATCGGTGCCGCGTGACGGCGTTGACGACGATGCCCGCCAGGCTGTTTCCGAAGAAGGTGGCGGCCTGAGCCACCTGCGCCGTGCTCAGCCCCGGCGCGTAGCGGAACACCAGCAGCGCCCGAGTCTCCAGGCGGGCGGCCATCTCCGCCGCCAGGGGCGACGCGGCGCCTCCCGCGGTGACGAGGTCGGGGCCTTCCACCAGCACTACCTCCGCCATGGCCCGCAGCGCGGTCAGCGCCTCCGCGACCTTCTGTACCGCGGGCTGATCCAGGGCCTGGGATGTTGGCAGCGGATGGGGAGCGGGCACCGGCGGCGCGCCAGCGTCAATGCCGGGCAGGTAGCGGGCGAAGAAGGCCACATCGGGGTCGGACTGGGGCGATGCCGACAAGGGGCGATAGTATCCCGCCACTCGCCCGTCCTGCGCCAGGCGGGACAGGAGCGCGCCGATGACGCAGGTCTTGCCCGCGCCGGGGCGGTTGCCGATAACTTGCAGGACTGGCATTAGCAGCGACTCACGATGGCCCGCCCTTTGCGTTGCGTTCCCTATGTCCCTATGTCGGGAGGCACTAGCGCAGCGTAAGGAAAGCGGGATTGAGGGGATTCCCCCCAACGAGGCGATTCTATCACAGGGGCGGGGCACAGGGGCGGGCTCAGTCCACCACGTCCTTGCTGCCGGTGTTCTTGGGGTCGAAGCCTTTGGGGAAGCGAGTCGTCTCGTCCCAGAGGGCCATGCTAAGGTCGGAGCGATGCAGGCTGGCCTGGTTGAAGTTGGCCTGGCGCATGTCGGTCATAATCCACATCGAGTCGCGGAGCATCGCCTTGGTGAAGTCGGCGCCCGCCAGCACCGAGCGGCTGATGTCCACGCCGTTCATGTTGGAGCCCTGGAAGTTGGCGTTGGTCAGATTGGCGTTGCGCAGGTCCACCTCAATCATGGTAGCCATGCTCACGTCGGCGCCGGTGAGGTCCGCCCCCATGAAGGAGGCGCGCACCAGCCGGGACATGCGCAGGGAGGCCCCCTGCAGGTTGGAGCGCTGCAGATTGCCCCAGAAGAGGTTGACGTTGGTCAGGTTGGCGCGCCGGCAGTTGGCCCCGGTGAGGGAGGCCCGGAACATATCCGATCCGGTGAAGTCGGCCTCGGTGAGGTCGGCCCCGGCCAAACTGGCCTGGGTGAGCCGGGCGTTGACCAGGTTGGCCCCCTGGAGGTTGGCGTTGCGAATCTTGGCGCCTGTCAGATCCAGCCCGCCCAGGTCGGCCCCCGACAGGTCTAAAGTGGCCGAGGGGTTGTCCGCCCGCCAGCGGGCAAAGGCCGCCGGCCCCGACTTCAACAGCTCAATATGTTCCCCGTTGGCCACGTTGTGTGCTCCTTCAGATGCGTTGGGAGATGCGTTAGAACCCCTGACAAAGTGTCCTGGCGAGGCTTTTCACCCCCATCCTAAACCTTCCCCCATAAAGGGGGAAGGGACAGGCCTCCTCCCCTCGACGGGAGAAGGGGGAACTTTGGCCGCTGGCTCCCTCTCCCTTTGGGAGAGGGTTGGGGTGAGGGTGCCCCCTACTGGCCCTTCTCCCGCGCCTCATCAATCTCGAAAATCTTGTCGCCGACGAGCATCTTCAGCTCGTTGACGCGGTTCATCTCGGGATACTTGCCGCCCTCGTCCTTGCGGTCGAAGATCTTGACCCCGTCAAGGTAAACCTCCAAGCGGCCCCCACCGGCGGGGGTCATCTTGATGGCGATGTCTCCCACGTTTTGGGACCGCCAGATCTCCATGGCCAGCCACACGGCCAGCGCGTGGTAGCCTCAAGGAACGCAGTAGGCAATCTCGACTTCTACTTTGCCGAACTGGGGCATGGCGCTCCTGCTCTTTTGCAAGCCTTGCGGTCTGGATAGTATTCGACGAAATCCCCTCGCCCCTTTGCAAAGGGCGGTGGGGGGATTTACGTCTCGCATCCGATCTGTTGATCCCGGCGGGTTGCACCTCTACCGGAGGCGGTGCGCCCCCCTAGGGGACTACCGCGGTGCCCACGCCCACGGCGGTCTGGTCGCCGTTCTGGTTCTGGCATAGCAGGCTCACCGTGACCATGGTGCCCTTGCCCTTTTCCGCGGGCTGGCGCGCGCTGACCTCGCCGGTGACGGTGACGGTGTCTCCCGACTTCACCGGGCGCAGGAACTTGAGGTTCACCGTGCCGGTGTGGTTGAACACCTGGGGGCCAAAGAACTTGCGCAGGGCCTCCGTGGCATACACCACCGACATGCGCCCCGAGGCGATTGGGAAGGTGGTGCCCAGGCGCTGCTTGGCCAGCTCCGGGCTGTTGTGAATGTTCTGCCGGTCCAGGATGCCGCAGGCCTCAAACTGGTTGATGCTCTCCTGGGTGATGTGCTTGGTTACCGTTGGAATCTTGGCGCTGACCTCTATTTTGCGGGTTGCCATTTCTTTCCCACCTCGTCAGGTTTCTTCATCTGGTAGGTGCGCAGCTTTTCCAGGAGGCGGCCATCCTCGTCGGTGGCGGTGGCCTCAATCACCAGGTAGGGCTTGTCCCGGCGCAGGTACTTGTCGTGGATGCGGCCGGTAACGCGGATCTTCTTGCCGGCAATCGGCGCGTTAAAGAACTCCACCTCGTTCCCCGCGTTGACGCCGCCAACGTTGTCCTCGTAGACCATGGCCAGGGACGTGGCGTCGTGCTTGACCCCCAGGGTTGGGAAAGCGGCTTCCGGGTCGCTTACGGCGGCGCGGAAGGTGTTCACCATCTCCTGGGTCAGCAGGTATTCGTAGGACCCCAACTCCTCGCCGATCTTGGCGGTGTCGTAGTTGAAGATCTTGAGCTTGGGTTTGGCTGCCGGTGTAGTAGCTTGGTTGCTCCGGGGTCTGGTCATAGTCCAACTCCTTTTTGGCGCCGAGCCATATTGCAAAACGGTTCGGGAAACGGCTCTGGCGGCCAAGCCTGGTCAGATTGCTTACCCTATACCATGTTTTAGGAAGCAAGTCAACGCGCGGCAGGGGACGCGGGGTATTTGCCGGGATTAGGGGATTGGGGGATGGGACCGGGTATTTTATCCCCTAATCCCCCAATCCCCGCAGCCCGTCCTAGGCACGGGCCTAGCCCGACATCTCAAACCGCTCCGACTCCGGCGGCTTGGCCCACAGCTTGTCCGCGCCGGACATGGCGCGGGTGCGCTCCGGGCTGGCGCGCCAGGCGTCGTAAATCTCGTTGCTTTGCCAGGTCACCAGGGTGGTGATCTTGGTGGCGTCGGCGAGGGAGTACATGGTGTGGCGGGCGCCAAAGCCCCGGTGCTTGCTCTGGGCCACGCCGTTGCCCTCCAGCAGCTTGCGGGCCGCCGCCGTCTGGTCTGCCTTGGCCCAGTGGTGTGTTAGCACGCCAATCATGGTGATGAATGCCTCCTCATGGAATTATTCTGCAAGATTCTAACTCCGCCCGGCATCTTCTCGCCAGGGGGCGGGGGTACGGGTTGACGACTGGCGGTGGCGGCAATGCGCCGGAGGCAACTAGCGGTGTGGGACGAAAATCCCCCCAACCCCCCTTTGCAAAGGGGGGTTGGGGGGATTTTCGTCCCACACCCTCTCCATTTCAATGACCCAATTACCCCCTACTCCAGGGGGGGGCAGCAACGTCACATCCTCGCCGGCGGCGGCCAGGGTCTTGCCGTCGGGGGAGAAGGCCACCGACTCCACCCAGTCCTCGTGCTCCTCCAGGATGCGCAGCAGGCTGCCGTTGGCGGGGTCCCACAGGTTAACGGTGTTGTCCTCGCTGCCGGTGGCCAGGGTTCTGCCATCGGGAGCAAAGGCCACGGCGTAAGCCTCTCCCTCGTGGCCGGTCAGGGTCCGCAGCACCCGCCCCGTGGCGACACCCCAAATCTTCACGGTGGCGTCCCCGCTGGCGGAAGCCAGGGTCTTGCCGTCGGGGGCGAAGGCCACCGAGTAAACCCAGCCGTCATGCCCCGTCAGGGTGCTGGCCGTCGGTGTGACGGACGCAGTGGCGCCGGGCCGCACCGGAGTTGCCGAAGCTGCGGGCGCGGTCGTCGTGGCGGCGGTCCCCGGCGGCGATGTGGTTGGCGCGGCGGCGGACTGACAGGCCGCGGCGCTGAGTCCCGCCAGCAGCGTTGCCAGAATCCCAAGGACGGCGATGGCAATGATTTTCGTGGTTCCAATGGGCTTGGGCATAACGACCTCTGCAAGCAGGATAAGTGAAGCATATAGGGTATGCGAGTTATACCCCACCCGCATTTAACGGGGTGGCGCGGTTGCGTCGCCTCGCCGCCCGCTGCCCGGCCACCGGAACAGGGGCGCCAGCGCCAGCGGGGCGGCGATGGTGGTGATAACCGTCATCATGATGCTGACGCCGAATAGGTCCTGGCCGATGATCCCCTGGGACAGTCCGATGCCCGCGATGATCAGGGCCACCTCTCCCCGGGGCGCCATGCCCGCGCCGATGCGGAGGCTGCCCCGCAGGTTGAAGCCGGTGGCCAGGGCCGGCAGTCCCGCGCCGAAGGCCTTGCCGATAATCGCCAAGGCGGAGATGATTAGCCCAAAGACCACCGCGTGCCGCATTGCGCCCACGTCCACCAGCATCCCCATCGTGACAAAGAACACCGGCACCAGCAGGTCGGCCACCGGGGCCAGCGTCTTCTCTGTTCGATGCCCCAGTTCAGTGGTGGACAGGGCCAGCCCCATGGAGAAGGCCCCGATGATGAAGGCCAGGCCAAAGACCTGGGCCAGTCCCGCCGCCAAGAGCGCCAGGGCCAGGGTGAGGGCCACCGCCGCGCCAGGAACGCGGAACCAGCCGATGGCGCGCTCAATGCGGGAGGCGGCCAGTATACCCAGTCCGCTGAGGCCCAGCCAGAAGCCCACCGCCTTGAAGGCTACCCAGCCAACGCCGCCCCAGGAGAAACCTCCGCCGGCAATACTGATGCCGGCCACCACGGTGAGCACCAGGATGCCCAGCACGTCGTCCACCACCGCGGCGGCAATGATGACCATTCCCTCCGGAGACTCCAGCCGGTGCAGGTCGTCCAGCACCCGGGCGGTGATGCCCACGGAGGTGGCGGTGAGGATGGCCCCCATGAACAGGGCCTCCGGCGACCAGATGCCCGCTGGCCCGGCAAAGCCAAAGAGCACCGTGGCCGCTACTCCCAGGGCAAAGGGCGCGGCCACGCCGCCCAGGGCCACCGCGGTGGCCGGCCCGGCGTAGGTCAGGAACTGGCGCAGGTTGGTCTCCAGCCCCACCCGGAACAGCAGCACAATGGAGCCAAGCTGGGCCAGGGCAAACAACTCGCTGCCCACCGGCAGGCCCCCGGCGGCGGCGCCCGCGGGCAGGGGGAACAGGGGGCCAAAGCCGGGGATGGCCGCTCCCCCCAGGGCGTAGGGGCCTATCAGCACCCCGGCGGCCAGCTCCGCCAGCACGGGGGGCGCGTGGAGCAGCCGCAGGGCCAGCTCCCCGGCCACCTTGGCGGCCAACAGGATCACCGCCAACTGCAGCAGCAGCAGAAGAATCACCTGGGTGATGGCGGTCTCCGCAGCGGGGACGAGGGTGGGTATGGAAAACAAGCTGATAGCTGGGTGGCTCACGGGAGGGAATTATAGCAGGAGGGTATGGGATGCTTCCCCTACTGACACCGCTCGGTTGATTATGGAAGATACTGGCACTAAACTCGGTGAAGTGCACAAGTTGGAATTCTGCGTGAGCCTATGTCCTGAGGGCCATATGCCATGATTAGCTTCAGCAGCGGTCTCGAGATTGCCAGTGGGTGGATGCGCAATAACGCCGTCAAACTCTATCTATTCTTCCTCTGGATGTTGCCAGCGGCGCTCCTTGGCTTGATCTTCTCCCGCGACCCAGCTTTTGGAGTTGAACCACTTCCTTCTCCTCTTTCTTCATGATTTTGTTGTTGGTACTGGCATACCTTAGTATGGACCTTAAGTTTTGGCCCAGATTCCGGTGAGCGGCTACGAGTAGCCGCTCAGCTACTCGGTTCATTCCTGGGAGCGCCGGTCGTTGGATTAGTCTTAGGATTTGTCTTAATCGTTGTCCCTGCAGGGATTGCAATGAGTTTGCTCTCATGGAGTCGGGCAAAGTTGCCTTCCGAAGTTCATGGCGTCGTGCTCGGCCTGTTTTTCATAGTGCTGGCCCTATGGACTTGGGGTATTTGGGATGGGCGCGGCCGCCTGTACATGTGGCTGTACCGCCGGGGGTTCATGTGGCCCCTCGTTTCGTCCATAGGCGTATTGTATCTTGCCGCAGTATGTTTTGCCTCATTATCTGGCATGCTCAGCGATCTGGGTTATGCTCAATTTGCCCCCCCTGTTCCGAGTGGAGAGGTCTGGGCATTACGGCAATTCTACCTTTGGCATTTCTTTAACCTCGTCCCGGGCCTTAAGATTACGGAAACTCTGCTGTGGGATGAGCCGTTAAAGTACAAAGATCAACTTACGGGTTGGCTACTCTTGATATTTAAAATGATGGTAGTCATTCCCGTAGTTAGTGGTTTCATCGTCTGGAAGAGACTTCGGAGGGAAGCGGAGCCCGCGTCTCAAGACCCGGCGGGTCCCCAACCACGGTAATCCAAATCATCCGGCGAATGCTGGTCTCGATACATCCCTTTGCGGAAGGACTACTCGATTAGCGCCTGGCCAAACGTTGTGATGATAACTGAACGGCCCTGGCGCCCTCGCCCCAGGTTGACAACCCCTTGCGCGCTTTGCTAGCATCTCCACTATCCCCCGCTGTGTTTGCCGGGCGGGTATCTATCTGTGCTTTTATCAACCGCAGAGAGGTTATCCCCAGGAATCTCCGCGCTCTCTGCGTCTCTGCGGTGACATCGTAGGTTCTGCACTGGAGGGTTTAGCGCCGGTGGACTTCACCCAAGGTCTCAAATGCCGCGAGTGCGCCCGGGAGTACCCCGGCGAGGCGCTCAACGTCTGCGACTACTGCTTCGGCCCGCTGGAAGTCATCTACGACTACTCCACCATCGCTGAGGTCATTAGCCGCGACCGCATCGCCCAGGGGCCGTTAAGCATCTGGCGCTATAAAGACCTGCTCCCCGCCGATTCCACCGACCCGGTGGACATCAACGCCGGCTACACCCCCCTGCTCAAGGCCCGCAACCTGGGCAAGAAGCTGGGGCTGCGCAACCTCTACATCAAGAACGACAGCGTCAACCCCTCCTTCTCCTTCAAAGACCGCGTGGTCTCCGTGGCCGCCACCAAGGCGGTGGAGTTCGGTTTCGACACTCTGGCCTGCGCCTCCACCGGCAACCTGGCGTGCAGCGTGGCGGCCCACGCCGCGCGGGCGGGCATCCGGTCGGTGGTGTTCATCCCCTCGGATTTGGAGCGGGGCAAGGTCATCGGCGCGGCAGTTTATGGCCCCACCATGGTGTCGGTGGAAGGCAACTACGACGAGGTGAACCGCCTGTGCAGCGAGGTGGCCGACAACTACCACTGGGCCTTCGTCAACATCAACATGCGCCCCTACTACGCCGAGGG
The DNA here is from genome assembly GCA_009692925.1 of Dehalococcoidia bacterium. Lineage (GTDB taxonomy): Bacteria > Chloroflexota > Dehalococcoidia > Lucifugimonadales > UBA3495 > SHYG01. Next base: position 13,017 of record SHYG01000043.1, read on the forward strand.
CAGCAAGACCCTGGGCTATGAGGTGGCGGAGCAGTTGGGCTGGCGCCTGCCCGACCACGTGGTGATTCCCTCAGCCTCCGGCGCCATGTTCACCAAGATTTGGAAGGGCTTTAACGAGTTGGCCTGCCTGGGGCTGCTGGAGGGCGTCGCCTCCGCATCTTTCGGCCCGGACCAGAACACGGTGCACCACCCGGCGGTGGTCACCCGCATGCACCTGACCCAGGCCGCGGGCTGCTCCCCCATCGTCACCGCCTGGAATAGCGGGCAGACCCACGTGCTGCCGGTGCGGCCCAACACCGTGGCCAAGTCTCTGGCCATCGGCAACCCCGCCGACGGCATCTACGCCCTGCGAGTGCTCAAGGTCTCGGAAGGCACCGCCTACGCCGTGCCCGAGCCCGATGTGGCGGAGGGCATCAAGCTCCTGGCGGAAACTGAGGGCATCTTCACGGAGACTGCGGGCGGCGTGGTCATCTCCGGCCTGAAGCACCTGGCAGAGTCCGGCGCCATCAAGCCCGACGACCTGGCGGTGGCCTACATCACCGGCAACGGCCTCAAGACCCTGGAAGTGGTCAGCGACACGGTGAACCCCCTGCGAATCAAGCCCAGCATGCGCGCCTTTGAGGCAGCCCTGAAGGAGCACAACCAGCGGGCCGCCGGAAACGGTGGTTCACTCTGATGGGCAAGCAGCGAGTCAAGCTTACCTTTGTAGGCAACCTGGTCAAGGACCCCGTGATCTACCAGCTGGGCCGCGACTTCAAGATTGTCACCAACATCCGCCGCGCCGACGTCCAGGAGGACATGGGGTGGGTGATGCTGGAGCTGGACGGCGAAGACGCGGAAATCCGCCGGGGTTTGGCCTGGGTGCGCACCACCGGCGTGCGCGTTGACCTGGTCAGCGGCGACGTAATCGAAGGATAGCGGCCCTAACAAAGTCAACTTTGACCGAGACGCACCCCCATCCTAACCTTCCCCCGTCAAGAGGGAAGGGACGGGTCTCCTCCCCCTCGACGGGGGAGGATTAAAGCCTGCCCTGAGCTTGCCGAAGGGATGGGGGTGAAATGCTCCGCCAAAGCATTCTGTCACTGATTCTGAAGCCGCTTAAGAAGGAGTTCCCCGGATGGGTGTAATGGTTCGCATTCCCACGCCCCTGCGCCGGATGACCAACGGCCAGGACAAGGTAGAGGCCGAGGCCAGCAGCCTGGGCGAGTTGATTGACTCTCTGGATTCCACCTACCCCGGCTTCAAGGGCCGTTTGGTGGACGAGAAGGGTGAGCTGCGCTACTTCGTCAACGTGTACGTCAACGGCGAGGATGTGCGCTTCCTCCAGGGGATGAACACCGCCACCAACGCCGGCGACGAGGTCAGCATCGTCCCCGCGGTGGCGGGCGGCTAGCTACCCTAGTCCTCCACCTGCAACTGCATCAGCTCCCTGGTCACCGGGTGGAACTTCGCCTCCACCTTCATGCCGGGCTTGATGACGTCGAAGCTGGCCCGCCCGTGGCTCTCTAGCTTGGTGGAGGGCATAACTTTGTAGGTGGCCTCCGCGCCGTTCTTGCCCCGGATGGTCACCTCCCGCGTGGCCTGGTTGACCGCGGTGACGGCGCCGTGGACTTCGCGCTCATCCCCGTCGTCGTCGTCCTCGCCCTCATCCTCATAAAAATGAATCTCGCCCATCCAGCAGATGCGCCGGCCTGTGGAGGAGGTTCCTGCGACATCGGGCCTTCCAGTGCTTGAGATTCAGGTCAATGACTCTGTCCCCTCGCCTTGAACCACCGCTCCTTCCGCGCCTAGCGCACCGGCTCAGCCAACAATTTCAACGCCGTAGTACCGATGCCCACGCCGGACGCGGTAGGCCGCAAAATCGCGCCGGTCTAGGGTGAAAACCTTGCGGGTGTTCAGCTTCTCCGCCGCCACGACGAGGGAGGCATCCGCCAGACCCATGGGATGGTCGGCGTACTGCTCCATCAGCGCAAAGGCCCGCTGGAGGGCCGCCCCATCCATGAACCAGACCGACAGCCCGCCACGCGCAATGAACTCTCGCAGCCGGCTGGAGCCATAGCTTTCGGGCGAGAGCATGTGAAAAGCCTCGGTGAGCACGGGCGCCGTGGTGAGCAACGGCTCCCGGATGGACTCCAGCGTCTCCCGGCAGCGCCGGTGGTGGCCTTCTTGCGGGTCAAACAGGGCGACGCAGGGGCCGGTGTTCACCAGGATCACCGCTTCAGCTTCTTGCCCAGCTTCCTGGCTACGGCCTGGCGAACCCCGCTACGAACGTCAGTGGACGGGGCGATGGCGTAGCCGCCGGGCCCTAGGTCCAGCTTGGCGTAAATCTCGTAGGGAGTGTGGGTGGACTGCTGCTCCAGCCGGGCCCTCAGCGCTAGGAGACCCTGCTTCAGCGCGCCGGATACTGACAGCCCCGTGGCCTGCACGATTTGCTCCAGGGCCTGTTCCGCCTCGTCGTCCAGCCGCACCGATTTTGTGCCCATTGCAGTTAGCCCTCTATTCGCGAAATTGTAATACAAGTGTATTACACGGCGACTGCCCTGGCAACCCCTACTGACGCCCTACCCGCCCCGCGCCTTCAGCCACTTCTCTTTCTGCGCCTGGCGCACCGCCTCGTCGGTGGGGCGATAGGCGTCGTGGAACCCCCGCCGGAACTCCTCAAACCGGTCCGCGACGATGGCCTGCCGCATCTCCGCCATCAGCCGCAGGATGAACCGCAGGTTGTGGATGCTGGCCAGCCGCAGCGCCAGCAACTCCTTGGCCCGGAACAGGTGCCACAGGTAGGCGGTGGTGAAGCGGGCGCAGGTGTAGCAGTCGCAGCCCTCCTCGATGGGGCCGGTGACCTCGGCAAACCGGCGCGCGGTGATGTCCACCCGGCCCCGGCGAGTAAACAGCGCCCCGTTGCGCGCCACCCGGGTGGGCAACACGCAGTCAAACATATCCACCCCCTGGGCCACGCCCTCCACCAAATCCTCGGGGGATCCCACGCCCATCAGGTAGCGGGGCCGGTTGGCGGGCAGCAGATCAGCCACCTGCTGGGTAATCTCGTACATCACGGCCTTGTCCTCCCCAACCGCGAGCCCGCCGATGGCGTAGCCGCTGAAGGGGGTCGACGTAATGGCCGCCGCCGACTCGGCCCGCAGGTCGGGGAAGGTGCCCCCCTGGACAATGCCGAACAGCGCCTGCTGCTCCGCCGTGGCTGACGCGGCATGGCTGTCGTAACACCCCTGCGCCCAGCGGTGGGTGCGCTCCATGGCCTGGCGCACCTCCTCCTTGCTGGCGCCGTAGCCGATGCACTGGTCAAAGCACATGATGATGTCCGCCCCCAGGCGCTCCTGGTTGGCGGTGGCCAGCTCCGGCGTGAAGTGGTGCAGGCTGCCGTCCAGGTGGGAGCGAAACCGGATGCCCGCCTCGTCCACCTGGCGCAGCGCCCCCAGGCTAAAGGCCTGAAACCCGCCGCTGTCGGTCAGGATGGGCCGGGGCCACGCCATGAACTGCTGCAGCCCCCCCAGGCGGGCCACCATCTCCACCCCCGGCCGCAGGTACAGGTGGTAGGCGTTGCACAGCACCATCTGCGCGCCCGCGGCCAGCACTTCTTCGGGCGTCAGCGCCTTGACCGTGGCCTGGGTTGCCACGGGCATGAACACCGGCGTGGCCACCCGGCCGTGGGGCGTCACCAACTCGCCAGCCCTGGCCCGGCCCTGTTGGTGCTGCACCGTGAAGGAGAAGGGTGCGTCGGACATGGTTGGGTTGACCTCACCACCTCCGCATAAAGCGGTTCACGGTGGGCGGACGAAATCCCCCCAACCCCCCGTTTACAAAGGGGGGTTGGGGGGATTTCGTCCGCCCACGATTTAGATACTGATGCAAGGCTCGATAACTCCCTGGCGACTGCTCACCGCTCAATGGCTAATGCCTAGCCTGCATGTTGAGGTGGTCCCCATCGTCAGGACAGCGATGAGGCCAAAATAAGAGAGTCTACCGCGCGAAAGTCCCGTGTCCCTGTCACGTATGATAATGCTGCTGGGTGTTCCAGTAAACCCCTCTCCGTGCTCCCCTCTTGGAACACCTGCCCA
>SHYG01000044.1 GCA_009692925.1 Dehalococcoidia bacterium
GTGGTGTCCCAGACAGGATTCGAACCTGCGACCCGCTGCTTAGAAGGCAGCCGCTCTATCCCCTGAGCTACTGGGACATATCCAGGAGCACCGAACCGCGCGGCGGTGGGGAAACAACCCAGCGCCAAAGTCTGCGCGACCGGGCCTGCTTCGATTATAGCATGGGCCCTCTGACCGGCAGGTAGCCGGTGCGCCACTGAATTGGCGCAGCATAGCTAGCCAGCGGATGCCCAAACGTTCGCGAAAGACAACAAACCGGGGAATGGCGAGGAGGCAGTGCCTTCCCCACCATTCCCCTCAGTTGCTGAAATCGCCCCGGCTAGCTGGCGCCTCTGGCTCGTGCTTTCTTCAGCCGGAACCAGTGCCCGGACTGCCCCCGGCCTAACGGCGCTGGCGGCGGCGGCGGCGGGCGGCTCGCTGGGCAGCTAACCGCGCCTTCTGGGCCTTGGACCTGAAGAACCGCCGGTCCTTCAGCTCGCGCAGAATTCCGGCGTGCTGCACCGAGGCACGGAAACGGTTAACCAGGCTTTCCGGGTTTTCTCCGTCCCGGGGTGTTACATAAGCCATCCAATCCCTCTTCTCTCAAGTACACTCGCTCTGCCGGTGCTGGGAACGCCTGTACCTAACGCACACGTTTTGCTGAACGTAATTTAACACAAGGCTGTTAGTGGGGCAATGGCTTGGTTAACTCACGATTTGAGCTAACTGATTGCCTCAGGCGCCCGCGACCTCGCGCCGGATACGGTCCCGCAGCAGCGGCACCACCTGGCTGGCGACGCGGCGGCATTCCTCCACATGGGGAAAGCCCGACAGGATAAACTCGTCAAAGCCCAGCCGCCAGTAGGCCAGCAGCTCCTCCGCCACCTGCTCCGGGGCACCCACAATGGCGCTGCCGCAGTTGACCCGCACCTCCGACAACCCGTTCCACAGATGAGGCGCCAGCCGGTGGTCTACTGCCTGCCGGGCCTGCGCCTGCTGACCCACCATGGGCGTGCCCACGATGGCCGACTGGCGTTGCGCCCGCACCGCTGGGTCGGCAAAGTCGATCAACTCGCGGGCCGCCGACCAGGCCGCATCCTCAGTATCCCGAACCACTAAATGGGTGCGCAGACCCAGGCCGGGGTTGCGGCCGGTCTGCTGGAACTGACGTCGCAGCGAATCCAGCCGGCGGGCCATGTCGGACAGCGGCTCAATCCATGCCAGGTGCACATCTGCTTGGCGGGCGGACAGGCCCATAGCCCGGTCGGACACGCCGCCTAGGTAAAACCGGGGGCTTTCTCCCTGGGGCGCCGGCACGCAGTAGGCCCCGTCCAGCCGGTAGAACTGGCCGTGGAACTCCACCGGCCCCGGCTCTCGCCACAGCTTTCGGCAGGCGGCCATGAACTCCTCCGCCCGCTCGTAGCGAGTAGCGTGGTCGCTGACCTCGCCCAGCCGCTCGAAGTCGTTCTGGATGCCGCCGGGCACCACGTTCAAGTCCAGGCGGCCCTGGGAAATCTGATCCAACGCCGCCGCCATCTGCGCGAAGAGGCCCAGGGAAACGAAGCCAGGCCGCACCGCCACCAGGAAGCGGATGCGCTTGGTGACTGCCGCCAGGGCGGTGGCGGTGGTCCAGGTCTCCGCCAGAGGGGCGTCTTCTGCAAAGAGGCCGTTGGCGAACCGGGTGGGAATCAACAGCGAGTGGAAGCCGCAGTCTTCGGCGGTCTGGGCTACCTGGCGCAGGTACGGGAAGGCGGGCGGGCGTTGCGCGCGGAGGGTGCCGGCGCGGGCGCCATCGCCGTCAATGGGGATGAACCAATCGAACAGCGGCGCGGGGCGTTGCTGGCTGGCGGTCATCTTTAACCTCGCTACGAATGTGGCCCCGGGAGGTCAAGGGCAGCCGCCGCGCGGCGGTCGTTCTCCATCTCCCGCTGGTACCACATGATCATCACAATCCCGGCGGCCATCATGTTCATCATGTCGCCCACCACCCACAGCACCAGCCCGCCCATCTGCTGGTCCGTGAGGAGGGACATTCGGGAGATTTGCTCCACCTCGCCGTAGGCCTCGTAGAGCAGACCGGAGTTGAAGGTGATGAACGCTCCCAGCAGGGTGTTAGGGATGACGCCCAGCCCCAGGTAGAGGATTCGCAGTGCGTAGTGCAGCCGCGACCGGTGGGGTTTGGGGTCAATCACCACCCACCAGAACAGCATGCCGGTGAAGAGCATGGCCGAGTGCATCACCTCATGGAAGGCGTCGCTGCGCAGGGCCAAGTTGTGCAGCACCGGCGACTGAAAGAGGTACAGCGTACCCACATACAGGGTGGTGGTGCATACCGGGTTGGTCAATAACTCGTAGCCCCGGCGCACGCGGGGGTTCCCCACCAACGGGCGCACGCCGCCGCGCAGTGCCCAGGAAGGCAGCCCGCGCAGCATGGGGGTCATCGGCGCGCCCAGCAGGATGAGCAGCGGCCCGATCATGCGCAGCAGGGCGTGCTGGATTTGATGGATGCTGAACAGGTGGTCGGACAGGGCGTCCACCGGCGACTGGAGAGCAATGAAGATCGCCAGCAGCCCAGCGAAGAAGGATGCGCGCTGCCATCGGTTCACCGGATGGCTGGGCCGCTCCCAGTTCCGCAGCCCTTTGAGGTACAAGTAGGCGGCCAGGAACACCAGGAAGGCGGGCAGGGGGTTGGGGCTCCACGCGGTCCAGACGTTCTGCCCCGGGGCCACGCCTCCGTGGGCTTCCGCCCCGCTGACCGTCGCCAGGAAGCACCATGCCGCCACTGCCGCCAGCCCGCCCAGCCACCAAGGGTTAAAGCGCATAGCTCACTGTCCCGACCCAGGAGAGACGGCGGCGGCGCTTCTCTGTGCCCGCCGCGCCGACCAGTACACATAACCGGCGCCCGCCACCAGCACCAGGGTGACGCCGATGAACACCCAACTGCCGTCGGTGAACCGGCGCGTGGCCGGCACATCTACCGGAGGGATGTCTACAACTGCGACGCCCAGCGGGCTGATTACTTCCACCGACACCTGCCAAACGCCCGGCGAGTCCAGATTTACCCGCGCCTCGTAGACTCCCGGAGTATCCGGCCCGCTCAGGGCCAGGGTTTGGGCACGGTCTTTGGGCCGGGGGCTTTGGAACCACACTGCCACCCGCGCGTCGGTGACCGGACGGCCCGTGGCCTGCTCCCGCACCGTGACCAGGAACTGGGCGCGGCCAAGGGAGAGGCCCGAAAGCCGCTCCTCCACCGTAAGCTGGTAGGGACCCGCCGCCGCCTGGAAGGGCGCCGGTTGCAGAACCTGGGCCGCCACCCTCTCAGGCAACAAACCAGCCCCCGCCAGCAGGCACAGCAGGGCAGCGGCCACCACCCAGGCGGCACAATGGCGATGCAGCATCACGGCTGGAAGGTCTTCTGCCAAACGCCGGGGGAGCCAGTGGCATGGGTCATGTAGGACCGCATCTTGGGGTTGTTGGGGTTGATGTCCCGCTGCTTCTCCCACGCGGCGGTTTCCGAGACGTGCACGTCGTTGAATTCGTACACCACGGCGTACTTGGGCGTGCCTGGCGCAACCACCCGCCAGCGGCGGGCCTGGAGGCAGCCGGGCACCTTCTGGTAGTTGGCAGTGTAGACCTCGTTGTACCACTTGTTCCACTCGGCGTCATGCTGGGGCGCGGCGTCCATACGGCCAATCTGCAGCGCCGGGGACATGTCCGCCTGGGCGAGCTTGGGGGTGAGCTTGGCGGGATGAATCATCTCGTAGGCGTTGTTGATGAAGTTCTTGCCGATGACCCGCGGCCCGACGCGCTGGGCCCAGGCGCTGCGGGGCCGGTCCTTCCAGGCGGAGGTCTGGAGCACCGCCGCGGTTTCCAGCTCGTACACCGCCAGGTGCTTGGGGCCGCTCTTCACCGCTTCGTAGCGGGCGGCGCTGAGCACGCCGGGGACGGTGAGCAGGTCGGGCAGGTGCTCCTCGTTGTACCATTTGTTGAAGTCCTTTTCCTTGTCAGCGGGCACGTCGCAGAAGACCATCAGAAGTCCGGTTCCCCTCTTGTTTGGCATAGAACCTCCTCATTGAACCTGGCCTGGTTATCCTGAAATCACCGGAGGATAAGTATACACGGGCGATTTGGGGGTGTACATCAGGACTGCGCCAGGCCACCTAGTGTGGTAAAATCGCACCAACGGCAACCGCTTCTAACCGCAACTCAAGGGAGGTATGCAAGTGGCTTCTAACATCGTGCTTTCCACCAAGGAGTTCAAGGTAGTGGGCACCCGGCCCATTCGCCACGACGGCACCGATAAGGTGACCGGCCGCGCCAAGTACGGCGTGGATTTGCAGCTCACCGGACTGCTGTACGGCAAGGTGTTGCGCAGTCCCCATGCCCACGCCCGCATCCGCTCCATTGACATAAGCCAGGCGCTGGCTCTGCCCGGCGTCAAGGCGGTGATCACGGGCCAGGATATGCCGGTAGCCAAGATGCCCAAGGCGGACCAGGGCATGCGTTTCGCCTCGGACAACATCCTAGCGCGGGACAAGGCGCTGTACCGGGGCCATGCCGTGGCAGCAGTCGCCGCCGCCAGCGCCCACGTCGCCGAGACTGCCCTGGGGCTGATCAAGGTGGACTACCAGGTGCTGCCCGCGGTCATCGGCGTGCGGGAGGCCATGCAGAAGGGCGCTCCCCTGCTCTTGGACGACCTGACCACCATCGAGCTGGGGGAGAAGACCAACACCCACAGCAACATCGCAAACCACTTCAAGTACCAGCAGGGCGACCCCGAAGCTGGGTTTGCCCAGGCCGACGTGGTAGTGGAGCGGGAGTTCACCACCAGCACGGTGCATCAGGGCTACATTGAGCCCCAGAACGCCTCCGCCATGTGGAACTCCGACGGCTTTTTGACCATCTGGACCAGCACCCAGGGCGCCTTCACCACCCGGGAGGCCATCGCCAAGGTGCTGGCGGTGCCAGTGTCCAAGATCAAAGTGGTGCCCATGGAGATTGGCGGCGGCTTCGGCGGCAAGATTCCGATTTATCTCGAGCCCATCGCCGCCCTACTGTCGCAGAAGAGCGCCCTGCCAGTGAAGCTGATAATGAGCCGCACGGAGGTTTTCGAGAGCACCGGCCCCACCTCCGCCGCCTACGTGCGCGTGAAGATGGGCGCAACCCGGGATGGCCGCATCGTCGCCGCTGAGGCGGAGCTGGCCTACGACGCCGGCGCCTGGCCAGGCTCCCAGGTGACCGCCGGGGCCCAGTGCATCTTTGCCCCCTACGTCATCGACAACATGCGCTCGGAAGGGTACGACGTGGTGGTGAACAAGCCCAAGGTCGCCGCCTACCGCGCGCCGGGGGCGCCCATCGCCGCGTTTGCCGGGGAGCAGGTAGTGGACGAGCTGTCCCAGAAGCTGGGGATTGACCCCATCGAGTTCCGGCTGATGAACGCCGCCAAAGAAGGCACCCGCCGCGTCGATGGCCCGGTGTTTCCGCGCATCGGGCACATCGAGTGCCTGGAGGCAGCCAAGGCCAGCGCCCAGTACCGCACGCCGCTCAAGGGCAAGTATCGCGGTCGCGGGGTGGCCTCCGGCTTCTGGTTCAACATCGGCAACCAGTCCAGCGCCTGCATCGGCGTCAACGCCGACGGCACCATCACCCTGGTGGAGGGCTCCACCGACATCGGCGGCAGCCGCGCATCGATTGCAATGCAGGCCGCGGAGGTGTTGGGCATCCGCGCCGAGGATGTGCGCCCCAGCGTGGGCGACACCGACTCGGTGGGCTACACCTTCCTCACCGGCGGCAGCCGCGTGACCTTCGCCACCGGCTGGGCCGCCTACGAGTGCGCCCAGGACATCAAGCGCAAGATGATCCAGCGGGCCGCCACCATCTGGGAGGTGGACGCCAAGGACGTGGACCTGGTGGACGGCGTGTTCCTGCACAAGTCGGACCCCGACCTGAAACTGACCTTCAAGGACTTGGCGGGCCAGCTCAACAGCACCGGCGGCCCCATCTCCAGCCAGGCGAGCGTAGACCCGCGCGGCTCCACCAACGCCTTCAGCACTCAGGTGGCGGATGTGGAGGTTGACCCCGACACGGGCAAGGTGACCATCCTGGACTTCACCATCGTGCAGGACGCGGGCAAGGCGGTGCACCCCAGCTACGTGGAGGGGCAGATGCAGGGCGGCGTGGTGCAGGGCATCGGCTGGGCGCTGAACGAGGAGTACTTCTTCAACAAAGACGGGCAGATGGTCAACTCCAGCTTCCTGGACTACCGCATGCCCACCAGCTTGGACCTGCCCATGATCAACACCATAATCGTGGAGGTGGCCAACCCGCGCCACCCCTTTGGCGTGCGCGGCGTGGGCGAGGTGCCGATAGTGCCCCCGATGGCAGCCATCGCCAACGCCATCAGCCGGGCCATTGGCGTGCGCATGACCCACCTGCCCATGTCCCCCGGCGCGGTGCTGGAGGCCCTGTGGGCCAAGAACGGGACCAAGTAGACGGGGGACGGTTTTACCGCATAGGGCACAGAGAACGCAGAGGGATCAAGGTGCGTGCGAAGTCTCTCCCCTTAACTGAAGAGAGATCGGTAGAGATGTGAGTGCGACCCCCTCTGTATCTCCCCCTTCCTAAGGGGGAGAAGGGGTCTCCCACCGACTGCCCAGGGCCCACCAAGGAGCGCCTCTAAAGCCTCGCCTCCAGGCATGGGTACTGGGGGCGCCGCCCCCGCCGGGAGTCTGAGGGTGTCCCTCAGAAGACCGTCTTTATTCCCCCTACTCCCTGGAGGGAGAAGGGGGTTGGGGGGCTGAGGGCTTGGGGAAGGGTGGAGGATGTTTGCCAGGAATAATTTGAGTGTGGAGGTCTACCATGTCCAGAGTGCCCATCACCAAACGCGAGACCATGACAACCGAGGGCCAGGCGGTGTGGGACGAGATTACCGCCAGCCGCGGCGGCGTGCAGCGCAACTACGCCGCCATCCTGAACAACCCCCAGGCGGGCGGCCACTACGCGGCCCTGGGCGGCTACGTGCGCTTTGAGTCGCCCCTGGACAAGCGGGTGAAGTCCGTGGCGGTGCTCACCGCGGCGCGGGAGGCCAACGGCCACTACGTCTGGACCGTCAACATGCGGGGCGCTAAAGAGGCGGGCATCGGCGAGGACGTTATCGCCGCCATCCGGGAGTTCCGCGCGCCGGTGGGGCTGGCGCCCAAGGACGCCACGGTGGTGCAGTTTGTGCTGGAGCTTCTGCGCCAGCACCGCGTCTCCGACGCCACCTTCAAGGCCCTGCAATCGCAGATTGGCGACGCGGCCATCATCGACATGCTGGTTGCGGTTTCCTACTACCACGGCCTGGCCCACACCCTGCAGGCCCTGCAAGTGGAGCTGCCCGAGGGCACCAAGTCGGCGCTGACGTATTAACCAGAGGCCGTCCTTTTACCACAGAGAGCACAGAGGACACAGAGAAGTTAGGGTAGGGCATCCACTGACTCAGCGATCTCTGCGCTCTCTGTGGTGAATCGTCCAGTCGGCAAAAAAGGAGCGGCCGGCCTCTTGCGAGAGGGGTCGCTGAAGGAGCGTCCCACTGCCGGTCGCTGAAGGGTTTCATACTATCCCAACCGCCGCAGAAGGTCAACCTGGCCCGAGAGGTGCTGCCCGCCATGCCCACCTACATCTACCTGGTACAGATGGATATCCCGGCACGGTTGGAAGCTGAGTTCAACCGCATCTACGACACCCAGCACGTGCCCAACATCCTCAAGGCGCCCGGAGTGCGCGCCTGCACCCGCTACAAGCTGGTGGCTGCCGACGTGGAGGGCGTGGCCCGCTACGCCGCCCTCTACGAGGTTGACTCGCCAGATATTCCGGACAGCGCCGGCTGGAAGCGCTGGTCGGAGCTGGGCGACTGGCCTACCAAAATCCGGCCCCACACCACCAACCGCTCCCACATCACCTTCCAGCGCATCCCCTAGCCTTCGGGAGCTCTCCCAACCTGGCCTACTGCTTACGTCACTAAAGTCGCGCTAACTTGCGTCATTACGCCTCATGTCTGCCAATTGTCGTCGGCGTGTTGCGCTTTGGGCTTTTCATGGATAGCATAAGTCCAAAGCCATAGACCGCCGGGCGCTGGTGCCCTCATGTCGCGGGCACTGTGGAGCCATCAACCTAGCGGGCGTCCGGGCTGGTCGCAAATCTGCCTTAAGATTAGGGGAGGTTTATGCCCAGGATCGACGCGGCCAATCTCCGGAGTGTGGCGCTACTGTGCCACAGCGGCGCCGGAAAGACCTCGCTGTGCGAGGCTCTTCTTTTCAATGCCAAGGTTACCAACCGGCTGGGACGAGTGGAGGACGGCAACACGGTCTCCGACTACGAGCCCGAGGAGATCAAGCGCCGGTCCAGCATCAAGACTACCCTGGTTGCCTGCTCCGGTAACAACTTCAAGGTCAACTTCCTGGATACCCCAGGCTACGACGACTTCCTGAGCGAGGTCATCTGCGCCCTGCGGGTGGTGGAAAGCAGCCTGATTCTGATGACCGCCCAGGCCGGCGTGGACGTGGGCGCCGAGCGCGCCTGGCGGCAGTCCGAGGACCAGGGCCTGCCCCGGATGCTGGTGGTCAACAAGATGGACCGGGAAAACGCCAACTTCTCCCGGTGCGTCACCGATATCCAGGCCACCTTCGGCAAAAAGTGCGTGCCCTTTCTGTTGCCCCTTGGCTCCGCCCAGGACTTTAAGGGCGTGGTCAGCCTAATCTGCCCGCCAGCCCAGGTGCCGCCCCAGTTAGCGGACGAGTTCAAAGCCGCCCGGGAGCGGCTGGTGGAGGCGGTGGCCGAATCCGACGACACTCTGGCGGACAAGTATCTGGAGACCGGCGAGCTCACCGCCGACAAGGTGGTCAAGGGCGCGCGGGCCGCGGTGATGCAGGGCAAGCTGATGCCCATCCTGGCCTGCTCTTCCACGCAGAACCTGGGTGTCAGTGAACTGCTGGAGATGGTGCGGGAGTTCCTGCCCTCTCCCAAGGAAGGCCGCAAGCCGGCCCTGAAGGGCGGCGCCACGTCCGACTTCGACGCCAACCCCGACGGCCCGCTGGCTGCCCTGGTGTTCAAGACCACCGCCGACCCCTTCGTCAGCAAGCTCTCGCTGTTCCGGGTCTACCGTGGCACCATCAAGAGCAACTCGGAGGTATGGAACAGCGTGCGCGGACTGGCGGAGCGCATCGGCCAGCTCTATCTGCCCCGGGGCAAGTCCCAGGAGAACATTACGGAGGCCAGCGCGGGCGACATCGGCGCCATTGGCAAGCTGGCCAGCACTACCACCGGGGATACCCTGTGCGCCAGGGACCAGCAAGTTACCTTTGAGCCCATCGCCATTCCTTCCGGCTTCTATAGCGTGGCGGTCTTCCCCGCGGGCAAGGCCGACCCGGACAAGATGTCCATGGCGTTGGCTCGTATCGTGGAGGAAGACCCCAGCCTGCGGTTCTCCCGCGACTCTGGCACCAACGAGACGCTGCTTACGGGTCTGGGCGAGGCGCAGATTGATGTGGCGATGGAGAAGATCCGCCGCAAGTTTGGCGCCGACCTGAAGGTGCGTCTGCCCAAGATACCCTACAAGGAGACCATCAGCCAGGTCACGAAGATTGAGCACCGCCACAAGAAGCAGTCCGGCGGCCACGGCCAGTACGGCCATGTGGTGCTGCGGCTAGAGCCCCTGGGCCGGGACCAGGGATTTAAGTTCACCTCGGAGATCGTGGGCGGCAAGGTGCCAAGGAGTTCCTGCCCGCGGTGGAAAAGGGCGTAATCAAGGCGCTGGAAGATGGGAGGCTGGCCGGCTTCCCCATTGTGGACATCAAGGCGATTATCTACGACGGCAGCTACCACGACGTGGACTCCAATGGAATGTCCTTTGAAATCGCCGGCAACGCGGCGCTGCGCAAGGGTGTGTTGCAGGCCAGCCCGGTGCTGCTGGAGCCCATCGTCAAGCTGATGGTTACAGTTCCGGAGGGCAACACCGGCGACGTGATGAGCGACCTCAATGTCAAGCGCGGCCGCATTCTGGGAATGAATCCCCAGGGCAGCTACACCACCATTGAGGCGGAAGTGCCCCAGGCGGAGGTGCGGCGCTACTCCCAGGATCTGCGGTCGCTGACCCAGGGACGCGGCGCCTACAAGTTGCAGTTTGACCACTATGAGCCAGTGCCGGCCAACATCGAGACGCGGGTGGTTGAGGATGCCAAGCGGGCTCGGGAGGCGGAGAAAGTCTAGCCCAGGCGTCGGTTTACCACGCGGGACCAATCCGGGGGGCCTGACATCAACGAGGCCCCCTTTCTATTCGGAAATCAAACTCTGGTGGGATAGCTGGGAGGATGTCTAGCAGGGTGCTGAAAAAGGGGTGGACGGCCCGAAATCGTCCCAATTGTCCTGTCTGAGAGTCCATCCAATTTTCGCAAAATCGGGGTTTTTCAGCAGCCTGCTAGAAGTGTCCCGTCTCCCCCTTACGAAGGGGGAGATATAGAGGGGGTCGGTCTGCATCCTGCGCCGCACGGCGGAAGTCGGGGCACGACCCCCCTGTAGCCCCCCTTCGTACGGGGGGACGGGACGGCTCGTCCTTATCCCACCTTCGTCCTTGATTGTCATTAGGGAATGACCCCAGCGCCTAGAAGCCCCAAGACGGCTGGTACTCGCCAAAGACCTCGCGCAGCACGCCCATCATCTCGCCCAGGGTGGCGTAGGCTTTCACCGCCTCCAGCAACGGCGGCATCAGGTTGTCCGAACCTTTCGCAGCTTGGGATAGCGCCCGCAGCTTCTGGGCCACCTCACGGTCGTTCCGCTGGCGGCGCACCTGGTTCAGCCGTGCCAGGTGCTGCTGCTCTCCCGCCCGGTCCACCCGCAGCAGCGGTATCTCCAGCGCCTCGCCAGTCACGTATCGGTTCACGCCCACGGTGATGCGCTCCTGGCGGTCCTCCTCCTGCTGGTAGCGGAAGGCGGCGTCGGCGATCTCGTGCTGGAAGAAGCCCGCCTCCAGCGCCGGGATGACGCCACCCAAGTCCTCCACGCGGCGGAAGTAATCCCGCGCCCCGGCTTCCACCTGATTGGTCAGCGCCTCCAGGAAGTAGCTGCCGCCCAAGGGGTCCACGGTGCTGGTGACCCCGGTCTCATGGGCGATAATCTGCTGGGTGCGCAGCGCCTGCAACGCCGCCTGCTCCGAGGGCAGCGCCCAGGCCTCGTCCTTGCCGTTGGTGTGCAGCGACTGGCAGCCGCCCAGCACTGCGGCCAGGGCTTGCAATGATACCCGCGCCACGTTGTTCTCCGGCTGCTGGGCGGTGAGACTGGCGCCGGAGGTTTGGGCGTGGAAGCGGAGCCAGCAGGAGCGGTCGCTGGCGGCGTGGAAAGTGTCCCGCATCTCGGTGGCCCAGATGCGGCGGGCGGCGCGGAACTTGGCGATCTCTTCAAAGAAATCGTTGTGGACGTTGAAGAAGAAGCTGAGCCGAGGCGCAAACTCGTCCACCGCCAGGCCCCGCTCTAGGCAGTGGCGCACATACTCAAAGCCGTCGGCCAGAGTGAAGGCCAACTCCTGCACCGCGGTGGATCCCGCCTCCCGGATGTGGTAGCCGCTGATGCTGACCGGGTTCCAGCGAGGCATATGACGCGTAGCGAACTCGATGGTGTCCACCACCAGCCGCATGGAGGGCGCCGGCGGGAAGATGTACTCGTTCTGCGCCAGGTACTCTTTCAGGATATCGTTTTGAATGGTGCCGCCCATCTGGTCCAGGGCCACGCCCTGACGCTCTGCCACGGCGATGTACATTGCCCAGATGATGGCCGCCGGGGCGTTGATGGTCATGGAGGTGGTGATCTGCCCCAGGGGTATGCCCTCGAACAGCGCCTCCATGTCGGCCAGGGAGGAGATGGCCACGCCGCAGGTGCCGAACTCGCCGGCGGCCCGGGGGTCGTCGGTGTCGTAACCGTACAGCGTGGGCATGTCAAAGGCCACGCTGAGGCCGGTCTGGCCCTGAGACAGCAGGAACTTGAAGCGGGTGTTGGTCTCCTGGGGCAGGCCGAACCCGGCGAACATACGCATGGTCCACAGCCGCCCGCGATACCCCGTGGGGTGCACTCCCCGCAGGTAGGGGAACTCTCCCGGCAGAGCAATGTCCCGGGCTTGGTCGCTGCCCTGGAGGTGCTCCGGGGTGTAAACCGGCTCCACGGGAATCTGCGAGGGCGTCTGGAAGCGGGCCGGGCGCTGGGCTTCGGCGGCATCCTCCCGCGCAGGAGCGGCGCCGGAATGTGGCGGTTTGCCGGGGTTAGCTGGCGACACCGGAGGGCCACCTCCACCAAGACTCACCGAGACTCACCCGGTCTGATTCCAGTCTAAGGGCCGGTGGCGGCGTGTGTCAAAGACGCTACCGGGGAAGGCGACAGTCCGATCAGAAAGAAGAAAGGACACGTGATGATGAAAAGGGTGGCGACAGCGACCTGATAGGGCTTAGGAACTACGGTACTACACGTCTGTAGCCAAGTTTACCCACTTTGATGATGTACTCGGGGTCCGGCTCTGGAGATGGGCCATCCGTTCTGATTGTTGTAGATTCGCCAGATGGGTAAATTACGTCCACCGCCCCCTGTCTGATTAGCCGTTTGGCTGCACTGGTGCTAGTCGACAGCTTGGCGTTCACCAGGAGGGTGCTCCATCTCACGGTGCCAGTAGAGGATCGTTCCGTAAATATAGGTGCATCAAATACCGGAGCTCCAAATATCGGTGCTCCGGCATCGTCCGTTAGGTTCGCGATCGCTACCCTCGCTACCCAAGGAACCTCCGGGATATCCTCAGGGATGTCTCGGCGCTGGACCACCCGCTCAAAGTGCGCTTGGGCGGCATCGGCGGCTGAACTATCATGGAACTGGCGGGTGATGTCCCAGGCCAGGCGCTTCTTCAGCTCCATGGGATTCACCGCATGCTCCGCCAGGGAGCGGGACATCTCCGCCAGCTCCTCGTCGGGAACGCCGGTCAGGTACTCAAAATAGGGGGCAATCAGCGCGTCGGGAAGGGACATGAGCTTGCCGTACATGTCGTTGGGCGGCTCCTCCACCGCCACGTAGTTGCCCAGGCTCTTGCTCATCTTGTGCACGCCGTCGGTGCCCACTAACAAGGGCATGAGGAAGCACTGCTGGGGCGTCTGGCCCAGCATTTCCTGAAGCTGGCGGCCCACCAGCAGGTTAAACTTCTGGTCGCTGCCGCCGAACTCCACGTCGGACTGGATAGCCACCGAGTCGTAGGCCTGGAGCAGCGGGTACATCAGCTCGGTGATGGCGATGGGCCGGTGCTCCCGGAAGCGCTGGGCGAAGTCGTCCCGCTCCAGGAATTGGGCCACGGTGAACCGGCTGGTCAGGCGGATCACATCGGCCAGGGTAAACTTGCCGAACCACTGGCTCTGCCACTCCACCTGGGTGCGGTCCCGGTCCACCACCTTGAAGAACTGGCGCAGGTAGGACTCGGCGTTGGCTTTAACCTCTTCGTGGGTGAGCATGGGGCGCGTCACCGACTGGCCGCTAGGGTCGCCGATCTGGGCGGTCCAGTCGCCCACGATGAGGATCACCTGGTGGCCCAGCTCCTGGAGCTGCCGCAGCTTGCGCAGCCCCACCACGTGGCCGAGGTGGATGTCGGGCCGGCTGGGGTCAAAGCCCATCTTCAGCCGCAGCGGGCGACCGGACTGGAGCATGGCGACGAACTCGGTCTCGGAGATAATCTCCCGCACGCCGCGCCGCACTATGCGCTGAATTTCGCTCTGACTAAGCAAGGCCAACGACTCCCCTTACGCTGATGCTACGTGCGTGTCTGAAAAGCGTCCCTTCTCCCCCTTCGTAAGGGGGAGATACAGAGGGGGTGGTCTGCGCCCAGCGCCACGCGGCGGAAGTCGGAGCACGACCCCCCTTTAGTCCCCCCTTCGTAAGGGGGGGACAGGCCGGCCCGTCCTCCTCCACCTTTAGAGAAGAGGAGGACCTTTTTAGCCCCGCACTAAGACAAGCGACAACCAATCGTAAACTCTCTGTGTCCTCTGCGCTCTCTGTGGTTATCGGGCCGGTTCTAATGGATAGTATGGCGGGCCAGCACCCGGCGGGCGGTGGCTACGTCGACGTTCATCTGCTCCACCAGGGCGGCGGCACTGGGGAAGGCCGCCTGATCCCGCACCTTGTCCACAAACTCCACCCGCAGCTCCTGGCCGTACAGGTCGGCGCTGAAATCCATGATGTAGATCTCCACCAGCCGCCGGCTAAGCCCAAAGGTCGGCCGCACCCCGATACTGGTGGCCCCCGCGTGTCGCACGCCCCCGACAGTGACCCAGGTGGCGAAAATGCCATCGCCGGGCAGCAACATCAGCGGAGGTATCTCGAGGTTGGCGGTGGGAAACCCCAACTCCCGGCCGCGACGGTCGCCATGCACCACCGTGCCCTGCAGGGAGAATGGCCGCCCCAGCAGGCGCGCCGCAGCCACCACGTCGCCCTGCTGGACCAGCTCTCGCACCCGGCGGCTGCGCACCGAGCCGCCCTCCAGCACCAAAGGCTCCACCGGCTCCACCCAGAAGCCCAGCTCCGCGCCCAAAGCTCTAAGAACCGGCCCGGTCCCTTCACGGTTGTGGCCCAGGGAGAAGTCAGGCCCCATCACCAGGCCCTTCATCCGCAGTTTCTCCACCAGCTCCAGGGTAAAGTCCCGGGCGCTGACCTGCGCCAGCTCCGGGGTGAAGTCCAGGGACACCGCCAGCTCGACCCCCTGCTGGCGCAGCAACCGCTCCTTCTCCGCAGGCGAGGTGATGTAGCTGATGCTCACTTGGGGGCGGAGGACAGTGACGGGGTGGTTGGCGAAGGTTACTACCGTAGGGATATAGCCTGGCTGAGCTAGCTGCACCAGCCGCCGCAGCAGGTGGCAATGCCCCAGGTGAACTCCATCGAACACGCCGATGGTGACGACGGTTTCCCGGTGAGGGGCCGCCGATGCCAGCTGCTGTCGGAAATTCATCTCAAGCTGGGTGTCAAGGCAGACCATTCACCTGCCGGATGGGCCCCGACGAGTCCGGGTCACCTGGCACAAGAAGAATCCCATGAGTCCAGTCTGCCGGTGGGGGCCTGAAGTTGGTGGGATGGTAACACAGGCAGCTAGGAGCGTCAACTTGGTTCACCTAGCTACCGCCACGGCAGGGGCCAAAAACCTCTGGAAAGCCGCGCACCGCTATCCTAGAAAATGCTGCCTGCGGATTTGTACTATGATCTGGCTCGGATAATCCATGCGAGTGGCAGGTGGAAAGGTCAAAGGCAGAACACTAAAAGGCGGTGTCTCTCCCGACACCCGCCCAACTACGGAACGGGTGCGGGCTGCCATTTTCAACATCTTGGACCCGGCGCAATACGAAGGACAGCGGGTGCTGGACTTGTATGCCGGGACCGGCAGCCTGGGGATTGAGGCACTTAGCCGTGGGGCTTCTTGGGGAGACTTTGTGGAGCGCAGCCCGCGCCAGTGCGCGGTGATCCGCAGCAACCTGGAAGTTACCGGCTTCAGCCAACAGACCAGGGTTTACTGCACCGATGCGATGCAGAGGTTGGGGGCTTTGCCCGGCCAATACTCGCTGGTGCTGACAGACCCACCCTACAAGTTGGGAGACTCGGGCAGTGTGATGGAGCGGATTGCCAGCATCACGGGGTTGCTGACGCTAGATGGCATGGTGGTGGTAGGCCACTCCAGACACTCGGATCTGCTGGAAAGCTACGGCTCCCTGCGGAGGGTATCCCAACGGCGCTACGGAGACAATGTGGTGGAGTTCTTCCAGTAGGGGGACGATGATGGTGACAGCGCTGTATCCGGGTAGCTTTGATCCAGTGACCAATGGGCATGTGGATGTGGTGACCCGCGCTTCGGCATTGTTCGAGCAGGTAATTGTGGGAGTCTACGCAACGCCTTCCAAGAACCTGCTGTTTGACGCCGATGCCAGGGTGGACCTGTTCCGCCGGTCGGTGGAGCACTTGCCCAACGTGGAGGTGCGAGAGTTTGAAGGGCTGGTGGTGGTGTTTGCGCAGGAGATTGGCGCCAAGGTGATCGTTCGGGGTCTGCGCAGCGGTTCGGACTTTGAGTACGAGTTTGACATGGCTTTCATGAACCGGCGGCTGGAGCCGGAGGTGGACATGGTGTCGTTCATGGCTTCCCAAGAGTATATGTTCATCAGCTCTAGTCTATTAAAAGAGGTCGCTCGCCTGGGCGGGAACATAACCGGCATGGTCCCCGCCCATGTGGCCAACGCAGTTAGCGCCAAATTTGCAAAGCCGGTGCGGTGACCGCATCCGGTAAGGGGGACGTCATAGACATCACAGACATCGTCGATCGCTTGGAAACCCTGGTGAACACTAGCAAGGTTATGCCCATGACCGGTGGACTTATCGTTGAAAAGAAAAAGATCGCCGAGCTGGTTGATCAGCTCCGCCTTGCCATTCCTCAGGAAGTAAAGGCGGCGGCGGAAGTGCTAGCCCGCAAGGACAACATCCTCAGCAGCGCCATGGCCGAAGCGCGGCGCAACAAGAACAAGGCGGAGGACGAGTTCCGCGAGCGGCTGAACCAGAACGAGCTGAAGAAGCGCGGGGAGGAGATTCTCCGCGAGGCGGAGCAGCGCGCCGCCCGCATGATCCAGCAGGCCGAGGCCGAGGCCCGCTCCCGGCGGCTGGAGGCGGACGTCTTCGCGCTGCGCAACCTGCAGACGCTGGAGAAGCAGTTGAGCGACCTGGGCGGGTCGGTCCGCAAGGGCATAGACCTGCTGGCGGCCAGCGCCTCCGCGGGAGCCGCTAAGGAGGCTAGCCTGGCGAAGGCGGCCAACGGCGCCAGCACAGCCAGGGTTACTACTTCTAACACGGCCAGCCCGGCCAAA
>SHYG01000045.1 GCA_009692925.1 Dehalococcoidia bacterium
GCCCTTTGGTACTCTTTGGCGGGGATTAGGGGATTAGGGGATGCGTTCCGGTTGAGGGCCTTACCAGGCGGATGCTCCACATGCACGCCACCGCCACCACGGCCAGCGCCAGCGCCGCGGCGAAGGCTGGGAGGTAGCTGCCGTACAGGTCGAAAAACAGCCCGCCCAGAATTGGCCCCACGGCGAATCCGAAGCCCCGGCCCATCTCGACCATTCCCATCACCGTGCCCAGGTTGCGGGTGGGGAATAGGTCGGCGGCCTTGGCGCCCACAAGCAGACCGGCGATGCCGTCGGTCAAGCCCGCCAGTCCCACGAACCCCACCAGGGGCCACAGCCGGTCGCCGTCGCCAAGCGCCACCACCAAGACAATACCGGCCACGTAGATGCCCAGCCCCAGGGTATACACCACCTCGCGGCCCAGTCGGTCGGAGAGGGCGCCCGCCAGGGGGCGGCCCGCCATGCTCAGGATGCCCACCAGGCCGATGGCGGTGGCCGCCTGGAGCGCGCTGTAGCCGGCCAGGATCATGAAGGCTAGCAGGTGCACCCGCAGCATCTGGACGCCCACGCCAAAGCAGCCTCGGGCCGCCACCAGGCACCACACGGCGGGCTGCCGGGCCATCTGCCCCCAGGATTCCGGGGGACTGGCCTGGCTCGAGGCTGGCGGTCCAGCGGTCGCCTCGGACGACGCCTCGACGGCGGGGGCGTGGACCGTCTCCAGGGGCGGGCGACGTTGGAACAGGAAGTTCAGCGGGGCCACCAGCCCGAAAAAGACCAGCCCGTAAATGCGCATGGTGTTCTGCCAGCCCACGGTAGAAACCAGAATCTGGGCCAGGGGGACGAACACAGCCTGCCCCGCCGGGTTGCCCGCGTCGGCCAGTCCCAGGGTGCGGCCCCGGCTCTTAGGGAACCAGGGGGCCAGGTTGGCGGTCGCGGTGAAGGAGGAGACTGCTACCTCCCCCAGAGGCGCCAGGATGCTGAATACGATGATCAGCTGCCACAGGCTGGTGGCGAAGCTGCTGGCCCACCAGGTGACCAGGATCGCCACCCCGGCCAAAGGGAACAGGTAGCGGGGACCCAGCCGGTCCAGCAGCCGGCCCACCACCGGCGCCCACAGTGCGCCCGCCACTCCCCCCACCGAGAAGATGGCCGCCGTGGCCGCGGCGCTCCCTCCGAAGGCGTCTCGTAGGGCGATGAACAGCACCGGAGACGTGTTCTTGATGCCGCCCTCCACCGATAGGTTGGCGAAGGTCAGTCCGAAGATTGCCCACCCGTAGTGGGCCTTCGCCTTGATGCTGCTGACTTGCTTGGATAGCACGGGGGCACCTCAGGGCAGGGATTATACACTGCGGGGCCTCTTGACAACACACCTAAGTGCGGCTACATTATCCAATACATCCCGGCGGTGGTTGGGGTGCGCCCAGTGCATTAAAAACTGAATAGCACCCCCGGGGCACCCCGTTGGTTTATCAAGGGGTTTACTAGGGAAGGCGGTTAGAATCCGCCGCGGTCGCGCCACTGTGTACGGGTAGCCGGTTGATATAGGGCCACCCCGATTCGTCGGGACAAGGCGTCAACTGGGCGATGACCCGTGAGCCAGGAGACCTGCCCGGGCTGGTGGAGCTAGGCTCTGCGCAAAACAGAAGCGGTTCCCTGGCGCCCCGACACCGTCGGGGGTCGTCCAGGCATCTCGTGGTCACACCCCTGGCAGAGCTGACGCCAGGGGCTTTTTGTTTGTTAGACGGTTGAGCGGGGATTTAGGAGATTAGGGGATGCACGATTAACCAATCAGAAACCCCCAAATCCCCGCAGATAAGGTACTCGAAAGGTCGGAGGCAAGGTTGTCCACTGGGGCCAAAAATCCTAGAGCGAAGGCAGAGGAGAAGCCGGGTCAGCGCGCCGCCCTCATGACAGTGGTGGCGGTAGGCCCCGGCGACCCGCGCCTGCTCACCCTCCGCGGCCGCGAGGTGCTGGAAGGCGCTGACGTGGTGGTAGGCTTCAAGACGGTGCTGGACGTGGTCATGCCCTGGCTGGGCAAGGCGGATGTCCGCCCCATGGCCTACCGCGACCAGGATGCGGTGCTGGACTACGCCGCCCAGCAGGCGATTAACGGCAAACGCACCGTGGTGTGCGCCTGGGGCGACCTGAACGTCTCCGCCAAGGAGCTGGTGAACCGGGTGCGCCAGCGCGCCGAACGTGTCGATCTGGTGCCCTGCATCAGCTCGGTGCAGATTGCCTGCATGCGCGCCGGCATCTCCCTGGAGGAGGCCATCTTCATCACCCTGCACCGGCGGGAAGATGCCGCCGGCCCCCTGGAGGAGCTGGTCCACTACCTCAAAGAAGATCGCCGCCACATCATCCTGATCCCGCGGCCCTTCGACCTGATGCCAGCCACCATCTGCCGCCAGCTTCTGGAGGCCGGGCTGCCCCCGGAGCGGCGGGTGACGGTGTACCAGCGCCTCTCTCTGGAGGGAGAAAAAGCCTGGAGCGGTGACTTCAGCGCCCTGGCAACCCAGTTTGAGGACAAGGACTTCAGCGACCTGTCGATTATGGTGTTTTTTAGGTAACAGCCGTAGAGGCGGACAGCTGTGCGCCCCTACCCTGCCCCGCCTGAGGTGGGGCCTGATGCTGACCGCTGTGGAGGACCCAGACCAGTTGACGGATAACCAGACAACCCAAACCAAATCCATCCTGCTGGTGACCACCGCCGATACGGATATCCTGGCGGCGGACCGCGCTGTTGCCGGCATGGGCCACGCTGAGTTTCCCCTGGTGCGGGCCTTCAACCCCTCAGCGCTGGACACCCCGGAGGCGCGGCAGGAGCTGCTGGACGCCGTCGGCCAGGCAGGCGTGGTGGTGCTGCGCCTGCTGGGCGGCAAGCGCGCCATGGCCGAGAGCTTTGACCCCCTGGTGCGCCTGTGCCGCGCCCAGAACATCCCTCTCATCGCCTGCCCCGGCCATGAGGAGTGGGACGAGGATTTGGTGGGCGCCTGCTCCGCGCCGGTGTCGGAAGTGGAGACGGTGTTCGGCTACCTGCTGCGCGGCGGAGTCCAGAACCTCCAGAACCTTTTCCTGTTCCTCAGCGACACCTACTTGGGCAGCAGCTATGGCCACGAAGCTCCGGCGCCGGTGCCCTGGGAGGGCATCTATCACCCCGACTTCAGCGTGGCGGAGACTTTAGACCCCGATGCCTTCATCGCCCGCAAGTTCCGGCCCGGCCGGCCCGCGGTGGGTCTGCTTTTCTACCGCGCCCACTGGATGAGCGGCAATCTGGGCTTCATCGACGCCCTGGTGCGTCGTCTGGAGGAGTTGGGCGCCAACGTGCTGCCCGTGTTCTCCTACAGCCTCAAGCACAGCCCGGAAGACGAGGAAGCGGAAGGCGAGGCCAAGGCCAGCCGCGCCCTGACTCAGTACATGGCTGGCCCCGATGGTTCGCCCCGCGTGCACTGCATCGTCAACACCATGGGCCTGGCCATGAGCGAGCTTAGCCGGGAAGGCCCGACCATCGCCTCGGGCTGGTCGGTGGACTACCTGGACCAGCTCAATGTGCCCATGATCCAGGGCATCGTCAGCACCGGCAGCCGCCAGCAGTGGCTGGACAGCACCCTGGGCCTGGGCCCCATCGACACCGCCATGAACGTCGCCCTGCCCGAGTTTGACGGGCGTATCATCTCGGTGCCCTTCACCTTCAAGGAGCAGTCGGCTTCCGAAGATGGCAACGGCCACCGCCCAGTCTCCGCGCGACTGCAGCGGTACGTGCCCCAGCCCGACCGGGTGGACTACCTGTGCCGCCTGGCCCTCAAGTGGGCCGCGTTGGCCCTGAAACCCAACTCGCAGAAGCGCATCGCCATCATCCTCAGCAACTACCCCACCAAGGACGCCCGCATCGGCAACGCCGTGGGGCTGGACACCCCTGCCTCGGCGATACGCATTCTCCACGCTCTGAAAGACGCAGGCTACCGCGTCACCGGTATCCCGGAGAGCGGCGACGACTTGGTGCATCAGATCATCCAGCGGTGCAGCAACAACGTGGACACCCTCACGGAGGAGCAGCTCAAGCTGGCGGCGGGCCACATCGGCGCGCGGCAGTACCAGGGGTGGTTCCAGAAGTTCGCCCCTTCCGTGCGGGCGCAGATGCAGGAGGCCTGGGGCGACCCGCCGGGCCAGGTGTACCGCACCGGCGACCAGGTGGCGGTGGCCGGGCTGGACTTTGGCAACGTCTTCGTTGGGTTGCAGCCGCCGAGAGGCTTCGGGGAGCACCCCATCGCCATCTACCACAGCCCCGATTTGGCGCCCACCCACCACTACATCGGCTACTACCGGTGGCTTCGCGACGTGTTCAAGGCCGACGCCATGATTCACATCGGCAAGCACGGCACTCTGGAGTGGCTGCCAGGCAAGGGCATCGGCCTGTCCAATGCCTGCTACCCGGAGGTGGCGCTGGACGACGTGCCGCTCTTCTACCCCTTCATCATCAACAACCCCGGCGAGGGCACCCAGGCCAAGCGCCGCGCCCACGCCACCATCGTGGACCACCTGATCCCGCCCATGACCACCGCCGACAGCTACGGGGAGATTCAGCGGCTGGAGCAGCTCATGGACGAGCACTACCAGTGCTCCACATTAGACCCCGCCAAGCTGCCCCTGCTGGAGCAGCAGATTTGGGAGATTGTGCAAAAGGCGGAGCTCAACCGCGACCTGGGGGTGGACTCCCGCCCCGACGACTTCGCCGCCTTCCTGCTGCACATGGACGGCTACATCTGCGAGATTAAGGATGCCCAGATCAAGGACGGCCTGCACATCCTGGGCCGGGTGCCTGAGGGCGAGCAGCTGGTGGGCCTGCTGTGCGCCTTGACCCGCCTGGATGTAGGCGGCATCCCTAGCCTGCGCCGCGCCCTGGCGGAGGGCTTCGGTCTGGACTACGCCGCGCTGCAAGACGACCCCGGCGCGCCCCTGGCGCAGGATGATATTTCGGCGCGCCTCGTGGACGCCGACCCGGACAACCCCCTGCGCACCGCCGGCGACGCGGTGGAGCGGCTGGAGTTGCTTTGCCGCCGGGCTTACACCGAACTACTGGCTGGCGGCTTTGGGTCGGAGCTGGTGCCCCAAGTAGTTGGCGGGCTGCTGGGCGGCGCTCACGCCCCCACCGAGCGAGTGCTGCGCTTCGTCGCGGAGACGGTCTACCCGGCGCTGCTGCGCACCACCGACGAGTTGGATAACCTGGTGCGCGGGCTGGACGGCCAATTCGTGCCTCCTGGCCCCAGCGGCGCGCCCACCCGGGGCATGGCCAACGTGCTGCCCACTGGGCGCAACTTCTACTCGGTGGACCCCAAAACCCTGCCCTCTCCCGCGGCTTGGGAGGTGGGCAAAGGCTTGGGTGACGCCCTGCTGGAGAAGTATCTGACCGAAGAAGGCGCCTACCCGCAGATGGTGGGCATCGTGGTCTGGGGCACCTCCGCCATGCGCACCCACGGCGACGACGTGGCCCAAATCCTGTACCTGCTGGGCGTGCGCCCGGTGTGGCAGCAGGAGAGCCGCCGCGTCACCGGGCTGGAGGTCATCCCCCTATCGGAGCTGGGCCGCCCCCGCATCGACGTGACGGTGCGCATCAGCGGCTTCTTCCGTGACGCCTTCCCCAACATCATCTACCTGCTGGACCAGGCGGTGGAGCTGGTGGCCGCCCTGGACGAGTCTCCCGAGGACAACTACCTGGTGCGTCACCTGAAAGAAGACTTGGACCAACATCCCTCGCCCTCCGGGAGAGGGACCGAGGGTGAGGGCGCCGAGCCGCCCACCCGCGCCACGGCGCTGTTCCGCATCTTCGGCAGCAAGCCGGGCAGCTACGGCGCGGGCATCCTGCCGGTGCTGGACGAGCGCAACTGGGAGACAGTGCACGATCTGGCGGAGGTGTACACTGCCTGGGGCGGCTACGCCTACACCCAGCAGAGCTTCGGCGTCAACGCGCGGCCCCAGTTCCGCCGGCGCTTCGGGCAGATTGTCATCGCCGCCAAGAACCAGGACAATCGGGAGCACGACGTATTCGATAGCGACGACTACTTGCAGTACCACGGCGGCATGATCGCCACGGTGCGCTCCCTCACGGGCAAGAACCCCCGCCAGTTCTTCGGCGACAGCTCCGACCCGTCCCGCGCCAGGGTGCGCGACCTGCAGGACGAGGCGCGGCGGGTGTTTCGCAGCCGGGTGGTGAACCCCAAGTGGATCGAGTCCATGAAGCGCCACGGCTACAAGGGGGCCTTTGAGTTGGCTGCCACCGTGGACTACATGTACGGCTATGACGCCACCGCCCAGGTGGTGGATGACTGGATGTACGAGGACGTGACCGAGAGCTACGTGCTGGACCCCGCCATGCAGGAGTTTTTCAAGCAGAGCAACCCCTGGGCGCTGCGCAGCATAGTGGAGCGGCTGCTGGAGGCGATCCAGCGCAACCTGTGGGAGAACCCGCCGCCGGAGATGCTGCAGAAGTTGCAGGAGCTGTACCTGGAGCTGGAGACCGACCTGGAGGCCCGCCAGGAGGGCAAACCGGGGTGACGAGGGTTACGATTAACCGCTGAGAGCGCGAAGGTTTGGGGGTGTCCCCCAAACTCAGAAATCTTCCCCCTTCTCCCCGAGGGAGAAGGGGGCCAGGGCTGGCCTAGAGCCGCAGCGAAAGGGGATGAGGGCATGGGGTGGGGCGAGGGGGCAGGCAGGAGTATAATCCCCCACAAGGCGCACTAAGGAGGCAACGCATGGAAGTGGCAATGGAGCTAATCCAGGAGTTGTGCCAGGATGAAAAGAAAATGTGGGTCGTCGGCGGCGGCGAGGTGGTCAGCGAGAACAACGCCAAGGGCATCAAGCCCCCGGAGTTGAGCAAGGGCTACCTGACCATCGAGGCTGACAACTGGCACTTCCACCTCAAGCTGGAGGCCGTGGACGGCGTGCAGTTTGTGGAGGCGGAGAGCCACGGCGACTCGACGTCCTACTACGTGCGGTTCTCCAAGGGCTGGGAGGAGACCCTGGCACGGTGCTACTTCCCCAGCCCGTTTTTAGACGATAACCATAAGCGCACCCCGCTGCAGAAAGACCGCCTGCAAGCCTTCCTGGACATGCGGGACCGCTTTGTGGACAAAGAGGGCGTGAAGTTCGTGCGCCGTGCGGCGGCGCCGGTGGCGGCGAGCTAGCCGGCGGCCGCTTCACCGCAGAGACGCGGAGCACGCTGCGATAAAACGCGAGAAAACCTGGGGTGTTTGCGACCTCTGCGCCACGGCGGTGAACGTGGTGGTGGGCTAGATGCAAAGGCGCGGCAGTCCGAGTATAATGTGGCGATCCGCCAGGGAGGCAGTTCCAACAGAGTTCAGGCGCTTCCCCCTGGCAGTGGCGCAAATTGGGTCCTTCGGCTGAAGGACGGCACAAACTAATCGGGTAAGGAGATTACCATGTCGGCCATGTTTCGCAACGCGGTTTCCCAGCGCTCTACCCCGGTGTGGCTTCCCTGGGTGGTGGCAGCTTCCGGCCTGCTGTACTTCATCGGCTTCGTAGATGGCACGGTCCACGGCGCGGTCCTGGGCGATGCCGGTCTGAAGCTGAACTACGTCCACGAGGCGCTGCACCACGCCCGGCACCTCGCCTTCATGTGCCACTAGGCACTGAAGTTCTGGTATCGCCAGCTAAGTAAAGCTGGCAAATGCGGCCCGGTTCTTTTGTGACCCCTCCTGACCGGAGGAAGGTAGGCTGCGGCTTGTCTTCAGCGCCGGAAAGCATTTGGAGGGGGAGGAAACGGGCCGCGTCCATTGTAGGCGTGTAGGCGCTTGTTGTGGTTGAACTCGGAATCCATCGCCCAGCGCCGGAGGCACTGCGGAACTTAGGGGGTTCTATGTCAAAATTTCTGCCTGCTGCGGTCTTAGTGGGTCTAGTGGCTGGCCTTCTTGTAGGAGGGTTACACTTCTTTTTCACCGTCCCAGTCATTGAGCGCTCCATCGCCTGGGAAGAGCAGAGCTCTGCCGACGCCGCCAAGGCCCAGGGCATGGTCATGGAAGAAGAGAAGCCGCTGGTGTCCCTGGGGGCGCAGAAGAACTTCACCATTGTTGGCTTTGGCCTGATCGGTGTGGTGATGGGCGTGGTCTTTACCGGCGTATTTGGCCTGGTGCGCTTGGCCGCGCCGCGCTGGCCAGCCCTGGGCCAGGCGCTGGCCGCCGGGGCCTTGGGCTACTGGGCCATCACTCTCCTGCCCTTCATAAAATATCCGCTGAACCCGCCGGGCGTGGGCAGCGAGGAGACTCTGCTCTTCCGGCAGGGATTCCAGTTCCTGTTCCTGGGACTGTCGGTGGCGGGCATGGCGGCAGTGCTGCTGGCGGCGCGGCAGGTCAACCGCAAAACCGCCGTGGCGGCCCAGCGAGGCAAGCTCTACGGGCTGCTGGTGCTGGCCTACCTAGTCTATGCCGCCGTAATCTTCACCGTGGTTCCGGGCAACCCGGACCCCGTGGAAGTTCCCATCGACCTGCTCCAACTCTTCCGGGTTCTTAGCATCATCGGCTGGTTCCTGCTGTGGGGGCTTCTGTCCGCCGGCGTAGGCCTGGTCGTCATGCGCCGCCAGCGAGCCGACCTGGAGTCCAAGCGTGCCGGCACCGTGCCTGCCGGGTCTTCCGCTGGCCCGGCGAGGCGCTAACGTGCAGCAGCCACGCGCGGAGCCGCGATTCCCCTTCACTGCCATCGTCGGGCAGACCGCCATGAAGCGGGCGCTACTGCTCAACGCCGTCAACCCCAAGATCGGCGGCGTGCTCATCCGCGGCAAGAAGGGCACTGCCAAGTCCACCGCCGTGCGCTCTCTGGCCGCCCTGCTGCCGGAAGTCACGGTGCTGCGAGGCTGTCCCTACAGCTGCCCGCCGGAAGCCCGGCAGGGCCTGTGCCAGTCGTGCCAGGACGGAGCGGGCGAGGCTCCTGCAGTGGTGCGCCAGGTGCGCATCGTGGACCTGCCGGTGGGCGCCACGGAGGACCGCCTGGTTGGCTCCCTGGATATAGAAACCGCCATCAAGACCGGTAGCCGGAGCTTTGAGCCAGGCCTCATCGCCGCGGCCCACCGGGGCATCCTGTACATCGACGAGGTCAATCTCCTCAACGACCATTTGGTGGACGTGCTGCTGGACGCCGCCGCCATGTCGCGCAACTACGTGGAGCGGGAGGGCATCTCCGTTAGCCACGCCGCCGAGTTCATGCTGGTGGGCACCATGAACCCAGAAGAAGGCGACCTGCGGCCCCAGCTTCTGGACCGCTTCGGTTTGGCGGTGGAGGTGGATGGCGCATTGGTGGGAGAGGAGCGCCGCGAGGTCGTGCGGCGTCGCATCTCCTACGAAGCCGACCCCTTTGGCTTCATGGCCCAGTGGCAGGGGGCGGAGCGCCAGGAGCGGGAGCGCCTGCTGCGTACCCAGATCCTGCTGCCCCAGGTCCAGGTGGGCGACGAGATTCTTACCCTGATTACCGACATCTGCTCCGAGTATCAGGTGGACGGCCTGCGCGGCGACATCGTGATGTACAAGACCGCCAGCACCATCGCCGCCTACGAAGGCCGCACCCAGGTGACGCCGGAGGACGTGCGCGAGGCTGCCCAGATGGCCTTGCTCCACCGCCAGCGACGCCAGCCCTTCCAGCAGCCCCATTTGGTCACGGAACAGCTTGACCAGATGATTGACGAGTTCCAGAGCCGCTCCCACGACCGGGAGCCCCAGGACTCAACTTCCAACCAAGACCAGGGGGACGACGACCCCTCGGATTTAGATAACACCGAATCGCCTCCCGAAGACCAGGAAGACCCGCCGGATGGCGGCTCTGGCCCCCAAGACCAGTGGTTTGAGACCGGTGACCCCTTCGCCGTGCGCGCCCTGAACCTCCAGCCGCCGGATCACCGCGCGCGGCGGGGCAGCGGGCGCCGGGCCAAGACCATCAGCGGAACCTCTGCGGGCCGCTACACGGGCGCCAAAGTCCCGCAAGGCCCCGTCACCGACTTAGCCCTGGACGCCACCCTGCGCGCCGCCGCGCCGTATCAGGGGCGCAGGCGCGAGCAATCAGCAATCAGCAGTCAGCTATCAGCTCCCCCCGTCTCGCAGGAGGGGATCGGGGAGCTGACGGCTGACAAGCTGAAAGCTGGGCCTGCCCTGCTTCTGGAGCGCTGGGACTTGCGAGAGAAGGTGAGGGAGACTCGCACCGGCAGCTTGATCCTCTTCGTGGTGGACGCCAGCGGCTCCATGGGCGCCCAGCGGCGCATGGTGGCCGTCAAGGGCGCCATCCTGTCGCTGCTGTTGGACGCCTACCAGCGCCGCGACCGGGTGGGCCTGGTGTGCTTCCGGGGCACCGGCGCCCAACTGCTGCTGCCGGCCACGGGCAGCGTGGACTTGGCTCAGGTGCAGCTCCAAGAGATGCCTACCGGCGGGCGCACGCCTTTGGCCCACGGCCTGCATCTGGCCCTGGAAGTGCTGGAACAAGAGCGTCTCAAGGACCGCCAGGTGCTTCCCCTGCTGGTGCTGATGTCCGATGGCCGCGCCAACGTGGGGCTGAACGGCGGCACAGTCGTTCCGGGGAAGGACGAGGAGACCCGGGGGCTGGCGTTGTTGGTGCGGGAACAGCGCATCCCGGCCCTGGTCATTGACACCGAGTTGGACTTTATCAAGCTGGCGCTGGCCCGGCCCATCGCGGAAGCCATGGGCGCCACGTACTTGAAGCTGGACGACCTGCGGTCGGAGAGCCTGGCCCAAGCGGTGCGCCTCCACGCGCCGGGGGGAGAGCAGGCGCCGGCCCTCAGCGCCAGCCAGATGCTGGCCTTGGCGCGGCAGGTTACGGGCGGGTAGGGTAAGATGTAACCGTCCTTCTGGCGTATAACTCAGACCATTTCCGGTGAGAGGCGAACCAAGATGGCCAAAGAGCAGGCAGCATACAAGGACCGGATCGTTATTGCCCCAGCAATCATGGTGGGCAAGCCGGTGGTGAAGGGAACCCGGATTCCGGTGGAGCGGGTGATAGGGCACTTGGCGCACATTCCGGACGTGAACGACCTCTTCCAGGCTTATCCCGAGCTGACGTTGGACGACGTGAAAGCCTGCCTTCAGTACGCCCAGGTCGCGGTGGAGGCGAAGCGTAAGCGAAGGCGGACTGCCGCCTGACGTGCCTGCAGCCCCCGTGAAGTTCTTGCTAGATCAGAGCAGTGACGCCCGTCTCCTCGCCTTCCTCACCCAACTTGGCCATGACGTCAGGCGCATCGGCCGCGAATATCCGCCGGGCCTGCGAGACAGAGAAGTCCTCGCCATCGCACACCGAGAGGGACGGATTCTCATCACCGACGACAGGGACTTTGGCGAGTTGGTCTTTCGGCTGGGCCAGCCCCACAGCGGTGTTGTCCACCTTCGATTCGGCCGACTCGACAATTACGCTCCCCTTGCGACCAAGCTTGAGCGCCTACAGTACGTCCTCTCCCACTATGCAGACCAGTTGGATCAGTTCCTGGTGGTGACCAGGCATCGGGTGCGGGTGCGACGCGCTGGGTGAGACAGATGCCAGTCCGGATTCCTTCCCTCATTGGGCAGATATACCGCTTGCCCTGGTATCTTGTCGTATAATGGGCTTCAGCTAACATTTGTAAGCTGGGATTTTGGGATAATCTGAAATCCCCTAATCCCCGCAAGACACACTGGAGGTTAACCCTTGGCCCGAACCTTGCCCCACCCGGAAATGGACAAGATCCTTTCCCTGTCCAAGCGCCGGGGCTTTGTTTTTCAGAGCAGCGAAATCTACGGTGGCCTGGGCTCCACTTGGGACTATGGCCCCCTGGGCGTGGAGCTGAAGCGCCATGTCAAGGAGGCCTGGTGGCGCTCCGTCATCCTGGAGCGCGACGACATGGTGGGCCTGGACGCCGCCATCCTCATGCACCCCCAGACCTGGGTCGCCAGCGGCCACGTGGCAAACTTTGTGGACCCCCTGGTGGAGTGCAAAAGCTGCCACCATCGCTTCCGCGCCGACCACGTCAGCGGCCCGCGCTGCCCCGACTGCGGCGGCGAGCTGACCGAGGCGCGCACCTTCAACCTGATGTTCAAGACCTTCATGGGGCCGGTGGAGGACACCGCCAGCCAGGTCTACATGCGTCCGGAGACCGCCCAGGGCATCTTCGTCAACTTCAAGAACGTGGTGGACTCCAGTCGCAAGAAGCTGCCCTTCGGCATTGGGCAGATCGGCAAGGCCTTCCGCAACGAGATCACCCCCGGCAACTTCACCTTCCGCACCCGGGAGTTTGAGCAGATGGAGGCGGAGTTCTTCGTCAAGCCCGGCACCGACGAGGAGTGGCTCCACAAGTGGGTGAAGGCTCGCTTCGACTGGTATCTGGCCTACGGCATCCGCCGGGAGAACCTGCGCCTGCGCCAGCACGCCTCCGATGAGCTGGCCCACTACGCGAAGGACTGCTACGACATTGAGTACCGCTTTCCCTGGGGCTGGGCCGAGCTGGAGGGCATTGCCAGCCGCACCGACTTTGACCTGGGCGCCCACGCCAAGGCCAGCGGCCAGGACCTGACCTACTTTGACGACGAGACCAAGGAGCGGTACATCCCCTACGTTATCGAGCCTTCCGGCGGCGTGGACCGAGCCACCCTGGCCTTCTGGCTGGACTCCTACGACGAGGAGCCGGATAAAAATGAGCGAAGCGATAGCCGTGCGCCTGGCAGGCAGGCTTTAGATGAAACGCGGGTGGTCTTGCACCTGCATCGTAAGCTGGCTCCCGTGACGGTGGCGGTGCTGCCCCTGAGCCGTAACGCGCGGCTGGCGCCCACTGCTCAGCAGGTGCACCAGCAGCTGCGTCGCCACTTCACAACCCAGTTCGACGACGCCCAGAGCATTGGGCGTCGCTACCGGCGGCAGGATGAGATCGGTACGCCTTACTGTGTCACCGTGGACTTTGACACCCTGGACGACCACCGCGTGACCATCCGCGACCGGGACAGCATGGCCCAGGTGCGCCTGCCGGTGGCCGAGCTGGTGCCCGCCCTGCAGGACAAGCTGGAGCACGGCTGGTAGGAGAGACATGGCCAACCAGACCTTCTGTCAGTTTCGGGTGCGGCTGCTCAAGGATAAGGAGACCGGCCAAGTGGTGGCCGAGGTGCCCACATTGGGCATCGCCGATTACGGCCTGGACAGCCAGGAGGCTCTGACCCGGCTCCAGCGGATGGTATCCTTCCATCTGGAGTGTCTTCTGGCCGAGGGTCAGCTGGTGCCACGGGAGAAGCGGTCCGGGAAGGGCCTTTACGTCCAGGTCCCTTATCCCCTGAATGCCGCTTAGACCGCTGACCGCGCGCCAGGTAGTGCGGAAACTGCAGCGGGCGGGGTTCCAGAAAATTCGTCAGCGAGGCGGGCACGCCCGTTACGCAAACTCCCAGGGACGAGGAGTGACCGTGCCCATTCACCCGGGAGATATTCCTGTCCATGTGCTCCGTTTCATATTGCAGCAAGCGGGTCTCTCTGAGGCCGATTGGGAGCAGTTCTGACTTCCACCCGCCACAGCGTCCAGGCGCAAGGGTGACCCATGCCCGCTAACCTGGTCTCCGCCACCCTGCGGAGCGGCATTTACACTCGCCTGGTGGGCCGCCGCGTGCGGTACTTCCACGAGCTGACCTCCACCATGGATGAGGCCGCCCGCCTGGCGCAAGAAGGCACACCGGAAGGCGCAGTGGTGGTGGCGGAAACCCAGACCGCCAGCCGGGGCCGCTTTGGCCGCACCTGGGTCTCTCAGCCGGGCAACCTGTACCTGTCGGTGGTGTTCCGGCCCAGCATGCAGGCGCTGCCCCTGCTGCCCTGCCTGGGCGCGGTGGCAGTGGCGCGGGCCATCCGCCAGGCCACGGCGCTGAACCCTCGCCTCAAGTGGCCCAACGACGTGACGCTGGGCGGCAAGAAGGTGGCCGGAGTGCTGGTGGAGAGCGCCATCCAAGACGGCCAGGCAGGGTATGCGGTGCTGGGCATTGGCATTAATGTGAGTCTGGACGTGCCGAAATCCCCCCCTTCCCCCCTTTACGAAAGGGGGGAAGGGGACGATACAACCCCTCCTGGCCTGCCCTTACTAAGGGGAGGGATTTCCCAGGCAACTAGCCTCAACGCCCAGTCGGGGCGAGAAGTGCCGCGCGATGTGCTGCTGCGCCATCTGCTCCACGCCCTGGACCGGCTGTACTTGGCTTTGGGCCGGGGCGAATCTCCCTTAGCCGAGTGGCGGGCTCTGCTGGACACCCTGGGCCAGCGGGTGCGGGTGTCCCCGGCCAACGGCGATGCCGGGGCGCACGCTGCCACCCTGAGCGGAATGGTGGAAGGGGTAGACGACTTGGGCAACCTGCTGCTGCGCCAAGATAATGGCGACCTGGTGACCCTCACGGCAGGGGATGTTACACTGGCGCAAAGCTTTCAGCTATCAGCCATCAGCGGTCAGCTCCCCTCCTCTACCCGTTGTGGCGGGGACTGATAGCTGAAGGCCTGAAGGCGTGACGTAGGAGCGCACAGCTGTGCGCTCCTACCGCGAGGAAGGGGATGCTTGATCGCCTGAGCCTGGACGGCAAAGTAGTGCTCATCACCGGTGGCGGCACCGGGCTGGGCCTGGCCATGACCCGCGCCCTGGCCCGCGCCGGAGCCAGCGTGGTCATCGCCGCGCGGCGGGCTGGGCCCATCGAGGAGGCGGCCCAGGAGGTGCGCGACCTCGGGCAGCAAGCCCTGGCCGTCACCGCCGACGTCACCGATTCGGCCCAGGTAAACCGCATGGTGTCCGTCGCGCTGGAGCGGTTCGGCCGCATTGATGCCCTGATCAACAACGCCGGCGCGGTGCAGGAGAACGTGGTCAAGCCCATCTGGGAGATCTCCGACCAGCAGTGGCATCAGGTGATGAACGTGAACCTCACCGGCGCCTTTTACTGCGCCCGTGCCGTGGCCAAGCCCATGGCCGGCCAGGGCACGGGCAAGATCATCAACGTGGCATCGGGCTTTGGCCTGCGGGGCGGCCGCGACCTCTACATGTACTGCGTCTCCAAGGGCGGCCTGCTCCAGCTAACCCGCACCCTGTCCTTCAGCCTCGCCCGCCACGGCATCACCGCCAACACCATCGTGCCTGGCTACATACCCACGGAGGCCACCCAGTCGGACATCCTCGAGAGCCTGCCCAAGTCCGGCGCCTTCCTGCCCACCGGCAAGCTGGGCCGCCCCGAGGACCTGGGGCCGGTGGTGGTATTCCTGGCGTCGGATGCCTCGGACTACATGACGGGCGAGACGTTCATCCTGGACGGCGGCGGCCTGGCCGGGGGTTTGGCCCCCACGGGCTACGCGCCCCTGGCGGAGTTAGAGCCGTGAGCCGTCAGCAATCAGCTATCAGCACCCCCATCACCCCGGCGTGGGGTGGGGGCTGATAGCTGACGGCTGAAAGCTGAGAGCTATTTATGCCTATTCTGCCTGAATACAGCCTGGCGGGCCGCCGTGCCCTCCTTTACACCGCCGGCGGCGATTATTCGCCCCTGCTGGCGCAAGCGTTGGCGGAGGCTGGGGCCAGCTTGCTGGTGGCTGCCCGGCGGCAGGAGCTGGTGGATGCTGCCTTGGCGGGGGTGGGGACGAAATCCCCCCTAGCCCCCCTTTACGAAAGGGGTGAATTGCCTAGCCCCCCTTTGCAAGGGGGGGTTGGGGGGATTTTCCACTCGGGCGTAGTCTCCGACTTGACTACTCCAGCAGGCGTGGCCCAGGTGATGGCTACCCTAGATAGTGACGATGCCGGCCCCATCGACATCCTGGTCAACGACGCCCGCAGCTTCTTCGCCAAGCCCTTCGCCGAGATATCCCTCCAGGAGTGGGAAACGGTGCAGGCCCGCAACGCCCGCGCGGTGTTCCTGCTGTGCCAGGCAGTGGGCGGCCGCATGGTGCAGCAAGGGTATGGCCGCATCGTCAACCTCATCTCCGGGCTGGCGGAGCGCGGCATGGCCAACGCCGCGGCCTTCAGCGCCAGCCAGGCGGTGGTGCTGTCGCTGACGCGCTCGCTGGCTGTAGAGTGGGGGCCGCACAACATCCGGGTCAACGCCCTTGGGCTGGGCTGGTTCAGCGCCGATGATGCGCCCCCGGAGGTGCAGCAGCAGGAGCAGTTGGTGCGCTACATCCCCCTGCGGCGGCGCGGCCACCCCCGGGACATTGGCCCCCTGCTGGTGTACCTGTGCTCCGAAGCTTGCGACTACACCACCGGCCAGCCGGTGTACGTCGACGGCGGCCTGAACGCGCGGGCGTGACGGGGGGCGATTTTCACCGCAGAGAGGCGGAGAGCGCGGAGAGAGATTCCCGTGGCCCCCCTTTCGCAAAGGGGGGGTGTTGAAGTAGAGGCGGTCCACCCATGAGCGAATACACCACCGACCAAGTCTTGCGGATGCTGGAGGCGTGGTACGACGCGCAGCCGGATCCCAAACCAGACCCGCCGTTCAAAGGTTTTGAAGGGCTGTTGGGGGCCGACTTGAGAGAATTAGACCTGAGCAACGCCACCATCCAGCAGGAGGCCCAGGCATACCGGGAGCAGAACGGTGGAGGTGACCCGCCCTGGCTCGGTATCCCATTTTCTCCGGGTGAGGAAGGAATTCGCGGCTTGGAATTATCTGGGGCATTGCTCTCCCAGAACGAGGAAGGCAAAAGGGCGAACCT
>SHYG01000046.1 GCA_009692925.1 Dehalococcoidia bacterium
CGCCGGGGGTGGTCTTCTCGCCTTGGGCGTTCTCCAGCCAGATGTCGCAGTCAACCAGATGTTGCCCGTCCTGCCGGTACTTGCGAGTGACTGTCCCTTTGGCGGTGATGGGGCGGCCCGGCTGGTCCATGCCCCGGTACTGGCAGGAGAGGCGCTTGAGCACGCCCTGGGGGCCCATCCAGTCCGTCATGAGCTGCCCCAGAAAGGCGTTCTTCAGCGCGCCGTGGAGGATCGCCCCTTCCAGGCCGTTGCCGCGGGCGTACTCCTGGTCGTAGTGAATCTCGTAGTAGTCCCCGGAGGCGCCGGCGTACCGCACCAACTGCCGGGTAGTAGGGTTCTTGACCAGGGGAGGCAGCTCCATGCCCTCGGCCACGTCCTCCCAGTACACTTGCTCAGGCATAGCGGTCCCTGTACCTCAGTAGCGGATGGTGGTGTTGGTCTGGGTGGCCACCACCTCGTTGAACTGGTTGCGATAGGTGGTGACGACGGTGCTGATGACCATCAGGCCCAGCCGCCCGGTGCGCTCTCGGAGGTCGCTGATGGCGGCCACGGCGGTGATGCGGTCGCCGGGGCGCACGGGCTGGAAGTACTCCCAATCACTGCCGCCGTCCAGCACCCGGTGGAAGGGCAGGTCGAAGGGCATCTGGGGGTAAAGCTGACCCACGCTGCGCAGGAAGGTGGGAGGCGCAGTCAGGCCGCCTAGGCTGGTCTTGCGGGCGGCAGCCTCGTCGTTAAACCGGGGGTTGTCGTCGCCGATGGCCTGGGCGAACTTGACGATGGCTCCCTGCTCCACGTCCAGGTACACCGGCAAGGTTTCCCGCCCGATGGCCTGCTGGCGCATGGCTTCGGTGAGGAAAGACGCAGGAGTGGCCGAAGGGGTGGACACGCCGCCCCTACAGCTGCACCGGGTAGACCACCTGAATGACCCGGCCGTCGCGTAGGGCGTCGAAGTAGGCGTTGGCGCCCGAGGGGTTCTGCAGCCAGCGGCGCACAAAGTAGGCGCACAGGTCGGCCAGCTGGGTGCACACGGAGTCCTCGGCCTTCACGAAACAGAAGTTCTCCAGCAACGCCGGGGAGGGCATATCCCCCTCGGTCCGCAGGAACTGGTTCATGAACTTGGGCTCCACCGACTTGCCCTGTCCCGCCACCACCAGTGCGTAGTCGCTGATGGGCCAGTCGTTCTGGACATCGGCAATCTGGTTAGGCGACAGGCTGTTCATGTTCATCTCGTCGATGTACATGTTGAGGGCGAAGAGGAAGCGGCTGATGGCAGGCTCCGCTGGGGTCTTCCAGAGGGAGCTGGGGCTGTCCTGCTGGCCGCGATTCTTGACGAACTCCCGCTTGTCGATGTAGGTGACAATCACGGGGGTTTCCCGGCGCACCATGATGCCCAGGCAGTCCTGAATCAGCTCGGCGCGCTTCTGGGGAGACCAGGATTTGAAGAAGCCACGGCCCTGGTACAGGTCGGCGGGGCGCAGGCTCTTGGGGGTTTCCGGGTCGCCCACGGAACGGCCAAAGTGCCGCTTCCAGAGGGCCGTGAACTCCCCGTTTATGGAGATGGACTGGCGTTCATGCACCATCAGCCCCAGGTGAACGTGATAGGGCTGGTTGGAGTCGTTGGCGCTGGCGCCAGTGTTGCCCGATTCACCCAGGAAGACCAGGAACATGCCGCCATCTCCTTACGCTTTCGCTTAGAACCAGTCCGATAACCACAGAGAACACAGAGAGATTATGTTTGGTTACCTATTGTCTCAGACGTCTCCGGGTTCCCCCCGTAGGGGCGAGGCATGCCTCGCCCCTACGGGGGGAGGTGTTCAGCGGCGCCCCTACGAACCGGGGCAGATACACTACTAGGCTTGCTCTGACTCCGCGCCGCCCTCGGCCGCCGCGGCATCGGCCGCTTCCGCCGCTGCGGTAGGCTCCACCACCGCGACGCGCGGTATCTCAACCCGCACCACCACTTCCTCGGCGTCGTTGAGCAGCTTGACGTCCGCGGGCAGGACGATGTCGCCCGCCTTGATGACGCCGTCAACCTCGGTGAGGACGGAAAGGTCAACCACGATCTCGTGGGGAATCAGCAGCGGCAGGGACTCCAGGTACAAGCTGCGGAGCTGCAACACCACCACGGCGCTGGCCCGGATGGCGCCGGGGGATTCACCGGTCAGCACCACAGGCACCTGGGCCGACACCGCGCGGTCGGCGCGGACGGCCAAAAAGTCCACGTGCAGCAGTTGGCCGCGCATGGGGTGCCACTGGACCTCTCGCACAAAGGCCAACTGACCCTGGTCTTCCCCGCGCACGGACAGGGTGATAGGCGTGTTGGCGCCCGCCTTGGCCAGGGTGCGGATTAGCTTGGGCGTCGCGCATTGCAAGGACCGGGAGTCCACCCCCGAT
The DNA here is from genome assembly GCA_009692925.1 of Dehalococcoidia bacterium. Classification (GTDB taxonomy): domain Bacteria; phylum Chloroflexota; class Dehalococcoidia; order Lucifugimonadales; family UBA3495; genus SHYG01. The sequence continues at coordinate 2,395 of SHYG01000046.1, forward strand.
CCGTAGAGATGCACCGGAGTGGTGCCCACCTTGCGCAGCTTGCGCACTTTCTTGCCCAGGGCCTCCCGGGGTTCCAGCTCCAGAGTAAGCGCCTCAGTGGTCATGGTAGCCTTTTCTCCTTGGTTTTAACGGGTATTAACGGGTGTTCCAGTATTCGCCGGTATTTGCCCAGTAAGGGGCTGCCGAACAACCGTATAATAATAGCACCGGGCTGGCAGAAAGGGAATTGCTTGGGCAAACCTTGACAGCCGGGGTATCATAAGTCTGTCTAAACGGCTTCGGAAATCCCCGCCCGGCGGTTAATTCCGGCCGGCGGGGCAACGGGAGGACTGGCGATGGCGTCCCACTCTCTAGGACTTACCCTGTACCAGGCGGCGCGGCAGAAGGGCGTGGCCTTCACCCACGAAAATGCGCACTCCGACCACCAGGTGCGGGTCAACGGGATGAAGTTCCACTATCTGGAATGGGGCAATCCCGCCAACCCCACAATCCTGATGCTGCACGGCGGGTCGCAGCAGGCTCATAGCTGGGATTTCGTTAGCCTGCCCCTGTCGGAGCAGTTTCACATCGTTGCCCTGGACCAGCGGGGCCACGGCGACAGCGACTGGGCTGCCGACGGCGACTACTCTACTGAGGCCCACCAGCGGGACATCGACGGCTTTGTGCAGGCCCAGGGCCTGCGGGACTTCCACCTCATCGGCCACTCCATGGGCGGGCGCAATAGCTATGTCTGGGCGTCGCGGCACCCCGGCACGCTAAAATCCCTGGTGATTGTGGATACCGGCCCGGAAGGCCAGGCCAGGGGCCGGAACCGGATTCAGAGCTTCCGGGAGCTGCCCGACGAGCTGGACTCGCTGGACGAGTTTGCCAGCCGGGTGCAGGAGTATACCGGGCGCACCCGGGAGCAGGTGCTGGGCGCGCTGAAGTACAGCATCCGCCAGCGGCCCGACGGCAAGTGGTCGTGGAAGTACGACAAGCTGCTGCGCACGCCGGGACAGCGGACCCCCCAGTGGACTCCAGAGCAGCTATGGGAGGCGGTGTCCCGCATTGACTGCCCCACCCTGGTGATGCGCGGCGGCGACAGCGACATCTTTGCCGACGCCACCATGCGCAAGATGGAGCAGGTGATCCCTCAGTGCACCACGGTGACGGTGCCCAAGGCGGGCCACTTGGTGGCGGGCGACAACCCGGTGGACTTCCTAAAGGCGGTGCGGGGGCTGTACCAGCGGGTGGGGTAGGGGGGCTGCACATACCCTGCAGTGAGGTACAGAGGATTGCATAACTATCTAAAGCGGTTGCGGGGCATTTAGGACGAAAATCCCCCCAACCCCCCTTTGCAAAGGGGGGCCAGGTATGCAAGGCTCTGTCATGGAGATGATCTTAACCATCGAGATTGAGCAGGAAGAGGACGGGCGCTGGATTGCCGAGGTGGTGGAGTTGCCCGGCGTAATCGTCTATGGGGCCAGCTCCGCGGAGGCCAGGGCGAAAGTTCAGGCGCTGGCGTTGCGGGTGATGGCCGACCGCCTGGAACACGGAAAGGCTCAGCCAGAGGTGTGAAGAAACGTAGGGGCGACGCATGCGTCGCCCCTACGTTTGTGTCCCCTGCTCGCCTCTTAGCTAATCAGCCTCGGTATGACATCCCCCAGGACGAAGCCCAGGCCCGCGGAGACGCTGCCGATGCCCAGGATCTCCAGCCCCTGCAGCAGGGGAGACCGGCGCACCATTCGCCCCTTGGCCATGCCCAGGGCAAAGAGGCCCGCCAGCGCCGCCGCCACGGAGACGCCAATGGCCGGGCCGCCGGTGAGGAAGAAGTAGGGGACAATGGGTACTATGGCCGCCAAGATGAATGACAGGCCCATGACCCCCGCGTCCTTGTAGGGGTTGGTGGTGTCGGCGGCGCTGATGCCCAGCTCCTTCTCCACCAGGGTGCGCAGCCAAAGCTCCTTGTCCTGGGAAATCTCATCGGCCAGGCGGCGGGCCTCATCGTAGCTGCGGCCCTCCCGCTGGAAGATTACCACCAGCTCCGCCAGCTCCTCCGCGGGGTTCTCCTCCAGCTCCTGGGCCTCACGGGCAATCTCGGCCCGCTGCACGTCCTGCTCAGCGCGGGAACCCAGATAGGCGCCGGTGGCCATGGAGATCATGCCCGCCAAAGCCGCGGCCAGGCCCGCCACCAGCACGGTGGTGTTGTTGCCCACGGCCACCGCCACGGAGGTGACCAAAGCCACGGTGCTCAGCAGGCCGTCCTGGGCGCCAAAGACCACCTCCCGCAGCCGTCCCAGGGAGGCGACCCGCCACCGCTCCTTGTCCAGCTCCGCGGCGGCGCTGACGTAGCTCTCCAACTGCTGCTGGGTCATTTCCGACACCAGCGGCTCCGCCGGCGCGGCGGGCATTGCCTGGGACGGTTGGGGCACGCCAATGCCGGCCGGGCCTGAAGCTGCTGGCATCGCGGTCTGGCCGGACTGCTTGGCTTCCAGCAGCTCCAGGGCGCGGGTGAACGCCGCCAGATGGTGGCGCTCCCGCTCCATGGCCAGGCCAAAGGACGCCGCGGCGTCGGGACGGCCGTCGGCCTGGGCCTGCTGGATCATGCGAGGGTACATGGTGCTGAACTCTTTGGACTCCCCTTCGGTAACGGCCTTCAAGTTCTCCAGGGAGGAGGCGATGGCGCCGGCCACCCGCATATGGTTCAAGCCGTGGATGGTCTCCGCGCCGGCCACCTCCTGGAACACCTGCGCCACCTCGGGATGGCCCTCCGCCAGTGCCTGGTGGGCAAAGGCGTTGTACTTCAGGTAGGCCATCGCCTCGCCCACAATAGCGTTCCACAGGTTTTTCTCGGTTTGGGTCAGCGAAACGGGGACTGAGGGCATCCTTGCTCAACTCCTAGTCTCCGGCTTGGGCCGGTTTTTCGGACGAGTTTGCTACTTCGAACTCTATCCCTGGCGGCGCATCCAGGTAAAGGCGGCCGTGTACTGCTGGATTAATATCCTGTGGACTGAACAACAACCCCGGCCGCGTCCGAGCGAAATGCCAGACTATCCACAGAACAAGCAGGGTGATGAGATCGGTTAAGGAAACCATCATGATAACCAACATCCACTGCAACACCGGTTGTGACCTTACGGCCACCAAGGCACCGGCTGCAATGCCGTGCAGGAGCACCATTAACGCACCCAGCGCACCCAGCGGACTCCGGATCACGGTCACGCTCAAGCTACCCTATGGGCCGACTTGGGCACCAACATGCGGTCCCGTCCCGCTACCGAAATGTCGGTCTTGACCAGCCAACTGTCGCCCTGGTCTTCGATGATTGCCCCCCACCGTGAGGAATCCACCTGGACTCACTGAGGTCCCCGTCGAGCTTTCAATCACCGCTCCCCCTGGGATGGTGATCCTCACTCGGTCTCCAACCTTTGGCATGCTGCTTATCCTCCTGTGATAGTCCCTCTTTAGATGCTACCTCACGTACAAATAAGCAACGCTGGCTTGTTGCTGACCCTATTGTACCAGGCGATGGAGGCGTGGCGTGAAGGGGATACAACTCAGGGGGCGCAGAGAGGAATCTCCCGACGCGCAGTTACATCCGCGGGGAGGCGTGGTGGGCAATCATCTTCCAGCCCTGGGGGGTGTGGATGAAGATATTGGTGGCGAGAATGCCGAAGTTGCTGGCCCGGCCCTGGAGCACGCTGGAGATGTTCTCCGTGCAGGTGACCCACCCGGTGTCTCCCGCCACCACCACGTTCACGTGCTGGATGTTGAAGTGCATCAGCGTGGTGTTGTTGAAGATGTTCTGCCAGCTCTGCCGGATGGCCTCCCAGCCGACCAGCGGCGGCCAGCCGGGGTGGACGCACAGGGCGCGCTGGGAGGTGTCGCACACCGCCTCCAGCTTCTGGAGGTCCAGGGCGCCAAAGGCCTCATAGAACCGCTGGTTGGCGGCTTTGAGGGCCTCCTCAGCGCCCTGGGGGCCTGCTGCCGGGTTGGCCGGGTTGGATGACATGGGTTAGCCCCAGCGGGCACCCTCCTCCGGGAGCTGCAGGGCGGTCTTGGCAATGAGCTCGTGGGCCAGGGCGGAGTTGGCCGGGTGGAAGCGGCCCAACCGGGCGTCCCGCCACAGTCGCTCCATGCCCGAGCGCTTGAAGATGCCGAAGCCGCCGGACAAATCCATGGCGGTGTCCACCACGCGCCAACTTCCCTCCACCGCCCAGTACTTGGCGGCGATGAGCTTGATGGCCCAGTTGGGGCCGTGGTCCACCCCATCGGGCCACTCCTGGGCCACGCGGTCCAGGTGGGGGCCAATGGACTCCATCTCGATGACCATCTCGGCGATGCTGTGCTGCACCTCCGGGTGGTAAGCCATGGAGCGGGTAAGGCCCAATGACTTCTTCTCCTTGACGTTTGCAAGGGTCAGGTCCAAGGCGCGCTGGGCCAGGCCGTAGTAAACGTTGCCAAATCCCAGCAACGCCCAGGCGAAAATCCCCAGGACAAAGAGGTCTATGCCCGCGCCGCCGGCAGGCACCACCCGGCCGATGTAGCGGTCCGGCACCACCGCGCCCTCCAGGACGGTGTCATCGCTCTGGGTGGCCCGCATATCCACAGTGTCCCAGGTGTTCTCAATGCGGTAGCCCTGAGTGTTGCGGGGCATAAAGGCGTGGACAATTTTGGGCGCGGCGGGGTCGCTGGTGTCCATGCCATGGATGCCCAGGTAGCTCCACACCGGACTCAGACTGCCAAAGGACTTGCGCCCGGTGAACCGGTAGCCGCCACGCACCTTCTCCGCCTTGGGGGCGGACAGCAGCAGGGGCAGGTCGTTGCCGCCCTCGGCATGCCCAGCGGCAAACACCTCGCCGTTCATGGCTGCTTTAAGCATCCACTCCAACGACTTGTCTCCGGAGTTCCAGAGGTTAGCCGCGACCCGTACCCAGTAGAAGTGCATGTTGATGCCCAGGGCCGTGGGGGCGGCGTAGTAGGCCAGGCGCGCTGCTCCCGGGCGACCTCGGCCAGGGTAAGGCCGGGGCCGCCCAACTCCTTGGGCACGGGCAGCTTCAGATAGCCAGCGGCCTTGAGCTCATCAAAATCCTCTTTGAAGAATAGGTTCTCCCGGTCATAGACGGGCGCCCTCTCCTGAATGCGGGCCATCAGGGCATCGGACACTATCTGACGGTGGTTGGTCGACACCATACGTGTCTCCTAAGAAAGTATTCTTAGCTAAAGTCACGCCCAGCAGGGGCGGACAAGTGTCCGCCCCTGCTGCAGAGCCAATCAGTGGCTTTCGGGAGCGCTACTTCACCGGGGAGAAGGAGGCGGGGAGGAGGATCTTGTTCTCCTGCTTGACGGGGCGCACGCCGGACTGGGCGGGCCACCCGGTGCCCGGCTTGCGGGACTCGGTGCGGACGCGGGCGCGCTCGGCCAGGTCCTTGTACACCCAAATGTGGGTCCACTTGTTCAGGCCGCCCAGATCAGTAGACATGCCGGCGGCCAAGGGGGAGAACTTCTCCCGCGCCTGGATGGCCTTGCCCCAGGCCTCAATTACCTTAGGGACGTCGCCGGGGGCGTAGGTGTAGGTGCGCATCTCGTAGATGTTGCCCTTGCCGTAGTCGCGGGTGCCCAGGGGCTTCATAAATGGCGCGGGCATGTAAATTTCCGACTGCTGCTCCACCACGAACTCCCGGCCGCCGGGCAGCTTCAGCAGATTGGCGTCCTTGTTGGCCGCGGCCCTGGCGCTGGCTCGGTGGTTCAGGTCGTCGTACTCCCACACGTGGATCACCTGGTTCAGGGGGCCGATGTCGGTGTGCCAGAAGGCCGCCAGCTTGGAGTGTTTCTCCCGCAAGGGATGGCGCTTTTCGAAGCGGGCCTCAAACTCGGGGGTGGAGCCGGGCTTCAGGGTGTAGGTGCGCATTTCGTAAATCATGGCTGCTCCTTTTCGCTCAGTATTACCACAGAGGACGCAGAGAACACGGAGATTTTATGGTTACCGTCTCTGCGATCTCTGTGCCCTCTGTGGTGCATTGTCCGTTGGCCCCTACTTCATGGGGGAGAAGGCAGCGGGCACCATAATCTTGTTCTCCTGGCGGACCAGGAACTCCCGCGTCTTGGGGGGCCAATAGATGCTCTTGGAGGCCTCCGCGCGGATGCGGTTACGCTCGATCAAGCTCTTGTAGGGCCAGATGTGGATCCACTTGTTCAGGCCGCCCAGCTCGCTGAACATGCCTGCCGCCAGGGGGGAGTGCTCTTCGCGGTGGGGGATGGCTTCGCCCCAGCGCTTGACCACCTCGGGCATGGAGCCGGGCTGGTAGGTGTAGCTGCGCATTTCGTAGATGTTGCCCTGGCCGTAGTCGCGGCTGCCCAGGGGGCGCATGAAGGGCGCGGGGTTGAAGATCTCCGCCTGCATGTCCAGGATGGCGCCGTCGCTCTTGGGCGGCCAGTGGGGGTCCTTGCCGGCCTGGGCGCGGATTTCAGCGCGCTGGTTCAGGTCGTCGTAGCCCCAGACGTGGATCACCTGGTTCAGGGGGCCGATGTCGGTGTGCCAGAAGGCGGACAGCTTGGAATACTTCTGGCGATAGGGCAGGGCCTCGGCAAAGTTCTTCTCAAACTGCTCCACCGATCCCGGCTTGAGGGTATAGGTGCGGACCTCGTAGATCATGGCGAACCCCTCCTGATGCGTCCCGGCTGGCCGGGCTGCGGATTTTCCGCGTTGGACGGCGTTATTGTACTGCTAATGTCAATGCGGCTGAAGGGGGCGACCTATGCGCCACCCCTACAGGGGTCGCCTGCTGGGATATAATCTACTGCATATGCCGCCTCAACACACCATCGGCAAGGCCGCCCTGGAGTGGCTGCTGGCCCAGCGGGAGCCCCCGCCGGACCTGCAGGCCTCGTCGCTGTACCTGAAGCCGGGCACCGACATCAATACCTTCCTGGAGCGGGCGGGCCCCGCCGGCGGGGCCTGGCAGGAGCGGCTGTCGCGCCTAGGCGACGCGGCGCAGGGCTCGGACACCGGCATCGTTGGCCTACGGGCGGGCGACTGGGCCGCGGTGATCATCCCGCCCTTTCCCATCGATCACGAAGGGCTCACCCCAACCTGGGAGCACGGCCCGCTGCTGGCCGTGCTGGCCGCGCGGTACACCGTGGGGGTCGTGCTGCTGCGGCTGGGACGGTACTCGGTGGCGGTGTACCAGGGCGAGGAACTGGTGTCGTCCAAGACCGACAGCCGGTTAGTCCACGCCCGCCACCACAAGGGGGGCAGCTCCTCGGCCCGGTTTCAGCGAAGGCGCAGGGACGAGATTCACCACCTGTATACCAAAGTGTGCGAGGTGGCGCGGGAGCAGCTGGGCCCCTGGGCCCGGCAGCTGGACTTCTTGATGCTGGGGGGCGAGCGGCTGACCCTGCTGGGGTTCCTGAAGACCTGCGATTACATGGAGCAGTTCCGGGGCCGGATGCTGGACCGGCGGCTGAACGTGCGGGACCCCAAACGTGATACTCTGGAGCACGTGGGAGAGATGCTGCGGGAGAGCCGGGTGTACCATATGGAGTGGTGAAGGGGTGACGCATGTCTTCATTCCAGCCCCGCGAGAGGAAACCGCTCCGGCTCAAAGGTTATGATTACACCCAGCCCGAGGCATATTTTGTAACCGTCTGCGCCATGAATCGGGAATACCTGTTTGGCGAGGTGACGGGTGGGGAGATGCGGGTGAACGAGGCGGGCCGGATGGTCGAGCACTGGTGGCTGGAATTAGAGAACAAATTTCCTTGCATTAGCAGGCTGCTGAAAAACCCCGATTTTGTGAAGAATGGACGGACTCTCAGATACGAAAATTGAGACGATTTCGGGCCGTCGACCCCTTTTTCAGCACCCTGTTAGGGCCGATGAATATTGCGTTATGCCGAACCATTTCCACGGAATTGTAACGATTGTCGAGCCAGACCAATCCAGCCATGTAGGGGCAGACCTGCGTGTCTGCCCCGGCCTCCCCCCGCCCCAGGACGCACACGCAGGGGCGTCCCTACCCCAGATTATGCAATGGTTCAAGACCATGAGCGCCAACGATTATATCCGTGGTGTCGGGCAACAAGGTTGGGCTCCCTTCCCAGGCAAATTGTGGCAGCGAAATTATTACGAACACGTCATCAGAGACGATGCCGAGTTAAGCCGTGTCCGTGAGTACATCGCCAGCAATCCAGCGAAGTGGTATTTGGATGCTGAGAACCCCCAGGCGGGGACGCTGGGACGTCAACGTGGATAATATGACTATCTCCGGTCAAACCCCAACCAACCCCATCCCACCCTCCCCCGCCCCGGGCGGTTTCGCCCGCGCGCTGGGGCTGCTGGAGTTCGGCCAGGTGCGCCAGCAGCTGGCCGCCCGCGCCCGCACCGTCATGGGGCAGGAGGCGGCAATGGCGCTGGCCCCCTCCGGCGACCTGCTGGACATCGCCACCCGCCAGCAGGAGACCGCGGAGGCCCGCCAGTTCCTGGACCAAGGCGGCGCCCTGGAGTTTGGCCCCGGCCTGGACCTGCGCCCCTGGGTGCAGCGGGCCCTGCTGGGCGGCGTGCTGCGCGGCGAGGAGCTGCACGCCGTCCGGGAGCTGGCCCAGTCCGCCCGCTACAGCCACGACCACCTAGCCCGCCGCGACGAATTGCCCCTGCTGGCGGGCATTGCCGAGAACCTGCCGGAGCTGGGGGAGCTGGAGCACGCCATCCGCACCGCCATCAGCCCCGCAGGAGAGGTGCTGGACAGCGCCAGCCCCACGCTGCGCCAGCTTCGCGTGGAGGCGCGGGCGACCTACGACCGGCTGAACCAGTCCATGGAGCGCAACCTGCGCCGCCTGCAACGCCAGGAGGTGGTTCAGGAGCCCATCATCACCCAGCGCAACGGGCGGCTGGTGCTGCTGATTAAGGCGGAGGCCAAGCACAAGGTGCCCGGCATTGTCCACGACGTGTCCGACAGCGGGGCCACGGTGTTCATTGAACCCATGACTGCCATTGACGAGGGCAACCGCTGGCGGGAGGGTCGCCTGGCCCAGGAGCATGAGGAGGAGCGGGTGCTGCGCCAGCTCTCCGCCCTGGTGGGCGCCGCCGGGCCGGACTTGCAGCTCACCCTGGACCTGCTGGCCCGCCTGGACCTGGCCTTGGCCAAGGGCCGCTACTCGGCAGACGGACGAGCCACCGCGCCGGTGGTGGCGCCCCAGGAGGGCCGCAACCGGCATCTGACGCTGGTGCGGGCGCGCCACCCCCTGCTGTCGGGAAAGGTGGTGGCGATTAGCCTGTCCCTGGGGGGAGACGGGACGAAACCCCCCCTACCCCCCTTTACAAAGGGGGGCGAAGAGACGGTCTCGAAAGAAGAGGGCGGCAACGTGCTGCTGATTACCGGACCCAACGCCGGCGGCAAGACGGTTGCCCTCAAAACCGTGGGGCTGCTGGCCCTCATGGCCCACGCCGGGCTGCATGTGCCCGCGGAGGAGGCTCATTTCCCACTGCTGGACGGCGTCTACACCGATATCGGCGACCAGCAGAGCATCGAACAGTCCTTGTCCACCTTCAGCTCCCACATCCAGAACCTGCGAAACATTATGTCCCAGGCTACCGGCCACTCGTTGGTGCTGGTGGACGAGCTAGGCACCAGCACCGACCCGGAGGAAGGCTCGGCCCTGGCTCAGGCCATCCTCAGCCACTTCCAGCGCCGGGGGTTGCTGCTGGTGGCCACCACGCACCACCGCGCGGTGGCCCGCTATGTGCAGGAGCAGCCGGGCATGGTCAACGCCAGCGTCGACCTGGACCCGCAGACCCTGGCGCCCACCTACCAGGTCACCCTGGGACTGCCGGGCCGCAGCTACGCCCTAACCATCGCCGACCGGCTGGGGCTGCCCGCGGACATCGTGCGGGAGGCGCGGTCTATGCTCTCCCCCGGCCAGCTTGCCACCGAGGATCTGCTGCACGATTTGCAAGAGGAGCGGCAACAACTGCAGGAGTTGCACCAGGAAGCGCAAGCGGCGCTGGCCCAGGCGCGGGCGCAGCAGGCGGAGGCCGCGGCCCGGCTGGGAGACATCGAAACCACCAAGCTGGAGCTGGTGGAGGTGGCGCGCCAGGAGCTGCAAGAGCGCATCGGCGGGCTGCTGGACCGGCTGCAGCAGGCGGAGCGGGCGTTGGAGCGCCCTCCCTTGCCGTCGTCGGCGCCGGGGCTGGCAGGACAACGACTGGAGGGCGTGCGCGAGGCGCTGACGCAGACCCGGCGAGAGGTGAGCGCGCCCGACTGGCAGCCCATCGAGGTGAAACGCATCCCCTGGCAGGAGCAGCTCCAGGAGGGCGACCGGGTGTACATCCGGGGCATACCCCGGCCCGTGGAGGTGATTACCCCGCCGGGGGCCTCCGGCCAGGTGGAAGTTCTGCTGGGCACCATGCGGGCCAAGATACCCCTGTACCAACTGGAGAAGCAGGCGGAGCAATCCTCCGCAGCTTCGCGTGGTCCGGCCATCACTCCACGGCCGGGCTTCAGCCAGCCGCTCACCCACGGGGTGCGAGTGGAGCGCACTGCCCAGCCTTCCGCCGGGCGCTCCCGCACCGAGCTGGACCTGCGGGGCCGGCGAGTTGAGGAGGCGCTGGACGAGGTGGAGGGGCTGCTGGACCGCGCCGCCTTGGACGGGGTGCGCCAGGTACGCATTATTCACGGCCGAGGCACCGGAGCGCTGCGGCAGGCCATTCGGGAGCAACTGGCAGGGCACCCGCTGGTGGCCTCGGCGGCATCTGGGGAAGGCCCCGGCGGCGACGGCGTGACGGTGGTGGAGCTGAAGTAACGGGGAGAGAGCATGAAGGACGAAGCACCGACCGACTCGGGGTCTGTCAGAGAGTTTCAAGCTGAGACTCGTGGGAAGAAGGGGTTTGAAGCAGCGCCGCCGGTGCTGGAGGACCTGCTGGCAGGGGTAACGCCGGAGAACCTGCATGGCGAAGTGGATACCGGACCGGCGGTGGGGAGAGAGGTGTGGGGCTGACGCAGGGGAGTGCTACGGGGTTGATATTTGGCACGTCCAGGTAATCTCGGCTCGAGACATGAGCCGGCGCGAGATGGAGGTGTACCGTCGTGGCCAAGAATCGGCAGATATCCCAGTTTGAGTCGGAAGACCAGGAGCGGGATTTCTGGGCCACCCACGACTCTACACAGTACGTGGACTGGAGTCAGGCCCGGCGGCTCACCCTTGGCAACCTGAAGCCGTCCACCAAAACCATCGCCCTGCGACTGCCCGCGTCGCTGCTGGAAGAGCTGAAGCTGCTGGCCCACAAGCGGGACGTGCCGTACCAGTCGCTGCTAAACATCTTTCTGGCGGAGCGCGTGGCCCAGGAGCTGAAATCCCAGTCTTCCGGCGGCGCCAGCAGGGGTTAAGCACTGGGCCTGGCAGCGACGGCGTAACGGTGGTGGCGCTAAAGCAGGGACGCAGCCTACCTCCCCTCAAACCAGGGGAGGCGCTTCTGGGCGAAGGCGCGGATGCCCTCCTGGAAGTCGCGGGTCAGGGCCAGGCGGGCAATGGCCTCAGCCTCGGCGTCCAACTGGGCCTCCAGAGTAGTCTCCCCGCCGGCGTCAAAGAGGGCCTTGGCCTGGGCGTAGGCCGCCGTGGGGCCCTGGGCCAGCCGCAGCGACACCTCCAGGGCGTGGCGGTCAAACCCCTCCGCGGGGAACACCTGGCTCACCAGCCCCAGCTCCAGGGCCCGCGGGGCGCTGTAGGGCTGGCTGGCTAGATACACCTCCAGGGCTCGCGCGCCGCCCGCCAGCCGGGGCAGCAGGTGAGTAGCGCCGCCATCGGGAGCCGCGCCGATGCCCGCGTAGGCCATGAGGAACCTGGCGCGCTCCGAGGCCACCCGGAAGTCGCAGGCCAGCATCAGGCTAAATCCGGCGCCCGCGGCCACGCCGTTAACCCCCGCCACCACCGGCTTGGCCAGCCGCCGGATGGGCAGGATGACCCCCCGGTGCAGGGCGTCCGCCAGCGACCGCAAGTGCCGCGACAGGGCCTGCGGGCCGCCCTGCTCCAGTTGCTGGACCATGTCCTTCACGTCGGCGCCGGCGCAGAAGGCTTCCCCCGTGCCGGTAAGCAGCACCGCCCGCACCTGGGGGCTGCGGCAGGCATCCAAAGCGCGGCCCAACTCCGCCAGCATCTCCGGCGACAGGGCGTTGCGGGCCTCCGGGCGGTCCAGGGTGATGACCGCCAGGCCTTCCTGCCGGGTGAGCTTGATGTGGTCAGATGGCATACAGCATCTCTTTAGGGCTAGACGACGATTCACCGCAGAGGCGCAGAGTACGCAGAGAATCTACGGTTTCTTCAAAAAATCCTCCGCGCCCTCTGCGCCTCTGCGGTTAACGTATTCGTCCTTCTACACCCGCTCCATGTACTCGCTAATCTCTTCCAGCTGGAAGTCCGCCACCGCAACTTCCGGCGCCCAGGTAATCTGGTCGGAGGACCAGCGCACGGTGCCCCGCCGCTGGCTGCCGATGCCCAGAATGCTGTTGATGACTCGCAGCACGTTGTCGTTCATGCGCAGGGTGTTGGGCTTCACCGGCGCGGCCATGCGCCCGTCCTTGATGATGTAGGAGTCGCCCACCACGGTGCCGCTAAAGTCGCCCGCGCTGATGCCGTTCACCGGGTAGGTGTACCAGATGCGCCCGATGTAGATGCCGTCGCCCACCAGCCGCAGCAGCTCGTCGTGGCTGTAGCCGCGCTTGCCCTCAATGACCAGGTTGGTGGCCGTGGCGCCCGGCGGCGACTCAAAGCTGCGGCCCCCGCCGTTGCCGGGCCGGAAGCCGTTGCGGGGGGCGATGGCCTGGACTGCCGAGGCCGGGTCGACACCTAGCTTCTCGCGGCCCTTGGCGTCGCGCAACATGCGCTGGGTGTTGTAGTAGTCGGAGAGCAGGCCCGTCAGTACGCCATCTTTGATGAGGTCGGTGCGGCCGGTGGGCAGCCCCTCGTCGGTGATGGCCTTGGAGCCCGCCAAATCCGGGGCCGCGCCGTCGTCGTAGATGTGGAGCTGCTCCGAGGCGATGCTTTTGCCCAGCTTGCCCATGAAGGGCGACGCCCCGGCGTGGAACATGCCTACCTGCAGGCCCGGCATCAGAATCCACTCCAGGATCTCGTCCAGCGCCTGAGGCCCCAGCACCACACGATACTTCCCGCTGGGCACGCGCTGGCCGCCCATTGACGCGATGGCCCGGCGCGCCGACTCCGCCGCCGAGTCGCCGGTGAAGCTGGCCAGATCGCGGCTCACCGACCAGCCGCTGCCCTTGGCGGCCTGGGTCTCCACCATGGCGGTGGCGAAGGACATGAGCATGGTGGTCTCGTCGCTCTGCACCTTGGGCATGTGGGTGGAGGCGATGGCCATGCGCTCCTGGAGCATCACCACGTCACCGCCCATAATCAGCCCCAGCTGCGGCAGGCTCTCCCGGGAGCCAGCCAGGCTTATCAGATCCTCCGAGGACTGGAACACGTCCAGGGCGCGCTCCACCATGCGCCAGCCGCTCTCCACCAGGCGGGGGTTGCTGAGGCGCATGATGGCCGGGTCGTGGTATTTGCCCGTCAGGGTAGGGCGCTCACCCGTGGGCCGGGGCAGGGAGACGAACTCGGGGTCGCGCACGGCGCCCTGGCGGGCCTTGTCCAGGGCGCGGCGGGCGCCCTCCAGGGAGAGGTCGTTGGGCTCGCTGCCAAAGCCCATGGCCAGTCCCTGGGGCGTGTTGAACGCCGCCCGGATGCCCAAGCCGTAGGACTCAATGGACTTGGGCTCCTCAACTCCGGTGCTGGGGATATGGGAGGTGTAGTTAAGGCGCACGGTGAAGTTGCCGTTGGCGGCGGCAAAGACCTCCGCCTGGGCCACCCCCGGCTGGGCGGAGACCCAGGCCAGAGCGTCGCGGGTGGCGGTTTTGAGCGCGGCTAGAGTTTGCATGGCGGTGAAGCTCCTGTTGGTATTCTCAATCCGGATTTATTCTGCTCAGTTTCTGTCATCATCGGTGGCTACGGTAATGCCCCCTAACATCTCCGACTCAGGCTCGTCCGCTGGCTCCAAAATGTCGGCAGCCAAGGGCAAACCACGCTCGTTTCTGATATCGTCGAT
>SHYG01000047.1 GCA_009692925.1 Dehalococcoidia bacterium
GCTAGTCCGCCACGTCAACCAGCCGCACACCCACCAGCCCGTGGTCAACCTCCAGCAAGCCAATGGTGCCCAAGCCGTTGGGGCGCCGCCGGGTGGGGTAGGTGGGACTGCCCGGGTTGACCAGCAATACGCCATCGTACCAGCACACCAGCTCCTGGTGGGTATCGCCGAAGAGCACCACGTCCACCGGCTGGCCGAACTTGCGAGCCAGCAACTCCCGGCCTGAACCCGGGGGAAAGCTAAGGCTAGTGGCGTCGGGGCTGGTGGTGACTCGGGGAGTAGGCCACTGGATATCGTGGACCATGCCGATGCGCACCCCGCCGGCGGTTACCACCCGAGTGGTGTTAGCTAGCCGGTCTCCCGCCTCCACGGGGTCTTCATAGCCCCGCACCGCCAGTACCGGCGCCACCGTCTCCAGCAAGTCCAGCACGCCCAGGCATTCCAGGTCGCCGCAGTGCAGGATGAGGTCCACACCCTCAAACGAACGCAGCACCGCGCTGGGCAGCCCGCGGCCGCTGCCTGCCATGTGGGTGTCGGAGATGAGGCCAATCTTCATATGCTGTCCGCTGATTTACACCTGACTGGAGACGCCGTGCGGTGTAGGGGCGCTGCTTGCCGCGCCCTGCTAGTTTCGGTTCTCCCAGAGGGTAAAGTAGTCCGGCGAGTCGCCGTGCACCGCTTCGGCTAGCTCCTGCTGGTTAATCCGCAAGAGGACTGTCTCTTCTTCCGCCACCAGCCGCGCCACCACGCTGTCCCACTGCGCCAGGTCGGCGGCCGCCAGGCGCTCATCCAAGTAAGTATGCATGTTCGCGATGATTTGCTTGGAGTGCACCGCCAGCGCGCCCCCGCTGATGACGAATACCATCACGGAAGGCGCATCCTCCGCGTCGGGGTCAATGTCCAAGTGCTTGAGGATGAAGGTCATGGAAATACCCCGGATCATCTCCTCCAGCCGCAGGGGCAGGTTAATCAAATGGGTGAAGGGCAGCTCCGTCTCTTCCCGGAGGGTTTCGGAAAACTCCGCTTCAAGCGCACGGTAGAACTCGCCGCCAAGCATGTCGGCGGTGGTCAGCAGCATGAATCGCTGGTGGCCCTCCCGCAGATCAACCACCAAGAACTCTTTGAGATGCGGGAAGATACACATATGGAGGTCCGGACGGGGTTCGCCCAGCGCTGGGTCTTTGAACGGGTCTTCCATTTGTTGGCGGGGTCCTCTCTCAGTGGTTTAGCCAGGGTGGCACGGAATCGGGGGCAGGAGATACGTTTAGGCGGCCACCGCGCGCCTGCTGGGTAAGTGACGCGGGTTAGAGCAGCTTCTCCAGGTCTTCAAACTGCCGGCGGATCCAGTGGTGCACGTCCTCCCGGCTCACGGTGGCAGCCAGCGCCTCCGCCCGCTGCCGGCGCTCCTCCGCGGACATGTTGATGGCCCGGTACAGCGCTTCCATTGTGCCCTCCACGTCGGCGGGGGACACGGAAATCGCATCCGCGCCCAGTTGGTGGTGCACCCCGCTGGTCTCGGAAAGTACCAGCACGCCGTTGCGGGTGTTCACCACTGGGCCCTCTTTGGCCACCAGGTTAGTGCCTTCAATCAGGGTGTTCACCAGCAGCACATCATACAGCTTCATGCCCGCCACCGCCTGGGTGTAGTTGTTCTCCATGAAGACATGAATGGGCTGCCACTGGTCGTTGCCAAAGGTGCGGTTCACCTGGTCAATCGCCAACTGAATCTCCTCGGCGTATCGCTGGTACTGGCGAATGTGGGTGCGCGACGGCACGAGGAAGGCCAGGAAAGTTATCTTGCCGCGCAGCTCGGGATGCCGGCCCAGAAGCAGCTCGTAGGCCTTGAAGCCACGCACCACGTTCTTGTTGGGTTCGGCCCGGTCAACCCGGACGATAGTTACTTCCTTGCACAAGGGGCGCAGCCGGGCCTCGTAGTCGGTGGCCCTGGGCGAGGCGGCGATGCGCTTGACCTCCGGCACGTTGATAGAGATGGGGTAAACGCCCACTTGCACTCGCTGGTTAGCAACCATCACCACGCCGGCGTGGCGGTCCACCGAAGCGGCAGGCAGGAACTCCTCCACGGTGTCAAGAAAGCTGTGGCGGTCCTGGGGGGTTTGGAACCCCAGCAGGTCGGCGTTGCAGAGGGACGCGCAGATCTGCCGGATCATGTACGTGGGGATCAGCTGCCAGAAGCGCGGCGTGGGCCAGGGGATGTGCACAAAGTGGTGGATGATGGCCTGGGGAATCTCCTGCCGCACGTATTGGGGGAGCAGATATAGGTGGTAGTCATGGCCGATGACAATGGGGGGATGCTGGCTGCCCTTAGCTTCCTCCGCCACGGCCCTGGCAAATGCCTGGTTCACCGGGATGTAGCCCCCGTGCCACGCTTCGTGGACTGCCGCGTCCACGTTGGGATTGTACGGGGGATTCCACAGGTAGTGCTGGAGGAACCACAGGAGGGGGTTGCAAAGGACGTTGTAGTACTTGTGGTACACCCGGCGCGGCGTGACCACGTAGCGCAGGTTGATCTTGTGTCCCAGCAGGGGAGACTTGAGCCGGGGTCCTTGCGCGCCACTGGAGACCACCCGGTCTCCTTCTCCCATGGCGCTGGAAATCCAGGTGAACTCAGCGGTCTGGGCCAGGGAGTTGAGGGCGGTGACCACACCGCCGCTGCCTCGCCGCGGGTCGGGGCGGGAGTCGGGGGTCATCTGGTGTTCCACCGGTCCCCGGTTGCTGGCGACGATTAGAGGGCGCTGGGCTAACACCCGCCGGCAAAGCTGTCCCATCTCAGTGAGACCACTTTCCAGGGCGGGAGTAGCCATTGCAATCGCCTCATTCAGGGCCGTAATCGGGCCGGGGGCCAGACCTTCGCCGCCCAAACTCCGCCGAGTGCGCGCCGGTGTGCGCAGAGAACCCACGGAGAACTATTCCGGGGACGAGGCTGAAATCTAGACCGACGCTAGCACCTTGCCCAGGGACTGTCAAGATGGGCAAAGCCGCCCTCACCCGCTGCCGGACAAACGCCGGATTGCGTCCGCCACCTGCCCCAGCCCCTGGACAGAAATGTCGGGGTCAGAGTTAGGGTCGCTGGGATTCTCCCGGGGGTAGAACCCTTCAATCCAAACGGTCTTCAGACCGCACCCTTTCGCGCCCGCCACGTCGTTCTCCACATGATCGCCCACATGGACCGTCTGGGCCGGGTTGGCCCCCAGGGAACGCACGGTCATGAGAAAAATCTCTGGCCCCGGCTTGGACAACTTCACCTCGTCGGAGAAGGTCAGCGCGTCAAAGTACTGCAGCATCCCCTGCTGATCCAGGTAGCTTCGGAAGGTGGCGCCCGGCGTCATGCCGGTGTTGGAGATCAGGCCAATGCGCAGGCCTAGCTCTTTCACCTGGTGCAGCACCGCCGTGGCGTGAACATGCGTCGTGGGCGGATGCACGAAGAAGGAATCGGCATATACCCGGCAGATGTCTTCCACCAGCTCCCCAGGCAGGCGCGCCACAAGCCCGGCGCTGATGTTGTTAACGAACATCTCCACCTGCTCGCGGAAGCTCACATCCTGGTTGCGGTCCCGGATGGCGTGACACTGGCGATAGCAGGTGCGGTAGGCCTCCCGGATATGCTCCACGCCGTACTCCTCGCCAAAGCGGCGCAGGATATCTTGGGCGCCATCCAGACGGACCTGGGCCCGTGCCCGCCCCTGCTCCCTGGTGTCAATGAGCAGGGTCTGCCACAGGTCGAAGGTCACCGCGGTAATTAGGGCCAAGGTTGCCTCCATACGAAGAGTATTCACCACAGAGGACACAGAGCCAGCCCGTAGGGGCGCACCTGTGTGTGCGCCCCCGGGACAGACCTTTCAACCCGCGGGCAGACACACAGGTCTGCCCCTACCTTCGAAGACAATGAACCGGCACTGGGGAATGATTCCCGCTCCAACTTCCCCGTACTCTCCGTACCCTCTGCGCTCTCCGTGTCCTCTGTGTCCTCTGTGGTAAATCGTCTAAACCGGCGGGCGGCGCAGATGCCACTGGGTGGCTTGCTGGTAGGCGTGAGCGGCACGCAGCACTGTCAGCTCGTCAAAGGGGCGGCCCGCCAGTTGCAGACCCATGGGCAGGCCGGCATCAGAGAAACCGCAGGGCACCGAGATGGCCGGGAATCCGGTGATGTTGTACGGGCGGGAATACTGGGTGAGGGCCGCGGTAGTCCCCACCTGCCGCCCGCCGATGTCCACCGTGGGAGCCAGCAGGTGCGGCGCAGTCACTGGAACTGCCGGCCCCGCCAGCAGGTCCACCTGCTCCAGCAGCCGCCGCGCCTGCAGGTTGAACACCCGGCGGGCCTGCTGCCCCCGCAGGTAGTCGGCGGCGCTGATGAACAGCCCTGCCTCCATGCGCAGCCGCACCGGAGGGTACAGCTTGTCCCCATCCTGCAGCAGCCGGTCCCGGTGGTAGGCAGAGGCCTCCGGCATCAGGATGGCGTTGGAGATGGCCTGGGACGCCGAGAACAGCGGCAGTGACACCTCGCTGACGACGGCGCCCAGCTCGGCTAGCAGAGCAATGGCTTCGCGCACCGACTGAGCCACTTGGGCATCCACCGGTGCCGCCCAGAACTCCTTGGGCACCCCGATGCGCAGCCCGCGTATATCGCCGGTCAAAGCAGCCATGTAGTCGGGGACGGCCGCCTTCGACGAGGCAGGGTCCTTGGGGTCATGCCCGGCGATGACTGTCAGCGTCAGGGCGGCGTCCTCCACCGTCCGAGTCATTGGGCCAGGATGGTCCATGCTCCACGCTAGGGGGGTCAGGCCGTGGCGGCTGACCAGGCCATAGGTCGGCTTCAGCCCCACAATGCCGCACAAGGCCGCCGGAATGCGGATGGACCCCCCGGTGTCGCTGCCCAGGGTGATGGGGCACTGGCCCGCCGCCGCCGCCGAGCCGGAGCCGCCGCTGGAGCCGCCGGAGATGCGTTCGGGGTCCCAGGGGTTGTGCATGTGGCCGTAGTCCGGATTTTCTCCCGTGGGGCCATAGGCGAACTGGTGCATGTTCAGCTTGCCCAGCAGGATGCCGCCCGCCCGCTGCAGCCGGGCCGCCACGGTGCAATCCTCCTTGGGGATGAAAGTGTCCAGGAGCCGGCTGCCCGAGGTGGTGCGCACCCCGGCGGTGTTAAACAAGTCCTTCAGCCCCACGGGAATGCCGTGCAGCGGCCCCCGGCGACGCCCGGCCTGGATTTCCGCCTCGGCTCGGCGCGCCGCGGCCCTGGCCTGCTCCGGCAGCAGGGTGATGAAGGAGTTCAAAACCGGCTCGGTAGCCTCAATGCGGGCCAAATGAGCGTCTACAATCTCGACCGGCGACAGCTTCCGGTCCCGCACCCCCCGCGACAGCTCGGCAGCGCTTAGGTAGCACAGCTCTAGCGTGTCCATGACTGATGCTCCAGCTTACTGAGACTCGCACAAGAACCCGAGTCGGTCGGAAAGCGTTGCTCGTAAATCCCCCCAACCCCCCTTTGCGAAAGGGGTGCTTTAGGCACTCCCCCCTTTCGCAAAGGGGGGCGAGGGGGGATTTTAGTAGCCCCAATTAAGAGATTTATGCAAGGGTCTGTAAAAACTAGCAATGTCACTCCGGATTTGGCAGAAAAGCCATGTCCGGCTCTTCTCCAGACACATCCAAACTGCGCAGGGGCTCCAAACTGGCCAGCACCCCCTGCACGTAGGGGAACAACTCCGCCAGGTGGGGGCTGCTCGCATCCAGCCCAGCCTGTTGAGCCAGGCGAAGAAAGTCTTCCCAGGTCAGCTGCGGGTCAGCGGGCACGGGCTGCCACCTCCTGCAAGTTGGGCGCCGATGGGAAAACCGCCCATCGAGATGCTGAAGTGGGGCATATTATGGCCCACTGTACGGCTTCTAGCAAATGTAGCCCGGAAAGCAGGGCAGTTGTCGTGGAAGCCGTCGCGGCCGCGGGTCTGGCGGAGATGCAAATGCTGGTATACTGCCTTTCTGCTGCGATAGCAGACTCCCCGGAGGTGCCTGCTCAAGTTTGGCCGCCTTGTATTGCACCCAGTGCGGGGCGTCCCGCGCTGGGTCCCAATCCACTTGCTCAAGCTGCGACCACGGCTTCCCTTCGCCCGTGCCTGATTTATCTGAGACTTCGGTCACATGGATCAGCTTGCGCTGGTCCATCTCCCGCTTTAGGTCCAAAGCGGAGCGCACCCGCGCCAAGAGCTCCACCTGGTTCAGCGGCAATGACACCGCGCCGCGCCTCGCGTCTGGCCTGCCGCCGGCAACCTGGGGCGGCGGGCAAGTGGCTGCCGGTGTAGTTTCCGTGGCGCTGGCGGCGCTGGCGGTGACCGGCAGCGCGCTGCTGCTGGTGGGCTGGTCCAACACCGCGCTCACTGCCTGGCTGGCCAGCACGCTGCTGGGCGTGGTGATCCTGCCGGTGGTGTGGCTGCTGGGCCCCCGCCGCATTCGGGGCTTGCTGCCTGCCCTGGGACTGGTCGCGCCACGCCAGCACTGGCCCAAGGTGGCGGCCCTGACCGCCGGGGCGCTGGCCGGCAGTCTGGGATTTACGGCGATTTACGCCAAGGCCGTGGAGTGGCTGGGCTGGAGCTTTCTGTCGCCCCCAGACATTCCCAAGGATATCGTGTTGCCCGGATTGGGAGCAGTGCTGACCTTCCAGGCCCTGGCCGTGTGGACCCCTTTCACCGAGGAGTTATTTTTCCGCGGGTTTGTGTTCCGCGGGTTGATCCGCCGCTGGGGCACGGTGGGAGCTATTGCAGGCAGCGCCCTGGTGTTCAGCGGCTTCCACCTGTCGCCGGGGGTGCTGGCGCCAGTGTTTGTCACCGGCCTGCTCCTGGCGTGGCTCTACCACCGCACCGGCTCGCTGTGGCCTTGCGTTGCCGCCCATGCGGGGCAGAACGCCACCGCCCTGGTGGTCACCATCTATACCGGTCTAGACAAGGCGCAATAGGTGGGATACAGTGGCTGGCAGCCCCAGTAAATCTCTGACTCAGCAAGGTATGACCGGCAGTGCCACGCCCAGCTAAAAAGGCCGTCAGCAGGGACCGCATCAAGGAGAAGTTCGCCGCCATCCAGCGAGAAGGGCGGCCTGGCTTGATTCTGTTCCTCACCGCCGGGTTCCCAGACCGGGAAGCCACCCTGGAGCTGGTGCCCGCGCTGGTGGCAGCCGGCGCCGACGCCATTGAGATTGGGGTGCCTTTCAGCGACCCCCTGGCAGATGGCCCCACCATCCAGGAGTCCAGCTTCCGCGCCCTAGAGCAGGGCGTCAGCCTGGCCGACTGCCTGGGCATGGTGCGCCAGCTTCGGGCCAAGACGCCGGACACCCCCCTGATTCTGATGAGTTACTACAACCCCATCTACCACTACGGTCTGGGGCGGTTTGCCCAGGAAGCCCAGGCGGCCGGCGTGGACGGTCTCATCGTGGTGGACTTGCCCCCGGAGGAGGCGTCGCCGCTGACGGACCAGTGCCGTCCCCGGGGTATTCACATCATCCCGCTGCTGGCTCCCACCAGCACCGATGCCAGCATCCGGGCCGCGGCTTCCAACGCCACCGGATTCATCTACTGTATCAGTCTCACCGGCGTCACCGGCGCCCGGGACGAGGTTTCCCACCGGGGGCTTGACCTGGTGAAGCGCGTCCGCGCCCATACCGCGCTGCCCCTAGCGCTCGGGTTTGGCATCTCCCGGCGGGAGCAGGTGGTGGAGGCAGGCCAGCAAGCCCAGGCGGCGGTAGTCGGTAGCGCCCTGATACGGCTGATGCTAGAATCACCCCGCGACCAGTTGGTGGCCCGGACCAGCCGGTTCGTGGCCGAACTGGCGGGCAAACCACTACCAGCCCCGTTACCGATCAAGGGAGGGAGTCGTCAATGATCGTCTGCCGAGGGCTCCGGGGGGCCACTACCGCGAGCGAGAACACCGCCTCCGCCATCTATGCCGCCACCCGGGAAATGCTCACCGAGCTCATCGACGCCAACCAGGTCCAGGAGCGGGATGTAGCGGCGGCCTATTTCACCATGAGCACCGACCTTAATGCCAGCTTTCCGGCGGCGGCGGCCCGCCAACTGGGCTGGAACCACACCGCCTTGATGTGCGGTGCGGAAATCGCCGTTCCGGACAGCTTGCCGAGATGTATTCGAGTGCTTATACTATGGAATACTGACAAAGAACCGGAGCAGTTGGTGAACGTGTATCTCCACGGCACCGAAGTCTTGCGGCTCCAAGGGATTGTGACGACATAATGTTCTCCGTGCGCGGGCGGTTCGGGTACTACTACTTCTACGGCCTTTGGGCCGAAGTACGTTTTTGACATTGGGTGGGGAATACAGGTACCAGCCGCATACAGCGGCAACGCTAGCGCGCGATGTTGAATGGGAGAACTGAAATGATAATTGTAATGACCAAGGACAGCTCGACGGACCAACTCCGCTTGGTGGAGAAGCGAATCTTGGACCACGGCTTGAAGCCCCAGACGTTCCGGGGACAAGAGCGGTGCGTGGTGGGTGTGCTGGGGACTATTCCTCCCGACCTGAAGGATGAGATGGAGTTGCTCCCCGGGGTGATTGAGGTGATCCGCGTGACGAAACCCTACAAGTTGGCCAGCCGGGAGTTCCACCCGGAGAACTCGGTGGTGATGGTAGGGAATGTCATGGTGGGCGGCCCGGAGCCGGTGGTCATGGCGGGACCATGCTCGGTAGAAGACGAGGAACAGATGGTGTCCACCGCGCGGGCCGTCAAAGCCGCGGGCGCCCAGATTTTGCGGGGCGGCGCCTACAAGCCGCGCTCCTCTCCTTATAGCTTCCGAGGCATGGGCCTGGACGGGCTGAAGCTGCTTCAGACCGCCAAGCAAGAGACGGGCATGCCCATCATCACCGAAGTGATGACCCCCGCCGACGTGGACATTGTGGCCCAGTACTCTGACGTGCTCCAGATTGGCGCCCGCAACATGCAAAACTACAACCTGCTGGACGCGGTGGGCGAGCTGGACAAGCCTGTAATGGTCAAGCGCGGACTGGCGGCCTCCTACGAAGAGTGGCTGCTGGCGGCGGAGTACGTGATGGCCGGCGGCAACACCAAGGTGATGCTGTGCGAGCGGGGCATTAGAGCCTTTGAGCAATACACCCGATTCACCATGGACGTAGCGGCCATCCCGGTAATCAAGCGGCTGAGCCACCTGCCCATCATCGCCGACCCCAGCCACAGCACCGGCAAATGGTACTTGGTCACCCCGGTGGCGCTGGCGGCCATCGCGGCGGGCGCTCACGGGCTGCTGATTGAGGTTCACCCCAACCCGGACATCGCCAAGTGCGACGGGCCCCAGTCCCTCACCTTTGCGAACTTCAGCAACCTGATGCACCAGGTGCACGCCGTTACCGCGGCAATAGCCAGCTAGGCAAGCGACGGCGCAGACTCCGCTTCACCGACAACCCCTAGGCAACTCAGAGAGGCGTCCCGATGGCATTGGGACGCCTCTCTCTTTTTGCCCTGCTGACAGAGCGCAAAGAGCCTGACACTGGGGTCAAAAAGGTGTTTGCTCCCCGTAAACCCGGTAGTTTGGGTAGCCAGTC
This sequence comes from Dehalococcoidia bacterium, assembly GCA_009692925.1. Classification (GTDB taxonomy): domain Bacteria; phylum Chloroflexota; class Dehalococcoidia; order Lucifugimonadales; family UBA3495; genus SHYG01. The sequence goes on from SHYG01000047.1 coordinate 9,570, forward strand.
TGGGCTGGCTTCACCCTGGGGCAACCGGTTCCTTTCCTGTTACTCTGAATTAAGTTGATCAGAGCCCCAGGATAGGCGAAGCGCCAAAGCTGGTTCTCTTGACTCAGAGGGAGAAACCCGAGCAGGAGCATGAAGACTAGACCGACGACCAAAACGCCACCGGAAGCCGACCTAGACTTGTCTGTGGAAGACGACAGCTTCAAGCCCTGGTCACTCCAGCGCCACCCGGTATCCCCTGCCGTGGGCTCGGTGCTGGCGGCGGCCCTCTTCACACCGGCTACCGCCCGGCGGAAATGGTCAACACCTCGGCCCAACAGTGGGCGGAGGTCTTCCAAAACGACGACCGCAAGATCTTCTCCGTGCGCAATCGGGACGGCGAGCATATCGGCGAAGGGCAGCTGGACATTGAACCGGCGCTGGTGGAAGCCAAGCTGTTCCTGATAATTGGCCGCAAAGACCTCTGGGGTCGCCACTACGGCACCACCGCCCTGCTCAAGCTGCTGGACCAGGCCTTCTGGACCTATCAGCTTCACCGAGTCTGGGCGGACGTGCCTGAGTACAACAAACCGGCCCTTCAGATGTTCCAGCAGGTGGGCTTTGTGCTGGAAGGCCATCTGCGGGGCACCCACCGAAAGGACGGCCGCTGGTACGATTCCTCCGCCCTGGGGCTGCTGTCCGACGAGTACACCCGCCGCCGCGCGCGGCTGGTGGACACTCCCGGCGGTTAGCGCCCTTACTGGGCGACTGCTCACTCCAAGCTCATTCCAAGCTCACTCCAGGAGATAAATATGCCGGTTATCACGATCAACGGGCCCATTGGCGCCGGCGGTGTTGAGATTGGGCAAAAGGTCGCCCAGATGCTTAACATTAACTACGTGGACCGCCTGGTATTCGCGGAAGCCGCCAAATTGGTCAAAGCGCCGGTGGGGGCGCTGATCGAGAAAGAGCAACGGGTGGTGCCCTTCCGGGAGCGCGTGGCCCGTTTCCTCCAAACCGTCCTGGAGCGTTCCGCCATGTCCGGGGTCAGCGGGGAGCCCTACTTTGGCCGGGGTGTGGAGATGCTGCCCGCAGAATCCTACGCCGATCTGGCCGGCGATCCAGCTTCCGCAGCCCAGAGGCTGAACGACAAGGCGTTTATCGACGCCACCAGCGCCGTCATCCGTGACCTGGCCCGTGCGGGCCACGTGGCGATAATTGGCCGGGGCGCCAACCTGATTCTGGCCGACGAGCCTGGGGTGATTCATGTGGGACTGCTGGGCCCCCTGGAGGCGCGGGTTGACACGCTGATGAAGCGGGAGCACATTGCCAGGGCGCAGGCTCAGACCTCCGCGACCCAGTTGGAGCAGGCCAGAATCACTTTCTTCCGCAAGTTTTTCAAGGTGCAGCCCAACGATCCTTTCCTGTAACATTTGATGCTGAACCTGGGCCGCGTGCAGTTTGATACCGCCGCGGAAATCATAGTCCACGCCACCAAGGACTTGGAGCACTAGGGTTTGCCGGTTACCCTGTCCATCGCACTGCGCCATCGCCCTAACCATTGTCGCCTCCGCCTGGAGTTGCGAGCTTGGTGCGTCGGCGTTCCTGGATTGCCGGCATCCAGCCGTCTGCGGTTAGGGCTGGTGCGTCCTTGATCCCCATCTCCGATGCTGAACTGCGACACCGGACTTTCCCATTCGTTAACATAACCCTCATCGGGCTGAACGCTCTGGTGTTTCTCTACGAGTTACTGCTGGGCGGACTGGACTTGCTCCTTGGCGGCGGCAACCGGGATATCTCCCAGTTCTTCGGCCAATGGGGCTTCATACCCAAGAGCCTGACCGAGAGCGGCACCTGGGTCACCATCTTCTCCTCTATGTTCATCCACGGTGGCGCCATGCACTTTCTGGGCAATATGCTGTTTCTGTGGGTGTTTGGCGACAACATTGAGGACCGGCTGGGCCATTTCCCATACCTCGCCTTCTACCTGTTCACCGGAGCGGCGGCCACCCTGGCCCATTGGTTCACCGACAGCGGCTCCGCCATACCGTTGGTGGGGGCCAGCGGCGCCATCTCCGGCGTGATGGGGGCCTACCTGCTGCTCTACCCCTACAACCGCATTAAGGTTCTGGTGCTGTTCCTCATCATCACCGTGGTTCAACTCCCCGCCATGTATCTGCTGGGAGCCTGGTTCCTACTGCAGTTGGTCAACGGGGCAATGTCCCTGGGGCTGTCCGACCAGGTGGATGTAGCCTTCTTGGCCCACGTGGGCGGCTTTCTGGCGGGCGCGGCGGTGATGGTAGTGTACAAGATGGCCACCAAACAGCCCATCTGGCCGTCGCGCCGGCCGCCCAGCGGCGGTGGCTCCACCCGATACTGGCGGGGCCGCCCCCTGGACTAGCCCGGCTCCAGGCAGAATGGGACTTACCCTGCTGCCCGCATCTCTTCTCTCTTGCTAGTAGATCGCGTTAGAGGGAAGCAGACCGCCGGGATCTCCGTGTCACGGCCACCAGCCAGCCAGCTAGCCCTGGGGTATGCGGTTACTGACCCCGGGCCACCTCGCGCAGCTGGGCCATGTCGCGACGATATGCCTCCGCCAGGGTGCGGCGGTCGGTGGTGTGCAGGACAAAGCGCACGCCCTGCTGCACCCAGTAGGTGGACAGCTCCATGTCCTGTTGGTGCACCAGCACCGGCACGCCGTGGGCCTCGGATGTGGCGATGATGCGTTTAACCGCGTCCCGGTACTCGGGCCTTTCGTACTGGTCTGGGTAACCTACGGAGATGCTCAGGTCGTTGGGCCCCACGAAGATGCCGTCAATGCCCGGCACCTGCAAGATACTTTCCAGATTTCGCACCGCCGCCACGCTTTCAATGCCGATGATGGCGATGTTGTTCTTGTTGCGCTCCTCCAGGTAGGTCCGCGCGGCTGGGCTCACGTGCTTGCCCGAGTCCATAATGTTCCGCACCGCCTCGCCTTTCAGGGGACGCCACTTGACCGCGGCCACCACCTCCTTCACCTCTGCCACAGTCTCGCAGTAGGGCGCCAGCACGCCCTGGGCGCCGGCGTCCAGGGCCATGGTCACGTAGTGGGAGTCGGGAATGGGGATGCGAATGATGGGCACCACGCCGGTGCTACTGAAGGCGGTGAGGTAGTCCCCCAGCTCCGCCCGGCTGCGGGGGCTATGCTCCGTGTCAATGACCACGTAGTCCAGCCCAATGCCGCTGAGCACTGGGGCCCAGCGGGCGTCGCGCCCGTGGGTGATCATGGTGCCATAAACCCGTCCGCCCGCCTTTAAGGTTGCTTTCAGCTCTGCGCCGTTCATTCCTCACCGCCTTTCTGTGTATGTTCCAATTGGGCTGCTGAATAGACTATTGATAAATCATGAACTCGATCAAGTTCTGATCCGGGTCTCGCGCGTAGAGGCTCAGGGAGGGCGCCTTGCCCCGACCACGTCCGCCGGCACGCTGCACCGGCCCTTGGATCACCTCCACGCCGGCCTCCTTCAGCTTCTGCTGGCACTCCTCCACCGACCCGGCCCATACGAAGCAGATATCGACGCAGCCCGGGACCGCCGTGGGCCCCCGCAGGTTGGCGGTGTACCCCTCCGGGTGGACGTTGATCTTGGAGTCGCCCACCTGGATAGAGAAGCCGTTGGCCTTGCCGGCACGCCACTCGGCCTCGTTGTTAATCGGGAAACCCAGGCGCTTGTAGAAAGCCACTAACCGCTCCGCGTTGGCGGTGGGCATGGCAATGTGGTCAATCCCGGCCACGGGCATATGTAACCTCCGTATGCGATGAGCTTAGTTACTCGCCATCGGTAGTCTTCGTCGGCAAACCGTCGCAGTAGTGGCGAGTTCTTACCGCGCCGCCGAGGGCTGCCCCTGCCGGGCTACCTGCGAGAGGAAGTCCAGCACCAACCCGCGGGTCTGCTCCGGCTCGTTGGTCAGCAAGCCGTGCTCCGCGCCTGGAACGATGTGGAGCTGGGAGCCACGGATCGCGGCATGCAACTGGTGGGAGCAGGCCACGGGGATGCGGGTGTCGGCGTCGCCGTGGACGATGAGGGTGGGCATAGCCAGCTCCCCCAAGCGCCTCTCGATGGAATCTCCGATGTCCAGGTAGCTCTGGATGGTACTGGCCAGCCCGTCAAACTGCTCCAGATTAGTCTCCCGCAGTAGCGCAAACCGCTCGGGGTTGCGCTGGCGCAGGCCGGGCCAGCGTGTATCCAGGGCCTGCTCCACCGCCGCCGCCTTACCCAACCGCTGGGTGGTGGCGCGAAGCTGGTCCAGTTCCCCTTGCCGCACCGCCCGCTCCGGCTCTAGGCAGTAGGACATGGAGTTAATCAGCAGCAGCGATTCCGTCATTCCCGGATTGTCCAGGGCGAAACGCATGGCGATGGGACCGCCTGCAGAAGAACCCAGCACGTGGGCGCGGTGGATTCCCAGGTGCTCCAGCAGGCGCCGCAAGTCCTCGGCATAGTTCTGGATGGAGTAGCCGTCGGCCGGCGTCTCCGAGCTTCCCGTGCCCCGGCGGTCCGGGAAAACCGTCCGGAACCGGCTGGACAACGCCGCGGCGTGGTTCGCCACCAGTGCCGCGCCGCCTTCGCCGCCGCCCAGGCCGCCGTGGAGCATCACCAGCGCCGGGCCGTGGCCGTCAACCTCATAGTACATGCGGTATCCGTTAATCTGGGCTTCTGACATCGCTTCCCCTCCGGCGCACCGAGTGACTTGTCGCCCATGTTATTCCCCCGGCGCGGGTATGGCAATCGCCCGGTGACAGTTTCACCTTGACAACCAAAACCGGGGACAATACAATCCGGACATTATCAGGCTGGTCAATCCAGGATGGGTATCCTTCCCAAAATGAGCAAGGGAGGAAGCTATGAACCGCTGGCCTAAGGTGCTTTACAAAGAGGAAGGCATGCGCGAAGGCATGCAAATTGAGGACTCAAGCATCGCGGTGGACGACAAGATTGAGCTGCTGGACGCCCTGTCCGAGACGGGGTTGAAAAGCATCGTAGTGGGGTCCTTCGTTAGCCCCAAGTGGACGCCCCAGATGGAACGCATCGACGAGATCGTTACGCGCTTCCGCCCCAAGGCCGGCGTCACCTACACCGCCCTGGCGCTTAACTCCCGCGGCGTGGAGCGGGCCAAGGCCTACTCGCCGCCCCTGACCATCGAGCGCGACCACTATCCCCGCCTGACCTGCCATATGTGCGACGTATTTGTCCGTCGCAACACCAACCGCACTCAGATGCAGGAGATGGAGCGCTGGCCCCAGATTGTGGCCCAAGCCCAGGAGCGCAACATCCGCGCCGCGGGCATCGGCTGCAACGCCAGCTGGGGCTCCAACTTCCTGGGCGAGTTCCCCGTGGACAGCCTGATGGCGCTGCTGGAGCGGGAGCACAGCATGTGGGATGAGGTCGGCATCAAGGTGGTGAGCTGCTCCATGGGCGACCCCATGAGCCACTGCACCCCGGCCAAGGTGGAGGAGAGCGTCAGCCGGGTCAAGGATAAGTGGCCCGAGATTAACCACTTCCGCCTGCACCTGCACAACGGGCGCAACATGGCCATCGCCTCCGCCTACGCCGCACTGCGCGCCCTGGGGCCGGAGGACACCTTGGAGTTGGACGGAACCATCGGCGGCTACGGCGGCTGCCCCTACTGCGGCAACGGCCGCGCCACCGGCATGGCCCCCTCGGAAGACCTCCTCCATATGATGGAGGACATGGGCATCCCCACCGGCGTGGACATTGACAAGCTGATTGATTGCGTGTGGATGGCCGAGCGCATTATCGGACGAGAGCTTTACGGCCACGTCTCCAAGGCTGGGCCGAGGCCAAAGCGAGTGGAGCAGCTCTACGACATCAATATGCCCTTTGTGGAGACGCTGGACCAGGCCAAGCACTTCAAGCAGGGCCCCAGCGCCTACGAGGGCGGCATCTACCCCTACAGCGAGCCCGTGACCAGCCCCTACCGCGAGCGGGTGGAGCAGGGCAAGCCCGCCTACGACAAGGCCGGCGGCCAGTTCCCCTGGAAGCAGGACTGGTTCCCCGCCAAGGGCTAGGCCTTCGGTTTCATTGCATCAGGAGTAGGGGCGGGTTTGAAACCCGCCCCTACGTTGTTCTTTCTAGACTCGCCATCGAGGTGCCATAGTGACAACCAGCAATCCTACCGACCCCAACGAGGTGCGCCTGACCGGCGAAAACTCCTTCATCCGCCTGATGCAGCAGCCGGGCGGCCCGCACACCACCCGAGTCAGCCACTGGCGCGTCCTCTGGTCCCCCGGCGGGGCCGGCCACGTACTATTTCTCAAGAGCGACGACATCAGCGACCGGATTAGAATCTACGCCGACAACATCGCCCTGGCGCGCTGGCTCCAGGAGGAGATTGAGAGCCTGCTGTTCCCCCAGTTTGCCGACCAGAGCCTGCCGGTGAGGGAGGCGGACTTCGACAAGTCCGGCGACGGGCGGTCCTTCTGGACCGAGCGGGTGGACAGCGACGACGACGCCATCACCATCACCTGGTACGACTTCATTGAGCCGTTCATGCTGCGAGTGGAAGCGGGCAGTGTTACGGGGCGGCCCCACGGCGTCTACAGCTGTTTTATTCCCGCTCGGAAGGCGCAGATCACATTCAATGGCCAGGTGGTCCCGGGCAATCCTTACCCCGAAATGCGGGGCGACAAGCAGAGCAGCACCGCCTGCCTGGCCTGGTCCGAGACTTGGGTGCGGCCCTGAGCGTCGCCTGAGGCCATCACCCAGATCAGTTCCTTCCCCTGGGCAATCTGGGTGGCTTGCCAAGCCACCATTTGCCAGCGGCCCCTCCGCTTCACGTACACATCGATGAACCGGATGCGAAAGCTCCGCTCCCCGCCTCGAGGCCCGGTTCCCATAGTATTGGTCCC
>SHYG01000002.1 GCA_009692925.1 Dehalococcoidia bacterium
AGCAGGGGCACATCCTGTAAGGCGCGCTTCACTTCAAATCCGCAGGGCATCAGAATAACTGCCTCCGGCTGGCTGGCCACCACTTCCGGCCACTCCATGCGAAAGGAACCAGTCTCCTTGTTGCCGAAACAGTTCACCCCGCCGGCCAGCTCCACCATCTCCGGCACCCAATGGCCGCCGCACATCAGGGGGTCTGCCCACTCCAGCACCAGCGTCCGGGGCTTCTGGGTGGCCTGGGCTGCCCGCTCCGCCACCCGGTCAATGCGCTGCTGCAACTGTGCGGCCAGTTCCTCCGCCTCCGCGGCCTTGCCGGTGGCGCGGCCCAGCTTCCGCAGGTCTTCCAGCACGTCGCTCAGGTACTGAGGGTCCAGGGAAAGAACCTCCGGCTGCTTGGGAAGGGCCACACTCGCCTCGGCCACCTGCCGAGTGGAGATTGCTCAAACCTCGCAGATGGCCTGGGTCAGCAGCAAGTCCGGCTCCGCCGCCTGTAGCAACTCTTGGTTAATGTCGTATATTCCCAGTCCCTGTTGCAGCCGTTCGCCAATGACCTTGCTGATCTCGCCGCTGGTAGGCTGCTGGCCGTCAAACACGCTGCGCACCACTATGGGCTTGGTCCGGGCGTCGGGCGGGTAGTCGCACTCAAAAGTCACGCCATAAAGCTGGTCTTGCAGCCCCAGCGCATAGACCATCTCGGTGGCGCTGGGCAAGAATGAGCAGATTCGCATTGGTCTCCTCCCGGAACCGTCACCGTCCGTATCAGCCTGTATCTTAGCCGCCAGGCTGGGAAGGCGCAAGCTAGAACCAGTCGCCAATAATCTTCCCCAGCCCTCCGATGCTCAGCCAGTAGTAAATTACGAAGACTCCCGCCAGAACTATCAGCACCGCGCTGGCTCGCTCCACGTAGGGCATCGCCCGCCGCAGGAGCTTGCCCGCCGCGCCCTGGAAGGCCGCGGTGCCCAGGGTCAGCGCCAGCAGGGTTGCCCCCATGCCCAGGGAGTAGCTCAGGAACTGCCACAACCCGCCGATGAAGTTGTCGGCGGTCAAAGAGCTGCCCACCACTATCAGGAAGATGGGCAAGGTGCAGCTTAACGAGGCGATGCCATACGCGATGCCAAACAGGAAATACCCCAGGAACGCCTTCACCGGCGATGAAGCTCTACTATCTCCCCGGGGCGAGATTCGTGCGGAAAGCCGGCTGGCGGCGCCGAAGTAGAGGTGCCCGCGCTCCAGCAGCATCCAGGCGCCCAGTCCCAACATCAGCCCGCCGATGGTCAGCCCGGCCCAAGGCATTACTCCCACCAGGAAGCGCCCTCCGGCGCTGATGACCGCCCCGGCGACGCCAAAGAGCAGCACAAACCCCAGCGTCACCGCCAGCGACACCAGCAGCCCCTTGACCATCCGGCCCGCCAATTTGGCGGACCGTAAGCTGGCGCCTGAAGCGGCATCCCCCGTGTCGCCAAGGAACAGCGAGATGTACGCCGGCAGCAGCGCAAAGCCGCAGGGGTTCACCGTGGCCAGCATGCCGCTGCCAAAGGCATATCCCACCGGCAGCGACTCCACCACCGTGCCGCCTAGCCCCGCCACCAGGGAGAGCACCGCTTCGATAAAATGCTCCATCATCAGGAGCTACGAGTTGCCGGTAGGAAGTGGTTTCATCTTGCCCGTCTTTCAGACCCGTGTATAAATCGCTCAATCGAAGCTGCGGAAATTCCCGCTGGCCCCCCTTTGTAAAGGGGGGTTGGGGGGATTTCCGTCCCAAATCCTTCACAACCGCCTTGGATACTTATGCCAGTCTCCCTGGTCCATTATAAGCCCAGTAATCCCGGCCAGCAGCCCCGGCTTTGACAGTTGCGGCGATGGTCGCCTATCATGGTCAAAAGCGATTCTCTCCAGTCTGGGTATACATTGTCCACCACTGGGTGGCCAAGACTGGGGCAGGACACAGGAGGCAGGTTCATGGCCACCATACCCGAGCTGAAGGAGCAGTATCAAAGCCTTGACCGTCAGGTGCTGATCCGCAGCGAGGAAACCATTGACGCACAATGCTTGCTCGCCTTCCAGTACGACTACCCTCAACAGGAGTCCCAGGTCACCGTGGACACCGACGAGTTCACCGCAGTCTGTCCCTGGACCGGCCTGCCCGACTACGGCACGCTGCACATCTCCTATGTGCCGGCCCACAGCTGCATCGAGCTGAAATCCCTCAAGTACTACCTGCTGTCCTACCGCGACGTGGGCATCGTCCAGGAGCATGCGGTCAACCGCATTCTGCAAGACATGGTGGCCCTCTGCCAGCCCCGCAGCATGAAGGTAACCCTGGACTACAAGGTCCGGGGCGGCCTCCACACCTCCGTCTCCGTGGAGCACCGGGCGCCCCAGGGCTAGCGACGCGCTAATGCCCCCACCGGCGTCTAACACCAAGTTCACCACTTGGCACCATACTGGCACCATACTGGCCCTATGCTGGCATTGCGGAGCCCCGTTGCTGCCGTTACAATAACCCAGCTTCGCCTGGCAGGCTATGGAAAAGTAGGCTTGCCTTTTCCAGGCAGGGAGGCCAAGGCGGCGGTTTGAGCTTGGGAAGTCCTGGCTGATTGGAATCTTGGGAGATGGAGGTGATGCGTTCGTCTGTGGCGCTGGCGTCGTTCTCGTACCAGCCTTCCCAGGCGGAGGCGGCCGCTGGCACCTTGCTGGCTACCGTAACTTTGCCTGGAAACACCCGCAGCGTAGGCCTGGCCTTCGATGGCACCTACGTGATGGCCCCCACAGGCGGCGCCGGCACCAGCGGCTGTGCGTCTACGACTATTAAAATCTATACTGCGCCCCCCCCGGGAACGGCGCCGCAGCATTGGTAGCCACTAACAGGCTGCTGAAAAACCCCGATTTTGCGAAAAATGGACGGACTCTCAGATACGAAAATTGGGACGATTTCGGGCCGTCGACCCCTTTTTCAGCACCCTGCTAAAGACCGTCAAGGACGCCCTTGGCCCCAGTGGCGTCCTGGTAACCATCGGCGCCATCGACTGGGACGTCAGTCGGGGCAAGTTATGGGCGGGGTACAACGGTAATGTCTACCTGATTGACATCGTCGGGACCGGCATTGGTGTCGACGAAGACGTGGTGGCAACGCAGCAGTTCCTCGCCGCCGCAGGTGCGGTTCCACTGGTTGATGGTTTGGCCTGGGACTCGGGAGACGATACGCTCTACTATATATAGCCCAGACGGGGACTGCGACGTGTACCATTACTCGCTGACCGCGGGCAACGGCGGTCTCGGCTTCCTGATGAACACCGTGACGCCCTTGAACAACGCCGTGCCTCCGGTTTCCGATTGCCACGTCATCGGTGTGGCCATCGGGTCGGCGAACAGCCTTTACATCGGGCGGGACTGGGACGCTGAAATCCGCGGGGTGAACAAGGCCACCGGCGTCTTTGTATCCACCTTCGCCACCACCGCCGGGCGCGTGGAGGACCTGGTCTGCGACCCGGTTACCTACGCCCCCAAGGAGGCCATTCTGGCCAAGGACGCCTTTAACTCGCTTTACGAGGCCTTCGAGGTGGAGACCGGCACCTGCCCGCTTCCGCCGAAGATCGAGAAGCACTGGACTGAGACCAACGTCTGCTTCGAGCGCGACACCGTGGAGCCGAGCGAGTGCCCCGGTGGCACCAGCCTGGGGACGCCGCTTCCCCTAGTCGGGGGGAACTACCAGGTGCAGGCGGTCACCAAGGGAGGGAAGGTGAGCTCCTACAACCCAGGGCAGATGTATGCCGTGTCGACGGTGACGGTCGCTGGGTTCACGCCTACGCTTACCATCACCGAGACCTACACCGACTGCGTTAACGACAATCCCGCGATCCTCGCCCTGAACCCAACGACAGGGGGAGGGAGGTTGGTGGTCGTCGAGGAGATAGGTGGCGTTCCGGTCCAGACGCACGACGCGAACTCTCCCGAGGTCAGCTTCTCCGGTAGCGTGGCGACCGTGACGCTGAGCAACGTCGCGGCCGGCTCCGTCATCCCCGTGTATGTGAAGTTCGGGCCTGGGTCGAAGGGACAGTTAATGAGCCTGTCCCAGACTTGCACGAACCTCAATGGAGCGTCGGACGGCACCACCTCGGTCATCGCATCGGCGAACCTGCGGGTGGTGGACAAACCCTAAGCGTTTAGAAAGTCTCTGGCAAAAGCACCGGGGCGTCCCGATTGCATCGGGACGCCCCGGTGCTTTTGTCTCCCCAGGCTGGCCCGCCCTACTTGTTGATGTCCATCACCACTTTGATGACGTTATCCTCGTGCTGCTCATAGGTGTCGTAGGCCCGTTGCACGTCGGACAGGCCCATGCGGTGGGTTATCAGCTTGGCCGGGTCGCACCAACCCCGCTGGCGCAGGGCCACCAAATCCTTGATCTGTGTCGTGGGGTCACCGCTGCGCGCGCCGGTGGTAGGCAGGATGGTCGGCATCTTGTCCATCAAGTTGTTGTGCTCCAGCGGCACAAACTTGTCCATCTGCACTCCGAAGACAATGACCGTGCCGAACTGGCGCACCTGGCTAAAGGCCAGATTGAAGGTGTCGGGGAAGCCGGCAGCCTCCACCGTGATGTCCGCGCCCACGCCCTTGGTAATCTCCGCCACCGCCTCCGCCAGGTCCTCGCGGTCGGGGTTAATGGGGTGCGTGGCGCCAAACTCCCTGGACTTGTCCAGGCGGTAGTCCAGCAGGTCGGCGGTGATGACGCTGCGCGCCCCCATGCGAGAGATGAGCATGGTAAAGCACAGGCCGATGCTGCCTTGGCCCAGCACCAGCACATTCTTGCCCAGCACGCTGCCCATGCGCTGGCAGGAGTACAGCACCGTGCCGGAGGGCTGACACATCACCCATTCGTCCAGCGGCCCCTCGTCCGGCAACAGAACCATCCGTTTGGGGCTGGAGACCAGGTACTCCTGCAACCCCCCAAAGCCGTGGGCGGGGATCACGATAACCCGCTGGCCCTCCCGATAGCTGTCGGTCCGGCTGTCCACTACTATTCCGGCCACCTCGTGGCACGGCTGGCCCGGCTCCAGCGGGTAGTGCTCCTCGGACAGGATGGGGCCGTAGTGGGCGCGGATGTCGCTGCCGCACACCGAAACCCGCTCCAGCTTAATCAGACACTCCCCGTCCTTGGGCGCCGGCTGCTCCACGTCCTCAAACTCAAACCGCTTTGGCCCGACCAGTCGCGCTGCTCTCATCTAACGTCTCAACTCCCTAGCAGAATTAGCTAGCGTATCTTAATACCAGCCTGCCCCCCAGGCAAGCTCCTAGGCGGGGCGGTTCATTCTCGCCACCCCGTAGGGGCGCACCTGCGTATGCGCCCCGCGGGAGAGACCATCCACCCGAGGGCAGACACTGCCCCTACATTCGGTGATCATGAAACAACCCTGCGGGATTGGCGCCCGCCCCGGACAAGTATTGTGCGAAATCCCTGGCTCCTAGCCCGGCCACATGATCCAACCGGTGTGGTCGGTGCGCGCCCGCAGCACGTGGCCGCCGCCGGTAGTCACGTATAGCGTCCGCATGTCCGCGTCGCCAAAGCAGCAATTGGTGGGACGGTCCACCCGCAGAGGGTGGGTCTCCAGCACCTGGCCCGTGGGCGAGAACACATAGATCATCGGCCCCGGCCCGCCCTGCTCCCATCCGGCGCATGCCACGATGTTCCCGTCCATATCCAGAGTCATGCCGTCCACGCCCCGGTGTACGCCTCGGTGGTCAATGCCGAAGGTGTGCAGCGTGGTGTAGCTCCCCAGAGTCCCGTCGTCGTTGATGGGATAGGCCCGCAGTTGCCGCGGCTGGTCTGGCGAATAGTCGCTCTGGGCCACGTACAGCGTCCTCTGGTCTCGGGACACCAGCACCCCGTTGGGCCGGCTGACATCGTAGGTAGCCCGGCCTAGCTCCCACTGGTCCTGTCCCGTGGGGTCGTGCCGCAGCACCGACATGTGGTCCAGCTCCTGCGGTCCCCAGTTGGGGTTGTAGGGGTCGGTGAACCAGATGCGGCCCTTCTTATCCACCGCTAGGTCGTTGGGGCTGTTATGGCGCTTGCCATCCAGCCGGTGGGGCAGCGAGGTGATGGTCTTCCGGTCCTTCTCAAAGCGTACTATTCGCCGCCCGCCGCTTTGGCACCCAAACAGGTTGCCCTTGGCGTCAAAGCACAGCCCGTTGGTGTGGTTGGTTCCGGTGAAGTACTCACTGGTCTCGCCGCTCTTGGGGTTGTACTGCATTATCCGGCTGCCCGGGATGTGGGTGAACAACACCGACTCCCCGGTCCAGACCGCGCCTTCCGCGGTCCCGCCAAAAGGTCCTGCCACCAGCTCAAAGTTCCACTCCATGCCGCATCCTCCTGTGTCTAGTTGGCGTCAGTATAGCCCAGGCCCGCCTAGCTGTCACCAGCCACCCCTCCCAAGAAACCCTTAGCCCCCCCTTTGTAAAGGGGGGGTTGGGGGGGATTTCGTCCCCCACGCTTGCTGGGCGAGAGTGGCTGTCATATAATCCCGCTGCGCTTACGACCAGATACTGAACCACTACTCAAGGAGGTGGCCCCATGCCCGACAACCTGTCCAGCATCGTTGAATCCACCCAGGCCACCCTGTTGGCTACTGACCCCGACTGGCGCACGGAAGGCCCCCTGTGGCACCGCGGCGGCTATCTCACTTTCGTGGACCTCGGAAAGGGTCAGCTCCTGCGCTGGGGGCCCGGCGGCAAGGTAGCCACCGTGCGGACCAACACCGGCGAGGGCAACGGCTGCACCTTCGACCGCCAGGGCAACCTCCTCATGTGCGAAGGGGCGGATCACCGGCGCATCACCCGAATGCAGCCGCACGGTGTGCTCTTGACCGCGGTGGACCGCTACCAGGGCAAGCGGTTCAATAAACCCAACGACGTGGTGTGCCGCAGCTCCGACGGCAGCATCTACTTCACCGACCCGGAGTTGCGCGTACCCAAAGCCCAGCGGGAGTTGGGCTTCTCCGGCGTGTTCCGCATCGCTCCGGAGGGGGAGGTGCAACTGGCCACCAACGAGTGTGAGTACCCCAACGGCCTCGCCTTTTCTCCCGATGAGTCTGTGCTCTATGTGGCCATCAGCCGCCTGGATGAGCGCTGCTTCCAGGAGGAGGAGCACAAGCAGGTGTGCAACCACCGCAAAATCCGCGCCTTTGACGTGGCTGCCAACGGCGCCCTGAGCAACAACCGGGTGCTCTGCGATATGTCCTCCGCCGAATCCGGTGTCCCCGACGGAATGAAGGTGGATGCCCAGGGGCGGCTCTTCTGCACCGGCTCCGGCGGAATCTGGATTATCTCCCCCCAGGGGCAGCGCCTGGGAGTCATCAAAGTGCCGGAGGTGCCCCGCAACCTAGCCTTCGGCGGCGCGGACTTCCGCACGCTGTACATCACCGCCGGCAAGTCCCTGTACAGCCTGCCCCTCAAGTCGCCGGGCACCGCACCGTATTAACCACCCTGGCCCCCCTTTGCCTTGTCTTAGCGAAGCGTAAGGAAAGGGGGGTTGGGGGGATTTGCGCCTCAGATATCCCTTCGCTGGGAGTGCTTGGGTTGACTCCCAGCGCTCAAATTGGCATAATCGCCCCACGTCCAACAGAAAGGGAGGGCCGAACCATGACTACCAAACAGCGCAAGATCGTCGGCACTGGCAAATACACCTATGAGATGCACGAGGACTGGGCCAAGCTGCCCGCAGGCTGGAAGATGCCTGCCGCCGCCGTCTTTGGGGACACTGAAGACCGAGTCTACTGCTTCAACCGCGACCCAGACCATCCAATCTGCATCTTTGACCGGGAAGGCAACTACATCTCCTCCTGGGGCAAGGGCACCTTCGCGTTCCCTCACGCCATCATCCTGGACCAACATCAGAATGTCTGGCTGGTGGAGCGAAACAACGGCCAGATCATGAAATTCACCAAGGGCGGCCGGCGGCTCATGACCATCGGCGTAAAGGGCCATCGCTCCGCAACTGGCGCCGATAACACCGACTTCGGCTCCAACGGCTGGAAACTGGTCACCCGCGCCGGCGAACCCTTCAACCTGCCCGCGGGCATCGCCCTCAACGACGCCGGCGAGATCTTCATCGCCGACGGCTACGCCAACGCCCGGGTGCATAAGTTCTCCGCCGACGGCAAGCTCCTCATGTCCTGGGGCGGGCCCGGCAACGGCAATGGTCAGTTCAATCTGCCCCACGGATGCTGGATTGACCGCCGTGGCCGCCTGCTCATCTGCGACCGCGAGAACGACCGGGTGCAGGCCTTCAGCCAGGATGGCAAACACCTGGCCACCTGGCCCAGCAAGCTCATCGGGCCGGCGGTGATGTGCGTGGACAACGAGGACACCGTCTACGTTGCGGAGCACAATGGCGGCTTGATTAGCATCCTTGACCTGGATGGCAAGCGTCTGGCCCAGTGGGGCGGCATGGAGAAGCGCTCTTGCCACGGCATCTGGGTGGACTCCCACAAGGACCTCTACGTGGTACAGCCCTTCGAGGGTGGCCAGGGCCGCACCGTGGTCAAGTTTGTCCGCAAATAGCCGTTGCAGCAACAAGGCGGGTTTGCTATAGTGTTCGGGTGCCTTTTTGGCACCCCACCATGGGGCTGTAGCTCAACTGGGAGAGCGCTTCAATGGCATTGAAGAGGTAGCGGGTTCGAGTCCCGCCAGCTCCACCACCCCAGGCCCCCTCCACGTCTGCCAACTCAACCAGGTCCAAGTCTCGATGGGGGTGGGAGCAGGCACCCCGTCCGAGAGTTGGTTCGGTCACCACAGGAGGCCAACACACCAGTTGGCTGCCAGAACTTCGACGAGCCCAGATGGATAGGCCCGCCGGTAGGATAAGCTGGCTGGAAGGACAGAACCGTTATGTGGTGGCAAGACCTGCTCTGGGGATTGTGGAACGGCCTCACGGCCTGTGTCGTCCTCATCGTCCACGCCTTCGGCGGCTGGGAGGCGCACCCACTCTACAACGCGGTGAGAAGCGGAAACTGGTACGACTTTGGATTCTTGATTGGCGCCGGCTTCCCGTTCTTTGGAGTGATAGGCGCCCGCCGGTCCCGAAAGTGAGCCCGCGCCGTGGAGTTTAGTCTCCCACCGTTCTCGGGCCAGTGAACTCCCCTACCGCGGCAAGTGGTAGGGCACCGTAACCAGAATGATGCGGTCCTGCCTTCCCAGGGCGCCCCGGAGCAGCATGGCGGTGTGGTTGTGCAGCAGGCCCTGCCACCAGTGCCGTGGCACGAACTCCGGTATCACCACCGTAACATGCTCCGAAGGATGTTCCTTCGCCACTCCCTGAATGTAGTCCACCAGGGGCCGTACCACCTCCCGGTAGGGCGACGGAATTATCTTCAGGGGGATGTTCGTCTGCAGGCGGTCCCAACGGCGTTCCACCACCCGGGCCGAGTCCTCGTCCACTGCCACGTGCACCGCCTGCACATTCTTGCCAATCAACTGGGCGTACTCCACCGCCGGCAACACTGCCCGATGCACTCCCCCTACAGGAATAATCACCACCCGTTCTGGAGCGGTGACGCTGGGCACGTGGTGCTCCAAAGACAAGGTTTCCGCCAGGGTGCGGTAGTGGCGGTGGATGGCCGCCAGCACGAACAGCAGCACGGGAATTGCCGCCACCACAATCCATGCGCCGGTCCAAGTCCCCGGAGAGACGAACTTGGTCACCGTCAGCACCACCAGCACCACTCCGGTCACGACTGTGCCAATGCCCGTCACCAGGAAACTATGCCACCAGCCTGGTCCCCGCTTGCGCCACCAGTACCGGGTCATGCCGGCCATGGTCAGCACAAATCCTATGAACACCCCAATGGCGTACAACGGAAGCAACCGGTGCACGTCGCCCTTAAAGAAGAAAATCAGCAGGCTGGCGAACCCCGCCAGCAGCAAAATGCCGTTGGAAAACACCAGCCGGTCTCCCAGGTTGGTCAGTGGACGGGGCAAGAAGCCATCCCTGGCCAGCCGCGCCGCCAGTGGCGGGAAGGCGGAAAAGCTGGTGTTGGCCGCTACCACCAGAATGAACAGAGTGCTGAACTGCGTCGCGTAGTATAGCGCGCTGTTGCCAAAGCTGATGCGCGCCGCCTGGGACACCAAAGTCTGACCCTCCTCCGGCCTGAGGTGGTAGGCGTACGCCATAAAGCTCAGCCCTAAGAAGAGGCCGGCCAGCAACAGTCCCATGGTGAAGAGGGTAATGCGGGCATTGCGGACTTGCGGCGGCTTGAAGATGTTCAAGGTGTTAGAGATGGCTTCCACCCCGGTGATGGCTACGCAACCGGAAGAGAAGGCCCGGAGGAGCTGGAAGGCCCCCACCACCGTAGTCCCCATGATGACTACTCCGGGGGCGGGCGCTGGCAGGACGCCTTGGGTGATGTGTTTGTACGCGGCTACCGCCAGCATCAGAAAAAAGCAGGCAAGGAACAGGTAAACCGGCAGCGCCAGGAATTTGGCCGACTGCCGGACTCCGCGCAAGTTGATCAGGGTCAGGGCGATCACCAGCAGCCCCGCCAGCAGGACTCGCAGCGGGGCAAGGCCCGGAAACAGGGCCAGCCCCGGGAAGGCGGAGGTAACCGCGGCGGCGCCCGCCGTAACCGAAACCGCCACCGTTAGGGTGTAGTCCAGCAGCAGGCTCGCCCCGGCCACAACACCGGGACCCGTTCCCAGGTTCTCCTTGGCCACTACATAGGCGCCACCGCCATTAGGATAAGTCCGAATGACGTAGTCATAGCTCAACACCACCAGCACCATGAGGACTGTGATCGCCAGGGTGATGACCAGACTGTCGGCGTGGAGAGTCGTCCCTCCCACCGTAAGGCTCAGCAAAATCTCTTCCGAGGCGTAGGCTGAGGAGGAGAGGGCGTTGGCCGCGACGATGACGAATGCCAGGGGAATCCCCAGCCGCTCACCCCTGGCTTGCCATGAAGCCAAAGGGTTGCCGATTAAGAAGGACCGGATGGTGTAAAACATCTTTGGGAGTGTCGGTTGTCCCGTTCAGCCCGCGGCTTGCCGCAAAACGCTAAAAGCCCCTTTAACCGGATCGGCCAAGGGGGCTCCAGCGTGACTTGTCGGTGGGCAAATGGGGCAAAAGGACGGCATCACTTGAGGTTCGGCGCCACCTCCCGGGCAAACAGACGCACTGAGTTCATTACCCGGTCCACGGAGATGCCCCCACCGACATTGGGTTCAATCATAACTCCTTTGAGGCCCATCCGGTCCCGCAGGTCCCGCAGGCGCTGAACCACCATGTCCGGCGTGCCATAGGCCAAGCGGTCCTGCAGCAGCTCGTCGTAGGTCACGTCGGCCAGGCGCTCCGCCCGCCCGATCCGGTCTTCCGAGGCGGTGGTGCCGGCGCTGTTGGCTGTCCGGGCAAAGTTCTCCGCCAGCCGGCGGTAGGAGCGCATGGTGCTGGCCTCCGGCTCGGTGCGGGCCTTCTCCTCCGTTTCCGCAACGTACGCGGGGAGGCGCAGATAAACGTCTCCGTCGCCCGGGTGCCCGGCCTTGTGCCAGGCCTCCCGATAAGCCTTGATCTGCAAGTCCAAGTCGGGCAGGCTGAAGCCCCTCAATCCGGTGACCATGGGGAAGCCCATGCTCCCTACCTGGGGGAAGGTCTCCTTGGTGGTGGCAGCCACCCGGATGGGCGGGTGAGGTTTCTGGTAGGGCTTGGGCACCACCGAAAGCTCGTTGAAAGTGTAGTTCTTGCTCTGGTGGGAGAACCGGTCTTGCGTCCACGCCTTCATGATGATTTCCAGGGCTTCCTGGAAGCGCTCCCGGCTTTCGCCGTAGGGTATGCCGTAGCCCTCATAGGAGCGGGGGAATCCGCTGCGCCCGATGCCAAAGTCCAGCCGGCCCCGGCTGACCTGGTCCACCGTGGCCGCCTCCTCCGCCAGCCGCACGGGGTGGCATAAGGGCAGCACGCTTACCCCAGTGCCGACGCGGATGCGCTGCGTACGGGCCGCAATGGCGCTGGCCATCACCAGCGGCACCGACGACACGGAGGGTATGCCGGCGCCCATGGGGTCGTTGGGCCGCCGCGGCGCGGCAAAATGCCGCTCCGCCAGCCAGAGGCCGTCTAGTCCCAACTCCTCGGCCATGTCCACCATCTCAAAGGCCTCGGAGAAAGCCTCCTCCTGGGTGGCGCCAGTCCTGTAATCGCACTCCATTACCAGGCCAATATGCACTTTCTGCCTCCTGGGTTCGGCCAATCTCTGGCCGAAACGTCTAATGTCTTAGCCGACCTGAGTTGTTGCCGCCGTGACGCCCATGTTTTCCGGATGTGACGATGTAATTTTGCGGGGCCTCAGCTCCCCGCCTGTTTCAGGTAGGTCTGGGGCGTGGCCAGAAACTTGGTCCGGCACTCCAGCCCGCAGAAGTAGTACCACTGCCCATTGAAGAAGCTGCGGGTGCCCGCCCGGGGGTCCACCTCCGCCGCGCCAAACCTGGTGGTGCCGGTGGTGGTCCGGGCCGCCGCCACGTCTATCTCTTTACTGCACACAGGATCCTTGGGCATAATCCCTCGCTCTTTCCTGGTTCCGGTCGGTACTCTGCGCCTTATCGCGAAGGGGAAAGCTGGTACATGGACTCTCCCAGCCGCACGTGTCCCGGCTGGTCCAGCAGCCCGTTGGCGATGCGCGCGCGGTGCTCAAAGCTAGTTCCCAGCCGCATGGTCCAGGCGGAAACCCGCCGGAACCACAGGTGCAGGTTGAACTCCACCATGAACCCGATGCCGCCATGAATCACCTGCGACGACCGCACCACGGCCTCGCACCGGTCGTTGCAGAAGGCTTTGGCCTGGGAAACTTCGATGCTGGCCGGCAAGCCCTGATCCATGCGCCACAGCGCCTCGTAGGTCAGCAGTTGGCCGCCGTCCACCCAGATAATCATATCCGCGCACAGGTGCTGTATCGACTGAAACGCCCCAATGGGTCGCCCAAAGGCCACCCGGTTCTTGGCATACTCAATGGCCATCTCGGCGTCTTTCCTGGTGGCGCCCACCATCTGGGCGCACAGCAGAGCGGT
This sequence comes from Dehalococcoidia bacterium, assembly GCA_009692925.1. GTDB lineage: Bacteria > Chloroflexota > Dehalococcoidia > Lucifugimonadales > UBA3495 > SHYG01. Next base: position 13,036 of record SHYG01000002.1, read on the forward strand.
GGCCTGATCTAGCATCCTTTCCGCCACCGGCCACCCCTGGCCCTGCTTGCCTACCAGGTTGGACTTGGGCACCCTCACCCCTTGAAACACGACCTGGAACTGCTTGTCTTTCGCCAGCGTGCTTAACTGCGTGGCAGAGATACCAGGGCTTTGGGTATCCACCAGCAGCAGGGAGATGCCCTCCGCGCCGCTGGAGCCGGGAGCCGTCCGGCAGGCCACCAGGCATTTCTGAGCCACATTAAAGTTGTCCACGAACATCTTGGCGCCGCTGACCAGGAAGTAATCGCCCCGATCCGCCGCCTGCAGCTGCACCGACTGGGGGAGAAACCGGGGATCGCCTTCGGTGAAGGCCCAGGTCAGCACCATATCGCCTCTGGCCACCGCGGGCAGAATCTCCCGGCGCATGGCCTCGCTGCCATCTCGCGCAATTGCCAGCGCCGCGGTCATGGTGCTGTGGATGGGGACCGGCGCAATGGCGCGGCCCAACTCTTCAAAGATGTGTCCCAGATAGACCAGCGGCAGGCCCTGGCCGCCGTAAGTCTCGGGCAGGGCCAGTCCCAGCCAGCCCAACTCGGCCAGCTTCCGCCACAGGGCGGGGGGATAACCCCGCTCGTCGGCTTCCATAGCCCTGGCCAGGTCGGGAGGACATTCCTTCTCCAGGAACTCCCGGGCCAGGTTTTTGAGCATCTGCTCTTCTTCGTTCAGCAGTACATCCATGACATTGCCTATCCCCTGGGCATGCCCAAGCCGCGGCGGGCCACCTGGTCCCGCATCACCTGCACGCTGCCGTGGTTGATCCCTGACTGGAACGACCCCATGACGTTGTGGGCGAACAGACCGTCCTCAATCGCGCCCAGGGAGCCGTTCATAAGCTGGGCGTAGGGCCCCAGCACCTGGGTGATGGTCTCGGTGGTCCTGACCCCGTGCTCCGGGCTGAACACCTTCTCCGCCGACCCCTCATAGGAGAATTTGCTGCCGCGCTCCACCAGGGACATGCTGCGCATAGTCATCAAGCGGCACACCTGGGCCTCGATCCACAGCTCCGCCAGCCGGTCCCGCACCGCGGGATCCTGACCCGGAGAGAACCCGCCGAACTGGTTATCCTTGACCCAGTTGATGATGTCCTCGTCCCGCCGCACCGACAACAGATACCGGCTAGCGCCCACCCGGTCCAGGTTCAGGCCCAAGGCGCCCACGTACCAGCCGGAGTTTTCCTCTCCCAGCATGCACGAAACTGGCACATGCACGTCCTCCAGGAAGACCTCGTTGGTCCGGCGCTGACCGTAGGTGGTGCCAATGGGCGCAGGCGGATCGTTCTGGATAGTCCACAGCGGCCGCACTGTAATGCCTGGGGTGTCCATGGGCACCAGGAAGATGGAGATGCCTTTGTGCTTGGGGACTTCGGGGTCCGTGCGGGCCATCAGGTACAGGTGAGTGGCGTAGTGAGCGGCGGTGGTGAAAATCTTCTGCCCGTTGACCACAAACTCGTCGCCGTCCCGCACTGCCCGGCACTGCAGCCCGGCCAGGTCGGCCCCCGCTTGGGGCTCGGTGAACCCCAGGGCAAACACCGCCTCGCCGCGCATGATCCGTGGCAGGAAGTACCGTTTCTGCTCCTCGGTGCCCGCGGCCAGAATTGCCGGAGCGCCGCTGCCCGCGCCGCCGACGCTGACGCCCACACGGGAGAACTCCTCTTCCACTATGTACTGGTTAAGGCGGCTGCCGCCCTGCCCGCCGTACTCCTTGGGCCAGCTCATGCCCACCCAGCCTCGTTCTCCGGCCTTAAGCAGCAACCCCCGGTAGTTGGGGCCGCGCCCGCCTTCCTCGGCGCTCTCCAACTCGGCAATCACTTCCTGCGTCACGTTTTCGGCAATGAACTGGCGCACCTCTTGCTTGAGGGCCTCTTGCTGAGGGGTGAAGCCAAAGTCCATAGCGCACCTCGCCGTCCTGATTGCTGAAACCCAACGCGACTGGCGCCGGTCACATACCCCGCAGTACATCTAGTCTACAGGTTGCCTCCATCTTGCCTTGACCCAGGGGGCATGTCAAGGGGCACAGTTCCTAGACAGTCACGGGCGGTCTTCGTTCTTGGCCTGCTGTAAGTCTTGCTCGGTGACGAAAACTCGGGGAACTCTTGCACGAAGGGCGCGTACTTGGGCCAGGAAGGCCTCCGGGTCTATCGGCGTGCTAACCAGCGCCATTTCCAGGCAAACGATGACCTCGCTGTTGATGCTGCGCCGGTGTAGCGCCGCACTCCTCTTGAGCTGTTCGTAAAGCTGGCCTGGAACGTTCCTGACCGTGAGCGTCGCTATTTTGTCCTCCAAATCTAGCAACCACAATGCAGTTGTACGGGAGGCAAGATTCTATGTGGCCCCCGGCAGCCGGTTGATAAAGTTCTGCCCCCCCTTCATCACCAGCTTCAGCTTGCTTCGGTCTCGCAGCACCTTGATGTCCCGCAACGGGTCGCCCTCCACCACCAGCAGGTCGGCCAGCTTGCCCGCCTGGATGGCGCCAATCTCTTGCTCTAGCCCCACGCACTCGGCGGCCCAGCCTGTGGCGGCCTGGATGGCCTGCATGGGCGTCATGCCTCGCTCCACCATCAGCTCCAGCTCCCGGGAGTTCTCCCCGTGGACAAAGCCCCCGGCGTCGGTGCCCGCCACCACCTTCACCCCGGCGGCCAGGGCCTGGTGCACGCTGGCTTGGTGGATCTCCTGCAAAATCCTGGCCCGCGCCTGCATATGAGGGGCGCTCACCGTGGCGTGAAACTCGTAGACCTCAAAGGTGGGCACCAGGAAAATGCCTTCGCCGGCCATCATCCGCGCCAGGTCCGGGTCTTCCGCGAGGTAGCAGCCGTGCTCCACCGACCCGACGCCCGCCTCGATGCACATTCGCAGCCCCGGCCCTCCCAGGGCGTGGCACATGGTTTTGCGACCCAGCGCCCGCGCCTCCTGAACCAGCGCCCGGACCTCATCCGCGCCAAAGGCGACGTCCTTGGGGCCGTGGCCCTGCCGCGAGCTGGCCCCGCCGGTGGTGGCGAACTTGATGACGTCGGCGCCGACCCGCGCCATCTCCCGGACCTTGGCCCGCACCGCGTCTACCCCGTTGGCGACCCCCGAGGGCAGGCGCGGGTCCTCCGGGAAGCTGTGACTGTGTCCCGAGGCGCTGACCCGGTCGCCAATGCCGCCGGTGGGCGAGATTATGTTCACCGATACCACCAGCCGGGGGCCGGGGTACAGCCCTTCTTCCACCGCCTGCTTGAACCCGGCGTCCAGCCCTCCCGCATCGCGCACGCAGGTGTAGCCGGCGGACAGGGTCTGCTCCAGCACCTTGGCGGTGCGCAGGTGCTGCAGCGACGTGGGCTCCTGCAGACCCCAGCGGCTGGGCAGGTCGTAGCCCTTGGACGCCAGGTGGTCGTGACAGTCAATCAACCCCGGTAGCAGGGTCATGCCGGACAGGTCCACCGCTTGTGTCCCCGGCGGCAGCGCCACCGACCCGCGGGGCCCCACCGCTTCAATGCGCGACCCGTTAATCAACACCGTGGCGTTGTTGACCGGCGGCCGGCCGGTGCCGTCAATCACCCTTGCTCCTACCAAAGCCTGCATGGGGATACCTCCGCATCGTGGACTGCTTGCGCTGGCTTATCAGACCCTTGCCTGGCGCGGCGAACCAAAGCTAGCTGGGAGTGATGCTAGAGAAGCAAAAAGGGGTTGTCAAGCAAATTGCTGTAGGGGGCAGGTCTGCCCGCTAAATGCGCTTGGACCGCGCATGGAGGTTTGGACTGTAGGGGGTGACATCTGGGTGGAGGATGGCTCTGCGCCGCGCCCGTAAGCCTTATCTGGTCTTGCCTATCTCGTCTTAAAGGACATGAACATACCGCCCACGAAGAAGGCCACCATGCCCATGACCAAGGGCATGAACACCGATTCGGTGGTGCCGATGAAGTGCAGAATGACGATGAGACCCAGGATGGCCGCCGCCACCAGGAGCAGCAACTCCCCCATTTCCTTAGCGTCGCGCATATAAGGAGCCTAATGGGAACTCGCAACGCCTGTCAAGGCAAAATGGGCCTCACGTCCAGGGTTTTTGCCGCTGCGGAGGCAGGGGCGAGTGGTCCCGGCTCAATTCAAGCCTGCCACGCCATGTCCATCATTGATCTATCACGCCGCGCGCGGGCGTTCTCGCCGTTCTCGCCAGTGACCATCGCCCGGAACATCGCCCGCTTGTGCTGCAACCTGGGGCGCCGCCACCGGCTGGCCTCGGCCAGGCTTGTCGCTCAGTCCGGCCATACCTTGCTGGCTGAATCGCTGAACCCACTTGTAGATGAAACGCCGGCGCATGCCCACGGCGGTGGCGATGTCGGTGACTGTCGCGCCGTCGGCCAGCATCAGGATTATCCGCCCGCGCCTGGCGGGGCCCGCCATGATGGTGGTGGAGCGCTGCCACGATTCCAGCGTCCGGCGCTCTTCCGGGGTAAGCTCAACCACCAAGCTGGTCCGGCGACCCTGAGCCATGTTCCCGCTCCCTTACCCGCGTCTCAATTGTTCCCCTTTTTGTTGACCGCTTTTCGACCCTAGCACACGCCATGTCCGGTCTGTGTGAACAGAGCGTGAATAATTCTCGGCGGGGCGCACTTCTCAGTCCGAGGCTCGCCGCCAACCTAGCTCTTGGGCAATGCACCACATCCCAAAACCGGAAGGAACCCCGTGAGCGGGGCGCCAAAGCTGACCGCTGACTAGCTGACCGCTGAAGGCTCGAGGCGCTAGACCCTGGAATATGGAGAGTGCTACACTCCCCTTATCCCGACGATGGGTGTGGAGACATCCTTTGCAGCTTCCGCCGCACATCGAAAACCCCCAGCGGCTGGCTCCGCTAATGGGCCGCCTGTGGGCGCCCCTGGCGGCGGTCACCACTGCCTGCAACGGCAAGGCCAACGCCCAGATCGCCGTAGCGATCGCCGCCGCGTCCATCGTGCCTGCCCGCCCGCGCATCGCGGTGCAGATTTACAAGAGCAACTACACCCACCAGCTCATTCACGCCAGCGGCATCCTCGCGGTCAACTTCCTGCGCCAGGACCAGCTGGCCCTCATCAAGCAGTTCGGCTTTGTCTCCGGGCGAGATGCGGACAAGCTTGCCGGGGTGAGCTACCGGCAGGGCGCCACCGGCAGCCCGATCCTGACCCAGTGTTGGGGCTACCTGGACTGCCGCGTGGTCAACGCCATGGACGGCGGCGACATGACCTGCTTTCTGGCGGAGGTTCTGGAGGGTGATACTCTCAGCGACGACGAGCCTCTATCTTGGCGGCACGCCCGGCGTCTGCTGCCGCGGGAGTGGGCTGAGGAGTGGGACCGGCGGATTGCGGCGGAGATCCAGGTTTCCCTGCGCCGAATGGACGATGTCCGTCACGACCCCTGGCAATCCCCCAAAAGGCCTGTTTCATGACCACCGTCCTTGAACTGGTAGCGCAGATTCACTCCACGCCCCACAAGGGGGTGGTGGTGGTGGCTGGCGGCGGCGCCCAGGGTTTGGCCTGGCTGATGGAAGTGCCGGGCGCCTCCCGCACCGTCCTGGAAGCGCTTGTGCCCTACGGCCGCCGGTCAATGATCCAGTTCCTGGGAGAGGAACCGGCGCAATACGTCTCGGTCCAGACTGCCCAGGACATGGCCCGCGCCGCCTACCGGCGGGGCATGATTCTGCGGGAGGATGCCTCCCCGGTGGTGGGCCTGGCCTGCACCGCAACTATCGCCACCGACCGGCCCAAGCGGGGCGACCACCGCTGTTGCGTCGCGGCTTGGGGCCAAGATGGGGTGGCGACCTACGACCTGGTGCTGGCCAAAGGCCGCCGCGACCGTTCCGGCGAGGAACTGGTGGTGAGCCGCCTGCTGCTGCGTGCCCTGGCGGAGGCCTGCGGCATCGCCTCCAGCCTCTCCCTGGAGTTGATTGACTCCGAGGACTTGAAAGTCCGGCATCAGGCCCACCCTAGCCCCATCCAGCGCCTGCTGTCTGGGGAGATTAGCCTGGTGTTGGCCAACCCCGACGGCAGTTTTGCGGTGGACGAGGTAATACCCCCCTTTCGCAAAGGGGGGCTAGGGGGGATTTCGGCGTTGCTCCCCGGCTCCTTCAACCCGCTGCACCACGGCCACCAGGAGCTGGCGCGAGTCGCCCAGGAAATTCTGGGGGCAACCGTGGCCTTCGAGTTGTCCGTGGTGAACGTGGACAAGCCGCCGTTGGAAGAGGCGGAGGTGCGCCGCCGCCTGGCGCAGTTCGCCGGGCAAGCCCCGGTGGTGCTGACGCGGGCAGAGACCTTCCGAAAAAAGGCTGGCCTGCTGCCCGGCTGTGCCTTTGTCATCGGCTGGGACACCGCAGTGCGTCTGGTGGAGCCCCGGTACTACGGTGGGCACGCGGCCATGCTCACCGCCTTGGCCGAGATGTGGGCGCTGGGTTGCCGGTTCCTGGTCGCGGGCCGGGAGCACCAGGGGCGCTTCCACACCCTGGAGGACATCGCCATCCCGCAAGGATTCCAGCCGCTGTTCCAGGCCATCCCCCAGTCCAGCTTCCGCGCCGACATCTCCTCCACCGCGCTTCGGGCCAGACAGGGTAGCCAACCAAATTGACACCCAATTCGGGCCAATGTTATATTGGCATCGTCATTTGATGGTGATTGGCTGCGGAACACCTGCTGGGCCGCTGGCTGGGAATCTCTCCAACACCACACTCTCTGATCTTGGACGGCCTTGGACGCCAACGTCTTCGCCCAAAATTGGACCGCCGTAGTCTTGTCCGCCGTGGTGGCCGCCGTGGCCATGGGGGGCATGTTCGCTGCATCCCGCCTGCTCTCCTCCCGGCGTCCCTCTGCGGTAAAGCTCTCTACTTACGAGTGCGGAATCCCGCCCACCAGCTACAGCTGGTCCAACGTCAGCATCCGCTTCTACATTTTGGCAATCCTGTTCCTCATGTTTGACGTGGAAGCCGTGTTCCTCTTCCCCTGGGCCGTCATCTTCCTCAAGGAGCAGGCCCTGGGCAACCCGGTGCCGTTCTACGCCATGATGATGTTCCTGGCGATTATGTTCTTCGCCGTGGTCTACGGCTGGAAGAAGGGGGTGCTGGAGTGGCAGAAATAGTCCCGGGCCAGCCTCTCGCCTACGTGAAGGGCCAGGGCAACGTCCCTGCGCCCAGCCTGATGGACCAGGCCATGGCCGGCAAGCTGCCGGGGGTGATCACCGCCTCCAAGGACCAGCTCTTCGCCCTGGCCCGCAAGTCGTCGCTGTGGACCCTGAGCTTCGGGCTGGCCTGCTGCGCCATTGAGATGATATCCACCTACATGGCCGACCACGATTTCGACCGGTTTGGGGTCGTCACCTGGCCTTCCCCGCGCCAGGCCGACGTGATGATTGTGGCCGGCACGGTGGTCAAGAAGATGGCTGACCCCATCCGCCTGCTGTACGAACAGATGCCCGACCCCAAGTGGGTCATCGCCATGGGGAGCTGCGCCACCAACGGCGGGCCGTACTACCGCTCCTACTCGGTGGTCATGGGCGTGGACCACATCATCCCGGTGGATGTCTACGTTCCCGGTTGCCCGCCCCGGCCGGAAGCACTCCTGTACGGCATTCTGGAACTCCAGAAAAAAATTATGCTGGACGCCAAGCAGAGTGGCGGAAAGTAACGCCCCCAGCTCCTCGCCGGGGGCAGGCGAGACTCCAGCGCCCCCCGCCGCGCGGGCACGCCCTCCGGCCGCTCCCCACGGGGCGACAGAGGCGGCAGGCCCAGAAAAACTCCCTCCAAAGGCCCAGGAGTTGCTGGCCCGCGCCCAGACTGTATTGGCGGACTTCCATCCCCAGCCGGGGGCCCTGGGCGACTTGCCCCAGTTGACCGTGAACGCCGCCAGCATTGCCAAAGTGTGCCTCCGGGCGCGCAACGACCCGCGACTGGACCTGAAGATGCTTCATTGCCTGGCTGCTGTGGACTACAAAGACCACTTCCAGGTGGTGTACTTCCTCCACTCGCTGACTCAGGAGGGTACCCTGGCCATCAAGGCCGATGTGCCGGCGGCGACGCCCTCCCTGCCCTCGGTGACTTCCGTGTGGGCCGCGGCGGACTGGTACGAGCGCGAGGCTCACGACCTGTTTGGCATTGGCTTTGACGGCCACCCGAATATGTCCCCGTTGCTGCTGTACGAAGGTTTTGAGGGGTACCCTGGCCGCAAGGAGTTCCCCTTCAACGACTACCAGGAGTTCTAAGCATCCTTGGAGCAACTGGTGCTGACCGCGCGAGTGGTGTTGGAAGAGGGCACGTACGTGGCCCGGGTGGACGGCCTTCCCCTGGAGGGGCGCGGCGACACCCTGCGTCAGGCCCAGGTCCAGTTGGTGCAGGTCATGCGGGCCTGGATCGAGGCGCAGGAGACCGCCGGACGCCTGGTGGAAGTCCTGGCTCAGGCTGGGTTTCCCGGCGCCGACGACGACACGGAGTTGCAACTGGAGTTTGCGGAGTAGGGGCGCACAGCTGTGCGCCCCTACGTACCCCTAACATAAAGGCATATGGATGTGTCCAAACATGGTTGAAACCCACGCTAACTTGGCCGCTGGCGGTCAGCCGGTGGAGATGCTGCTCAACATGGGGCCGCAGCATCCCTCCACTCATGGCGTTTTCCGCCTGGTGCTCTGGATTGACGGCGAGAAGATCGTGCGGGCCGAGCCTCACATCGGCTACCTCCACCGCGGCTCGGAAAAGCTGTGCGAGGGGGAGCAGTACCACCAGGTCATCACCCTCTTCGACCGGCTGGACTACGTAGCCAACTTCAACAACGAGTGGGCCTACTGCCGGGCGGTGGAAAAGCTCATGGGGCTGGCGGTGCCGGAGCGGGCCGAGTACGCGCGAGTAATCCTGGGGGAGCTGAACCGCATCGCCAGCCACCTGCTGTACGTGGGCACCATGGGGCTGGACGCCGGCGCCATGACCCCCTCCATGTTCTGCTTCCGGGGCCGGGAGCGGGTGCAAGCCCTCTTCGAGGCGGTCTCCGGCGCCCGCATGATGCACAACTACTTCCGCATCGGAGGCCTGAAGGAGGAGCTGCCGGAAAACTTCCGCCAGCTCATGTCCGGCCTGCTGCCCCTGCTCAAGAAGGATGTAGAAGAAAGCGACAAGATTCTGACCTTCAACGAGATTTTCCTGGCCCGGCTCAAAGGCGTGGGGGCCATCGGCGCTCCGGAAGCGGTGGACTTCGGCTTCACCGGCCCCTGTCTGCGGGCCTGCGGCGTGGAGTACGACTGCCGCCGGGCACAGCCCTACTCCGTCTACGACCGATTCGAGTTCGAGGTGCCGGTGGGTCTGGACGGCGACTGCTGGGATCGCCACTGGGTGCGGGTGCAGGAAATGTACCAGTCCCTGCGCATCATCGAGCAGGCCCTGGCGCAGATGCCGGAAGGCCCGGTCACATCGCCTCTGGGCCGTCGGCTCATCCGTCCGCCCAAGGGCGAGGTGTACGTGCGGGCGGAGAATCCCCGGGGCGAACTGGGCGTCTACCTGGTTAGCGACGGCACCGACAAGCCCTACAGGGTCAAGGTCCGCCCGCCATCCTTCTGCAACCTATCCGCCATCCAGCGCCTGCTGCAGAACTCCTGGATCGCCGACTCGGTGGTCATCCTGGGCTCCCTGGACATCGTCTTAGGGGAGGTGGACCGCTGATGGGCGCACCAGTGGCCTTCAAAGAGTGGCCCCCCAAAGGACGGTTTATATGGAATATGTGAAGATCAAGTTACTAGACCCCGAGGATGAAGCTAAGGCCTTCTTCCACCTTGTCCAACTGAGTAAGGTTGTATCGTTGAATGAAGGTGGAGTAGAGGTCTTCATCGTCCCCGGAAAAAGTCTCGCTGTCCTTGACCAGAAGGAGCTAGCCTTTCAGGTGCTGGGAGAAATGGGGTACGATGGCGTCCTTCAGGCGTTACGAAGTTCTCTTACCCCTTAGTTACAACGACGGCTCTCCAGTCGAGCGAGAGAACATTATCCAGACTCGGCGTGAGCTTTTGGTTCGATTCGGAGCATTAACCTCCTATCTCGACCCTCTGATGGGTTACTGGACAGCACCAACTGGCGCGGTGGTTGAAGATCGGTTAGTACGGCTGGTTGTCGATGTGCCAGACACCACCGAAAATCGGGAGTTCTTCGTCCAGCGGAAAGAGGTATTGAAGGAGCGATTCCAGCTGCTGGAAGTTTGGATTACAGGCATCCCTCTGGATATAATCTGAAAACGGGGTCACAGTGGTAGACAATTGGAAATCATAGACATCCTCACAATTATCGTGAAGCTGGCAGTGCTTTTCACCATCCTCAGCGTGGTGGTGCTGGGCCTGACCTGGCTGGAGCGCAAGGTGCTGGGACGCCTGCAGGGGCGCTTGGGACCAACTCGCACCGGCCCGATGGGTCTGCTTCAGCCCCTGGCCGACGCCCTGAAGCTGGTGCTCAAGGAAGACATTATCCCCACCGCCGCGGAGAAGGTGCTGTTCTGGATTGCGCCGGTCATTGTAGTTATTTCGGCCTTTGTCATTTGGGTCACTATTCCCGCTTCCCAGAGTCTCGTAGTTCAGAACCTGGACCTCGGACTCTTCTACATCATCGCCTTCTCGGTGGTGGGGATTCTGGGCTTGCTGATGGCCGGCTGGGGCTCGGCCAACAAGTACGGCGCGCTGGGCGGCCTGCGGGCGGCGGCCCAGCTTATCAGTTACGAGATTCCCCTCATCATGGTGGTGGTGGCGATGGCAATGCTGGCCCAGTCCCTGGACCTGCGAGTCATCGTTGAGAAGCAAAGCAGCTACCCCTACCTGCTGCTGCAGCCCCTGGGTTTGGTCATCTTCTTCATCGCCGGCCTGGCGGAGGTTGGCCGCACGCCCTTCGACATCTACCACGCCGAGTCGGAGGTAGTGGGTGGCCCCTTTGTGGAGTACAGCGGCGCCCATTGGGCTGTGTTTTTCCTGGCGGAGTACATCAACACCTTCGCCGTGGCGGCGCTCACGGCCCTGCTCTTCCTGGGAGGATGGTCCGGTCCTTTCCTGCCGCCGGTGGTCTGGTTGCTGCTCAAAACCCTGGCGGTGGTGCTGGTCATCTTCTGGGTGCGCGGCACCTTCCCCCGGCTGCGCATTGACCAGCTTATGGCCTTTGCCTGGAAGGCCCTGGTGCCGCTGTCCTTTTATGTTATTGTCATCACCGCGGTGTACCAGTTCTATGGCTGGCCTGCCTGGAGCCTCACTCTCATGTCCCTGGCGGGACTGGCGGGCGTGGGTTATCTGGTGTACCAGCGCATGACCGCCCCGGCCCGCCAGGTGAAGCAGGTGCAGGCGCGGCAACGGGCACTGGCCCAATCTCGCCGCGCGGCTGCCGCGGGCGGGACTCCCCCGGCGCCGCAGCCGGTTGCGACCCAAGGGCCAGGCTGAGGCCTTGCGCCCTCCCACCGTTGAGGTTAACCCATGCTGAACAGTATTAAAGGACTAGCCCTCACCTTCATGTCTACCCTGCGCGGCCTGCGGAAGCCGGTGACGCACCAGTATCCCAATTCAGGTTCGCTATTGGGAAAGCGGGCGGTGCCCACCCCGGTGCAGGACCGGTTCATGGGATTTCCTGCTCTCACCTGGGACCAGGAAGTTGGCGAGCCTTTCTGCACCAGTTGCATGGTGTGCATCCGCAACTGTCCCACCCAGTGCATGACCGCCACCATGAAGGACAACCCGCTCAACGCCGAGGGTAAGAGCTCCCGCCGCAAGATCGTCGACCAGTTTGAAATCAACCTTAACCGGTGTATACTGTGCGGGATTTGCGTCGAGGTCTGCAACTTTGACGCCATTGTCATGAGCCACGAGCACGAAATGAGCACCTACCAGCGCAACGGCGACCGGGTGGACCTCCCTGCCCTGCTGACCATCGGCAAGAGGTACCAATACAAAACAGGCTGGCAGCCGGTGGCCACCAAGGTCAAAAAGGCTCCTGCGCCCCAGCCGGTGGCCGCGCCTGCGGAAGGGGAGGCCAAGGGTTAGACCGACCTTCATGTATACCTTCTTCCCAGGATTATTTGTGCCGATTACTTCAGGGAGCCGCCAGTTTGGTGGCTCCTGTTTTGACGGGCGTTCGTAACCGTGTCCTGGCTTCTCTTCGGGCTGCTGGCGGTGCTGACCCTGGGTGGAGGCTTGGGCGTGGTGGCCACCCGCAACGTGGTCCATGCTGCACTGTTCCTGCTGCTCTCTCTAACCGCGGTCGCCGGCGTCTACTTGGTGCTTTTCGCCGAGTTCCTGGCCCTGGTGCAGATTCTGATCTACGGCGGCGCCATTGTCATTGTGGTGCTCTTCGCCGTCATGCTCACCCGCTCCAGCGACTACCCTCGCATCTCCGACAACCGGCAGTGGCCCCTGGCGGTGGTGGCGGCCCTGGGCGTGCTGGGGGTGCTGGCGGCGGCCTTCATGTCCCGCCCATCTCCGGTCACGCGGCCCCAAAGCCCAGTCTTCGACGAGCTAGCCAGCTCATTGTTCACCCGATGGGCGGTGCCCTTTGAGGTCGCCTCCCTGGTGCTGCTGGTGGCCCTCATCGGCGCCATCATCATCGCCCGCGCCAGCGGGAACGAGCGCTAGCCCGTGGTGCCGCTGACCTACTTCCAGCTGCTCAGCGCCGCCCTCTTCGCCATTGGGCTGTACGGGGTTTTGGCCCGGCGCAGCGCCGTGCTCATCGTGCTGTCCATCGAGCTGATGCTCAACGCCGTCAACATCAACCTCATCGCCGCGGCCTCCCACATGGACGGGGTTGGCCGCTTCTCGAACTTCGACGGCCAGATCATCGCCATCTTTGTTATCACCATCGCCGCCGCGGAAGTGGGTCTGGCGCTGGCGATCATCCTGCGAATGTACCGCAACCGCGCTACGGTGGATGTGGACGAAATCAATCTCATGAAGTGGTAGGACTCAAGGCACTTACTCATGGAATTGGCCTGGCTAATCCCGGTACTTAGCTTCATCGCCTTCCCCATCATCGTGTTTTGGGGCAAGCGGTTGCCCGGCGGGGGCGCGCCCCTGGCGATAGGGGCCATCGCCGCGGGGTTCGCACTGTTCTGGGTGGCGTTGCTGGGGTTTCTTGCCGCCACGCCGGATACCGAACACTGCCTGACTGATGCCGCCACCGGCACCCTGGCCTGCAACTTCCAGCGGGCCTGGTTCAACGCCGGCTTGCCCGGCCTGCCCGACAGTGTGGCCTTGAGCTGGGGCATGACCATCGACCCGCTGGCCCTGGCGATGCTGGGGATGGTCACTTTGGTGGCCCTGATGGTGCAGATTTACTCCCTGGGCTACATGAAGGGCGACCCTCATTTCGGCTGGTACTACGCCTGCCACGCCCTCTTCGCCGCCGCCATGCTGACCCTGGTGCTGGCCGACAGCTTTCTGCTGCTGTACGTGGCGTGGGAGCTGGTGGGGGCCTGCTCCTACCTGCTCATCGGCTTCTGGCACGAGCGGCCGGCGGCCCGGGAAGCGGCCAAGAAAGCCTTCATCGTCACCCGCCTGGGCGACGTCGGGTTGCTGCTGGGCATCCTGCTCCTCTGGCGCGAGGTGGGCAGCTTCAGCATGACCGCGGCCTTTGAACTGGCCCACAGCGGTGAGATGAGCCACGGCGTGGCCACCGCCAGCTCTCTCTTGATGCTGCTGGGCGCCATGGGCAAGTCGGCGCAGTTCCCCTTCCATGTGTGGCTGCCCGACGCCATGGAGGGGCCAACCCCCGTCAGCGCCCTGATCCATGCCGCCACCATGGTGGCGGCCGGCGTGTATTTGGTGGCCCGGGCTTTCCCCATCTTCCAGTACTCGGGCGATGCCTTGATGGCGGTGGCGATTGTGGGCCTGGTCACCGCCCTCATGGCGTCAACAATCGCCCTCACCTCCACCGATCTCAAGCGAATCCTGGCCTACTCCACCATCAGCCACCTGGGGTTGATGATGCTGTCCTTGGGAGCCGGAGGCTACACCGCTGCCCTGTTCCACCTGCTGGCCCACGGCTTCTCCAAGGCCCTGCTTTTCCTGGGCGCCGGCAGCGTGCTGCACAGCACCGAGCAGCAGGACATCCGTCACATGGGCGGGCTGCGCAAGGCCATGCCCCTCACGGCCTTGCTCTTCTCCCTGGGCGCGATGTCCCTGGGGGGCATCCCCATCCTGGCCGGGTTTTGGAGCAAGGACGAGGTGCTGTCCGCGGTCAGCCACGGGTTGCACCCGGTGTTCATTGTCCTGGCGCTGGTCACCGCCCTGCTTAGCGCCCTGTACATGGCCCGCGCCATGTTTGTGGTGTTCTTCGGCCCCTCGCCTGAAAGCGAGCACCACGACCATCCGGTGCACGACGCGCCGCTGGCCATGGCCGCGCCGATGGTGCTGCTCGGCGTGCTGGCGGCGGGCTTCGGGCTAATCAGCTTCAACTGGCCCGGCAGCTTCGGGGGCATAGGCTCCTTCCTCTTCTACCATGAGCCCGAGGGGTTCCACTTCACCTGGTGGCTGGGCATTCTATCCACCATCCTGGCGGTGGCGGCCTTCGCCTTTGGATACCTGGTGTACGTGAGGAAGAGCCTGTCCCTGGAGGGCTTCCGCCGGAGCTTCGCGCCCGCCATCCGCGTGGTGGAGCGCAAGTACTACGTTGACGAGCTGTACCAGTGGGTGGTGGACCGGGTGGTCATGGTGTTCTCCCGCTTCATCGCCCTCTTCGACCGGGCGGTGGTGAACGACGTGCTGGTCAACGGCCCGGCCAACTCTGCGCGCCGCCTGGGAGTGGCCATGCGCCTGCACGTGACGGGGCACGTGTACAGCTACGCCCTGGTCATGGCCCTGGGCGCGGCGGCATTGGCCATCCTCTGGTGGTGGCGGGTGGCATAGATGCAGGCTTTAGACCAGGCGGCCCTGTTTCTCATAGTGCTGGCGCCCCTGGCGGGGTCGCTGCTGGCCATGTTCATGTCTCGCGACCGGCCCAAGGACGCCTGGTACTTCGCCATTCTGGTGGCGGCCGTGACCCTGGCCCTGTCCATCTACATCTTCGTGCGCTACGACTACACCGCCGGCGGATACCAGCTTAGCCGCAGCTTTGGCTGGCTGGGGGCGCCGCTGGACATCAACCTGTCCCTGGGAGTGGATGGCATCTCCGCGCCCCTGGTGCTGCTCAACGGCATCATCCTCATGGGGGGCGTGCTCATCGCCCAGACCATCAAGCACCGCACCCGGGACTTCTTCGTGCTGCTGCTGGCGTTGGGGGCCGGAGTCTTCGGGGTTTTCATTGTCCGCGACCTGTTCTTTCTGTTCTTCTTCTACGAGCTGGCGGTGCTGCCCATGTACCTGCTCATCGGAGTTTGGGGCAGCAGCACCGACTTCGGCACTTTCCTGCGCACCAAGGAGTACGGCGCGATGAAGCTGATGCTGTATCTGGTGGCCGGCAGCGTGCTCATCTGGATTGGCATCTTGGCCCTGTACCTTGAAGCTGGACAGCAGGGCGTCTCCACCTTTGACATGGCCAAGCTGAGTGACTTGGCGCGGGACGGCGGGCTGGATCCCACGGTTCAGCGCTGGATCTTCCCCTTGTTTATGATCGGCTTTGGCGTGCTGGCCGGGTTGTGGCCCTTCCACACCTGGTCGCCCGACGGCCACGTGGCGGCGCCCACCTCGGTGAGCATGCTCCACGCCGGGGTGCTGATGAAGCTGGGGGCCTACGGCATCATCCGGGTGGGGATGGACCTGACGCCAGCAGGCGCCGAGTTCTGGATGCCGGTGCTCATCGGCCTCGGCACGGTCAACGTGCTCTACGGCGCCATCTCCGCCATGTCCCAGGGCGACCTTAAGTACGTCATCGGCTACTCCAGCGTCAGCCACATGGGATACGTGCTGATGGGCATTGCCACGCTGCACCCCATTGGCGTTGCCGGGGCTGTGCTCCAGATGTTCTCCCACGGCATCATGACGGCCCTCTTCTTCGTCCTGGTGGGGGCGATC
This sequence comes from Dehalococcoidia bacterium, assembly GCA_009692925.1. GTDB lineage: Bacteria > Chloroflexota > Dehalococcoidia > Lucifugimonadales > UBA3495 > SHYG01. The sequence goes on from SHYG01000002.1 coordinate 29,013, forward strand.
TACGACCGCGCCCACATCCGGGACTCCCACATCCTCAACGGACTGTTCAAAAGGATGGGGGTGGTCAGCTTCTGCTTTGCCATCGCGGGTTTGGCGTCCCTGGGTTTGCCGGGCTTCAGCGGGTTCATCGCCGAGTTCATGGTGTTCACCGGCGCGTTCCAAAGCGACGTGCGCCTGGGGTTCGTGCCGATGGCCTTGCTGGCGGGAGGGCTGGGTGTGGTGGGCGCGGCGATTACCGCGGTGTACATCCTGCGACTGCTGGCCCGCACCTTTTTCGGCGAGGCCGACCGCCAGTGGGCGCACCTCACCGACGCCAGTCCGGTGGAGAAGGGGGTGGCGGGCGCCTTCGTGCTCATCCTGGTGGTCGTGGGCGTCTGGCCCGAGCCGTTCCTGCGGGTCATCAACGTCAGTGTGGCGACCCTGCTGGAGGCCTTTTAGAGTGCCATGCCAGGACTAACCGAAAACCTGCTGCTGCTGACCCCAGAGTTCGCCCTCACCGGGCTGGCGCTGCTAGTGTTGGCCGTGGACCTGTTCCTGCCGGAGAGTCGAAAAGGCTGGCTGGCGCTGATCTCCATCGTTGGACTGCTGGGTTTGGCCGTGTTGTCGGTGGTAATGCTGCAGGGCCGGGAGGAGACGCTGTACGGCGGACTGCTGGCGGTGGACCGGTTTGCCCTGGTGTTCAAGGTCTTCTTCCTGGGATTGGGCGTGCTGATTATCCTCAGTTCCGTGGACTTTGTCCGCAAGCACCTGAGCCACCCCGGCGAGTTCTACGGAATACTTCTGCTTTCGATTCTGGGCATGAACTTCATGGCCCAGGCAAGGGAGCTGCTGACCGCCTACATCGCCCTGGAGCTGCTCAGCTTCAGCCTCTATGTCCTCACCGCCTACGCCCGGTCCAACCCCAAGTCTAACGAGGCAGGGCTGAAGTACATCATAATCGGCGCCTTCTCCTCAGCCTTGCTGCTCTACGGGCTCAGCATGGTCTACAGCTCCCTGGGGACCACCTCCTTCGCTGCCATCCGGGACGCGCTGGCCTCCGGCGCCGGGGCCGGCCCAACCCTCTGGGTGGGATTGGCCCTGCTGATAGTTGGCCTGGGCTTCAAGCTGGCGGCGGTGCCCTTCCACATGTGGGCACCCGACGTTTACGAAGGCGCATCCCTGCCGGTAACTGCGTACCTGGCCATCGGCTCCAAGGCCGCGGCCTTCGCCCTGGTGTTGCGCCTCTTCGCCGAAGGCATTGTGCCGGTGGTGGACATCTGGTCCCGATGGCAGATCATTGTGGCGGTCATGGCCGCCGTCACCATGCTGGTGGGCAACCTGGTGGCGCTGGCCCAGCGCAACCTCAAGCGGCTCATGGCCTACTCCAGCATCGGCCATGTGGGGTTCCTGCTGGCCGGCATCGCGGCCCTGGGCCCCGGCGACACCCTAGTGGCCAACGGCATCATTCTCTATCTGGTGGGCTACGCGGTAACCAGCATTGTGGTGTTCGCCGCGCTCATCGCCTTCTTCAACCACACCGGGCAGGAGGAGATTGCCGATTTGGCCGGGCTGGCCGACCGGCAGCCCTTCCTGGCGGCGGCCCTGGCCATCGGGATGTTCTCCCTCAGCGGCCTGCCCATATTCGCGGGGTTCACCATCAAGTTCTACCTGTTCACCGCCGTAGCCCGGGCCGGCTTCCTATGGCTCGCGGCCTTGGCGGTGTTCGCCAGCTTCATCTCCCTCTACTACTACCTCCAGGTCATCCGGCAAATGTACATCCAGCCCGCACCGGGCGCTCCTCCCGAGCAGAGCCACGGCCACGCCGCCGAACCGCCGCCAGATTCTAACGCCCATGGCGCAGCGCCGGACGCGGCCTCCGCCATCCCCTCTCCCGGCTGGCGGCTGGCGCTGGTGCTGGGACTGGGACTGGCAGGCGTATTCTGGCTGGGTGTCTACCCCGCGCCGCTGGTAGCAATCATCGAGGGCGCCAGCCGGGCCATCCTGCCCGGAGGGTAGTTCCGGCCCCACTGGAGGCACGTACTTACTAAGCCCTGCATAACTGTCCAAATCGGTTGGCAAGGATGCGCGGACAAAATCCCCCCGCGCCCCCTTTCGCGAAAGGGGGCGCGGGGGGATTTCCGTCCCGGCTGCTCCCCAAGCGAACTAGATATTTATGCAAGGGTCGTCAGGATAAGTGCCAGTCCACCCCTAGCAGGGTGCTGAAAAAGGGGTCGACGGCCCGGAACCGCCCCAATTGTCGTATCTGAGAGCCCGTCCATTTTTCGCAAAATCGGGGTTTTTCAGCAGCCTGCTAGGCTCAGCGGCTTTCGGCTAAACCCCAGTCTGCTATAATCAGAATCTGCAGGGGCGTTCTGCCCTCTTCAGTTCAAGTAAGCTCAACCTAAGGCGGTTTTGTCTCATGGCGCTTAGGATTATATCGGTCATCGGCAGCAGTAAGGCCACGCCGGAGTTGGTGGGGCTGGCGGAAGCCGTCGGCAAGGAGTTGGGCCGCAGAGGCGTGATGGTGGTGTGCGGTGGCCTGGGCGGCGTCATGGAGGCGGTGTGCCGCGGCGCCAAGTCTGCCGGGGGCACCACCGTGGGCATCCTGCCGGGACACACCGTCGCCGAAGCCAACGCCTACGTGGACATCCCCATCATCACCACCATGGGCTATTCCCGAAACGTCATTGTCGCCCACAGCGGACAGGCGGTCATTGCCATTGGCGGGGCCTTTGGCACCCTGTCGGAGATCGCCTACGCCCTGGGCGACCACATCCCCGTGGTCGGTCTGCACACCTGGCATCTGGATCGCAACGGGCAGGGTGAGCTGGTAAACGACGCAATCATCCCCGCCTCTGACCCGGTGGATGCCGTGGAAAAGGCGCTGGCCGCCGCCGATCGCCGCGTCCGCGCCGAGCGGGTGGAAACGTGACCGGCAAACGGTCTACTGCTGCCATTACCACCGTTGTCATAGCCGGACTCAAGGGCCGGGAGGTCCTGGACTCTCGCGGCAATCCCACTGTCGAGGCGGAAGTGTGGCTCTCCGACGGGACTCGCGCCCGCGCCATTGTGCCCTCGGGGGCCAGCACCGGCAGCCATGAGGCCGTGGAGCTACGGGACGGAGACCCCCATCGCTACGATAAAAAGGGTGTGCGGCGTGCTGTAGACAATGTCGATCGGAGCATCGGCCCGGCGCTCACCGGGTGCTCTCCCTTTGATCAGGCGGTGGTGGACCAGCTTTTGAACCAGCTGGACGGCACCGATAACAAAGCCCGGCTGGGCGCCAACGCGGTGCTGGCGGTGTCGCTGGCGGTGGCCCGCGCGGCCGCGGCGTCCCAGAGTGCGTCGTCGCAACGGGAGCAACCCGCCGATGTGCCCCTGTGGCGCTACCTGGCCGGCGCCCAAGCAGTTAGCCTGCCGGTGCCCATGTTCAACATCCTAAACGGTGGGCGCCATGCCTCCAACTCCACCGACATTCAGGAGTTCATGGTGGTGCCTGTGGGCGCCGCCACCTTCTCCCAGGCCCTGCGCGCCGGAGCAGAGATATATCAAGCCCTGCGCCGCCTGCTCCACGACGCCGGCCAAAGCCTGAACGTGGGCGATGAGGGTGGCTTTGCCCCGTCTCTGCCTTCCAACCGAGACGCCCTGGAGATGGTGCTGCACGCCGTGGAAAAGGCTGGCTACACTCCCGGCCGGGATGTCTACCTGGCCCTGGATGTGGCCGCCTCAGAGCTGTATCAGAAGGATGGCCGCTACTGCCTGGCACGGGAGGGCGTCACCCTGACCTCCGGCCAGATGGTGGATCTGTACGTTAAGTGGGCGGAGGAATATCCTATCATCAGCATTGAGGATGGGCTGCAGGAAGACGACTGGGCTGGCTGGTGCGAGCTCCAGCGCCGCCTGGGCGACCGGGTGCAGTTGGTGGGCGACGACCTGTATGTCACCAACATCACTCGTCTCCAGCAGGGCATAGACTCCGCCGCCAGCAACGCCATCTTGCTGAAGCCCAACCAGATTGGCACCCTCACCGAGACCCGCCAGGCCTTTGACCTGGCCCGGCAGGCCGGCTGGGGCGCCGTGATGAGCCACCGCTCCGGGGAGACCGAGGACACCACCATCGCCGATTTGGCGGTAGCCTGGGACGTGCGGCAGATTAAGGCCGGCGCTCCTGCCCGCTCTGAGCGGGTGGCCAAGTACAACCGCCTTCTGCGCATTGAGGAGGAGTTAGGTGAAAATGCACACTACGCCGGACACCGCGCCTACGAATACCTCAAGTCCCCCTAGCTCCCTGGCGCCCAACCAGCGGGCAATCCTCTGGCGTGTAGGTCGCTACCTGGCAGTGCGGGGCGTGTTTGGCGCCGTGCGGCTGACTGGGTGGACAGTTGTCCAGTCGTTCTTGATGGTGCGCGGTTTGCTCGGCCTGATGGCCTCCCCTTCCTCATCGGGCCGCTCCGCTGGCGAGTTCAAAGACATGTACCAGGCCGATGCGCCCAACGCCGTCCAATCCGGCAATACCTCCGACAGCTTCTGGCGCATGTACTTCCAGGCCTACACCCCCAGGGCCTGGCGGATGCGGCGGCTAATGCCTATGGTCGCGGACTAGAAGGTGCGCCGCGGCGAGTCGGAGCCGGAAGAGGAGTAGGCCAAGTCAGCCTCGGCGCTCCATCCGCGAACTGTGCTGTCCACACCTAGCCCTTGCCTGGCCCTTGATGGTCATGGCCCTCCGTTTGTGATATAAAATACACGAACCATCTGTGGAGGTAGTGGCATGACTACAAAAATCGGCATCAACGGCTTTGGCAGAATTGGGCGCTTGGTCACCCGCGCCATCATGGCCCGGTACCCGGACACCCTCCAGGTGGCCGCGATTAACGACCTGACCGACGCCAAGACCAACGCCCATCTGTTCAAGTACGACACCAACTACGGCATCTACCCCGGTGAGGTGGAGGCCCAGGGCAATGACCTGGTCATTGACGGCAACATCATCCGCGTCTTCTCCGAGCGCGATCCCAGCCGCATCCCCTGGTCCGAGATGGGCGTGGACCTGGTGGTGGAGTCCACCGGCATCTTCACCGACGCCGACAAGGCCGCCGGCCACCTCAAGGGTGGCGCCAAGAAGGTAATTATCTCTGCTCCCGCCAAGGGCGAGGATCTCACCATCGTGCTGGGGGTCAACGACCAGATGTACGATGCCCGCAAGCACCGCATCGTTTCCAACGCCTCCTGCACCACCAACTGCTTCGCCCCCATGGTCAAGATCCTCCACGACTCCTTCAAGGTGGAGCACGGCCTCATGTCCACCATCCACTCCTACACCAACGACCAGGCCATTCAGGACCAGCGCCACTCGGACCTGCGCCGCGCCCGCGCTGCGGCCCAGAACATTATTCCCACCAGCACTGGCGCGGCCAAAGCGGTGGGCTCCGTGCTTCCCGAGCTCAATGGCAAACTCCACGGCATCGCCTTCCGCGTGCCCACGGCCTCAGTGTCCGTCACCGACTTCACCGCCACCGTGGGGCGTGGCACCACCGTGGATGAGGTCAACCAGGCGTTCAAGCAGGCAGCCCTGGGCCAGATGAAGGGCGTGCTGCAGTATTGCGACGAGCCCCTGGTCAGTTCCGACTTCAAGGGCAACACCCACAGCTGCATCTTCGACGCCCTGTCCACCATCGTCATGGAGAAGCGCATGGTCAAGGTCATGGGCTGGTACGACAACGAGTGGGGTTACTCCTGCCGCACCGCCGACCTTTGCGCTCTCATCAACGGAAAGGGTTTTTAGCTCTCTCCGAGTGTCCAAGCTTTGCTCGGGTGGGTAACTAGCCTGCCGTTCGTGACGCGCCTCCAGCGCCAGGGCCGGCAGGCTCTGTTGTCCTCCACGCTGCTGCTTTGGGTCATCCTCGCTCTTGCTCTAGTCCTGCGGCTTCACGGCCTTAACTGGGATCAGGGCTACGGCTTCCACCCCGACGAGCGCTCCATCTACATGCGGGCCGGCTGCATGTACGACCTGCTGGCGGAGGCCCCCGGCTATCAGGCCTGCCTGGTGGACCACCCTCAGACCCAGCCGGGACTGCCCAGCCTCAGCGTGCTGCTGGACCCAAACCGCAGCCCGCTTAACCCCCACTGGTTCCCCTTGGGCAGCGTTCTGATCTACATCTTGGTCTACGCCCGCGCCATCATCGAGCTGTTTGGCGACTTCACCGCCCTGGACCTGCGCTACGTGGGTCGTCCCCTGTCCGCTTTGGCCGACGTGGGCAGTGTTTATCTGGTGTACCTGCTGGGCCGTCGAATGTACGGGCGTGGAGTGGGCCTGCTGGCGGCGGCGCTCACCGCCCTGGCGGTCATCCACATTCAGAACAGCCACTTCTACCGGCCCGAAACCTTCTCGGCGTTCTTTACCCTAGCAGCCTTCTGGGGGATGCTGCGCATGGCGCAGCACCGGCGTTGGCGCGACTCGGCGCTGCTGGGCCTGCTGGTGGGGCTGGCCCTGGCGCCCAAGGTCAACGTCCTGCCGCTCCTGCTGCCCCTGGCGCTGGCCTACCTCTACCGCTTTCGGGACTCTTTGGGCGGCCATGCCGCGGTGCGCCCCAGCGGAGCAGCGGCCCAGACCCTGGCCCATGCATCCCTGGCGGCGGTGGTGGCTCTGGGCGCGTTCTTCGCCACCAGCCCCTATGCCCTGCTGGACTTCAAGAGTTTTGTCGCCGAACAGGCGGCCCAGGCCAACATGGCGCGCCACGCCGGCCTGTGGCCCTTCACCATCCAGTACATCGGCACGCCCCCGTTCCTGTACCAGATGCGCCAGAGTATAGTGTGGGGCCTCGGCATCCCCCTGGGGATTATCGCCTGGGCCAGCATCCCGTTAACCGCGGCGCTGGCTTACTGGCATCGGCACACCCGCCGCGCCGACCTGCTCCTGCTGGCCTGGGTGGTGCCCAGCCTCCTGCTCCTGGAGAGCTTCCAGGTGCGCTTCCTGCGGTACTTGTTCCCGCTGATCCCGTTCATGCTGTTGATGGGGGCCAGGGTAATGCTCTGGCTGGTGGACCTGGCCCGCGCCAGGTCCACCGCGACCGCACCAGTTCCCGATGGAACTCCGCCAGGCGAAGGCCCCCCTCCCCCCCCTTCGCCTCGCCTTGCGAAACGTAAGGAAAGGGGGGTTAGGGGGGATTTTCCCCGGCACGGCTGGATCACCCCAGTCCTGGACAAATATCTGCCCTGGCTTGCCGCCGCCCTGGTAGTCCTGGTGGTGGCTGCCACCGCCTTCTACACCCTGGCCTTTCAGCGCATCTACAGCCGCGAGCACCCGGCGGTGGCGGCCTCCCGCTGGATCAACGAAAATGTCTCCGAAAAGACTGCCTTCGTCAGCGACAACCACTGGGATGAGTACCTGCCCAACTTGTACCGCTACACCGTCTGGCAGTTTCCCGCCTACAATCCGGACACCCCGGAAAAGATGACCGACCTGTCCCGGCGCCTGTCTGGGTCGGAGTACGTGGTCTTTTACAGCCATCGCCCCTACGTCAGCGTAGCCCGCGCTCCCCAGCGGTTCCCCCTGACTGCCGCCTACTATCAGCAGCTCTTTCGGGGCGAGCTGGGCTACCGGCTGGAGCGGCGGTTTACTTCCTACCCCCAGTTGCTGGGCGTGGCCTTTCAGGACAACCCGTTTCCCGACGCCGGGCTGCCCCCGCCACAACCTGACGCGCCGGACTTGGACGCTCCCCTCCTTGCGCTGGACCTGGGCTACGCCGACGACAACGTGGCGGGCTACGATCACCCCACAGTGCTGGTGTTCCGCAACATCGCCCACTTGTCGCAGGCCGAGCTTTCCCGCCGCCTGGACGGGCCTGCCCCCGAAGACGCGGCAACGGGACTGATGCTGTCCCCAGAGCAGAAGGCGGCCCAGCGCGCGGGCGGCACCTGGTCCCAGATCATCCATCGCAACGGGTGGGCCAGCCGCTGGCCCGTCCTGGCCTGGCTGCTGGCGGTGGAGGCGATTTACCTGGTGTCCCTGCCCCTGGCAATGTTCCTGTTCCGGCCCCTGCCCGACCGAGGCATCGTCCTGGCCCGCATCCTGGGGTTGCTGGCGGTGAGCTACGTCGCCTGGCTGGCAGTCAGCTTGGGCTGGCTACCCTTTTCCCGATCCGCTATCCTGGTGGGATTCGCGGCGGTGGCCAGCCTGTCCTGGGTTGCCCTGGCGGCGACCTGGCGGGACACCCTGGCGTTCCTGCGCGCCCGCTGGCGACTGCTGCTCCTGGGCGAGGTGTTGTTCCTGACGGCCTTCCTGGCCTTCACGGCGGTGCGCGCCGCCAACCCGGACCTTTGGCACCCCTTCCGGGGCGGCGAGAAGCCCATGGAGCTGGCCTACCTCAACGCCGTGGTGCGCTCCACCGTGATGCCGCCCTACGACCCCTGGTTCGCCGGCGGCTATCTGAACTACTACTATTGGGGCTACTTTGTGGTGGCGGTGCTGGTCCGGATTACCGCCCTGCTGCCCACCACGGCCTTTAACCTGGCGGTGCCACTGTTCTTCGCCCTGACCTGCGCCGGGGCCTACTCCCTAGTCTACAACCTGGTGGAGGGTGCGCGCAGGCCGGAGCGCGGGGACGAACCCCCCTCCGCCCCCCTTTGCAAAGGGGGGCGGAGGGGGATTTCGTCCCCGGTTCCCCCTCCGATATGGGCCGGGCTGCTGGCGGCGCTCTTCGTGGCGGTCATCGGCAACCTGGACGGCGTGGTGCAACTTGTGCAGGGAGTGTGGCAGAAGTTTGTCCTAGGGCAGGGCTTCCCGGCATTTGACTTCTGGCGCAGCAGCCGGATGTTGCCGGAGCTGCCCAGCGTTGACCCGTCGCTGCTAACCTTCTGGCTGCCGGATCAGGGAGCGGGCATAGTCCAGACATCGCCCCACATTACCGAGTTTCCCTTCTTCACCTTCCTGTTTGCCGATTTGCACCCGCACTTGATGGTCATTCCCTTCACGCTGTTGGTGGCAGGCTTGGGGATGGCGGTGGCCGTGGGTGCGTCCCGAGCCCGGCTCCCTTGGGTCATGGCCGTGGGGCTTGCTCTGGCGGTGTCCCTGGGGGCGCTGGGAGCCATTAACAGCTGGGATTATCCCTCTTATCTGCTGCTGACCCTGGGCCTGCTGTCGCTGGCGGTCTGGTCACGTCCCGGGTCGCTGGCAGTCCGGCTGGGATGGTGGTGCGCGCTGGCTGCCGGAATAACTGCCCTGAGCCTGCTGGCTTACTATCCCTTCCTCCGGGATTATGAGACTTTCGACGCCGGCCTAGCGGTGTCCCTGTGGAGCACGCCCCTGGACCGGTACTTGGGCATCCACGGCCTGTTCCTGTTTATCGTCATCACCTTCCTGGTCAGTCAGCCTTGGAGCGGTTTCGGACATCGAGTGGCGGGAGTTCTGCGCCGGAGGAAGTCGCCAAATCCGGTCAAGCGAATCGGCTTCCGCCCCTGGCGCGCCGTCATCCCCGCGCTGGCGCTGGCGGCAGCAGGCTTGTTTCTGCTGGCGGGTTACTGGACCGCGGCGTTGCTTGTGGGCATGCTAGTGCTTGCCATGTGGGTAGCCTGGCGAGTTCTGACCGGCGCAGAACCCACGCCGGTCAAGCAGTTCCGGCTGGCGCCGCTGGTGTTCCTGGCGCTGGCCCTGGGCATTGGCATTGGCGTGGACTTGGTGCGGCTCCAGGGTGACATTGGCCGCATGAACACCCTCTTCAAGTACTATTTGGAGGCGTGGGTGCTGTTGTCCCTAGCTTCCGCCGCGATGCTGGCTAACCTGCTCCAAGGATCGTTCTTGCGCCGCCGCTGGGCCGCGGGGTTGTGGCTTGGAGCGCTGGCGCTGCTGCTGGCGGGCAGCCTCATTTACACCGTGCTGGGCACTCGATCCCGCCTGGCCGACCGCTTTGCCATCCTGCCGCTGACACTGGACGGAACGGCCTACATGGCGCAGGCAGTGCGGTTGGAGGAGAAGCAGCCGGTGGCCCTGAAGGGGGACGTAGCGGCCATCCGCTGGCTGCAGGACAACGTGGCCGGCTCTCCGGTGGTGCTGGAGGCCCACCACGAGCAGTACCACTGGAGCGGCCGAATCTCCAGCTACACCGGCCTGCCCACCGTGCTGGGCTGGCCCTGGCACCAGATCCAGCAGCGAACTCCTTACGAAATGACCATCCGCACTCGTGCTGCCGATGTAACACAGATGTACAATACGGCTAGTATCCCTCGCGCGGAGGCGCTGTTGCGCCAGTACGAGGTGCGGTACATCGTGGTGGGAGAGTTGGAGCGTGCTTACTACTCTCCCCAGGGGCTGGAGAAGTTCGGCGAAATGGCGTCTCGCGGGCTCATCAGGCTGGTGTACCAAGACCCAATGGCACAGATTTTTGAGATACAGTGGTGATCACACCCTGTATCCAACCTGTCCAGTAATCCAACGGTAATCCGCAAGCGCGTAGACTCAAGGTGTTAACGTGACCGGTCCGGACACAGTAGCGGTAATACGGGACCTTTTCGTCATAGTGGCAGCCGGGGTATTCGTCGCCCTGTTCATTCCGGGCGCGATACTTTACTTCAGGTTGTTCCGGTCGCTGGACCGGTCGGCCCGAAACTTGGAAAACATTACCAGCACGGTGCTGAATGACGTGGTCAGGCCCCTGAGCAGTCTCTCGGGGCTGATGGAGATTGTGAATCGTATTGTGGGGCTGGTGCGACAGCGCTGGTCTCCTGAAAGGAGTGCAGAAGATGGCTAAGAGTGACAAGTTCGTAGCGGGTCTAATTGCGGGGGCGGTGGTGGGGGCGGTGGCTGCTCTGTTGCTGACACCCAAGACCGGCAAGGAAAACCGCAAGTTCATCAAGGACCAGGCCAACCGGCTGGGAGACAAGGCCAGCACAGGCCTGGGCGGCATCTTTGGGAAAAAGCCGGACGCTGAGAAAGAAGCGGAGCACACCGGCAACGGGACGCATACCCGGCATCGCTCCTAGCCCGGCGGCGGGCTTGGACACCGCCTAAAGGAAACTTCAAAAGGGGCACACAAACGCGTTTGTGTGCCCCTTTTGATTATGACCCGGGTCAGGAGTTCCACCGCGGGTATGACCCCAGCACTTTCAGCATGCTGGCTTGGCGCGCCAGCCCGGCCAGGGCCGCGGCCACCGGCGGGTCGGTGCGGTGCCCGTCGCAGTCAATCAGGAATATGTACCTACCCAGCAGTTCCTTAGTCGGGCGGGACTCCACCTTGGCCAAGTTGATCCCCCACTGGGCAAACTCCCCCAGGGCGTGGTACAGCAGGCTGGGCGCGTCCTGGTCGAAGGAAAAGCAGATCGAAGTCTTGTCTTTCCCCGTGGGCGGGTGGTCGGCGCGGGCCAGCACCACAAACCGCGTCACGTTGTTGGGGCTGTCCTGCAGGCTCTGGGCGATTATATCCACACCGTGCAGGTCTGCCGCCCGCCGCGGCGCGATGGCCGCCGCCGGAACCTTGCTGGCCTTCATGTCCACCACTGCCTCCACGGTGCTTAGGGAGGCCATTTGATGGGCCTTGGGCAGGCGCCGCTCCAGGTAGTTGCGGCACTGGGCCAGCGCCTGGGGGTGGGAGTAGACTACCTGGACATTGTCCAGGCGGGTTCCCGGCTTGGCCATCAGGTAGTGGTCAATGGGAAGCACTATCTCTTTGCAGATGGACAGTCCAGGCTGGCTGATGAGCAGGTCCAGGGTGTAGGTCACTGAGCCTTCCAGGCTGTTCTCAATGGGCACCACTCCCTCATCGGTGATGCCGGAGGATACGGCCTGGCCCACGGCGGCGATGGTGGAGAAGGCTTGCAACTCGGCGCTGGCGTCGTGGCGCAGAGCCGCCTCCTCAGTGTAGGTGCCTGCCGGGCCAAAAAAGGCGATGCGTTTGGCCACTGGTCTCCTCTCCCTGCCTGCGGTTCGGTTGATTACGCGCCCCCGCTTCTGACGCCACGTTGGGGATTCTAGGCACCAGTCCGTGGGGTGTCAATCTGGTAGATACTTAAATACTTAATAGGCGGGGTGAATGCTAGCAAGCCAAGCTCGTACCTTACAGTTTGAACACCTGCTTGCAAACGTGGGCGGGTTGTGATATTATGGGAATGGTTGGTCATGCCTGGTAGGACCCTTCGGGTCCCTGGGGAGGTATGAATATGTACAATACGTCGTAAGAATTGCGCTCGCCCTTTGGCGAGCGTTTTTTGTGCCTGGTTTTTGGTCCAGTTTAGATGTAGTGGTCCTGCGAAGGACCAAATAAAAGGAGAATCAGCGTGATGACACCTACACAAAAGAAACCCGCTAATGTTGGCGCTCTTCGGAGCAGCCCTATCCATGGAATCCAACCGATAAGTGATGTCCCTCAGTTGCTTGACATTGACGTGGTTGAGAAGGACCCGACAAACCCTGGTGCGACATCCGAGTCTCTGCGCTATGGGCGCCGGGAGCCTTCCATCTCGGATTCCTACGACATCATCGGTCGCATCATTTATCCGATTATTGTATGCCAGCATACGGATGACGAGAAGAGGGCCCGGGGCATCGTCCTTAACATTGACGGGCACGGGAGATGGGATCAGGCCAAGCGTCGCAATGAGACCCAAGTCTGGGCGATCGTCTACCCGCCCCTGAATCTGGAACAACGGATTTGCCTACGGCAGACTCTTGGGGCAGCTCAGGAGTCGTTCGATGCTGTGTCGGTGATGAAAGACCTGGAGTTGCTGGCGAATGAACGAGGGCTGGATGTCACCAACGCCGCTAATATCGACGTGCTGCTGCGCGACCTCCCTGAGAAGGTGCGCAAGTACCGCGATGACGTACTGATGCTGACCCGGTGGGATCCCGACAGCGCCGCGATGCTCGGGGAGTCCTACAAAAAGGGAAGCAAGGTGATCGGTCTGGATAAGGTGCGGGGCATGACACGCATCGTGGATGCCCTGTCGGATCACCACCCTGCGCTCTATCAACAGCTGGGTGGTGATAACGGGGTCACCAAACGGCTGGCCAATATGTACGTCGAGAAGAAGTTCTCGACGGGGAGCCGTAGCCAAGAGGCTATCCGCAAGGTGGCAAGTGCAGTCCGCGAACTGGAGGATGGAAACCCGTTGGTCAAGCGCTTCTTCGGTGAAGAGTTGGACCATGCGGTTCTGGCACCGTTTGCGAAGACAAGGGGGTCTGCGCCCAAGGACATTACCTCGCTGTGCCAAGAGCTGGTGAGCCTTTTAGTGGTAGCAAACGCTGACAATCTGGATGCTGCGGAGCGTCGGACTCTGACTGCGCTAAATACCATGATCACTAGCTTGCTCAAATAGCTGTCGATGGGCTCTGCATAGGACCATAGGTCCTCAAAGGGCCAGTCCGATGGGAGTAGGGGGCGGGAGTAACATCCCGCCCCCTACTTTTGTTTGCTCCTGCTGACGCCACGTTGGGGATTCTAGGCACCAGTCCGTGGGGTGTCAATGCACGGATCAGCTGCCGGTTTTATCCCCGTATCCGGTGCTGCTATAATTGCCCCCGTGCAGATTACATGAGGTGACCGGCCATGACCACCCCTTTCCGGCAGATTGAATTGCGCTATGACCCCACCGCCATCGACCGCAAGTGGCAGGAGCGCTGGGCTGCCGATGGCCTGTACCGGGTGCCCGATGACGACCCGCGCCCCAAGTGGTTTGAGATGACCATGTACCCCTATCCCTCGGGCGACCTGCACATCGGCCACTGGTACGCCATGGCCCCCTCCGACTGCCACGCCCGCTTCCGCCGGATGCAGGGGTACAACGTGCTGCACCCCATCGGCTTCGACGCCTTCGGTCTGCCCGCGGAGAACGCCGCCATCAGCCGGGGCATCCACCCCCACACCTGGACCATGAGCAACATCGAAAACATGCGCCGCCAGCTCAAGTCCATGGGCGCCATCTACGACTGGGAGCGGGAGATCATCTGCTGCCTGCCGGAATACTACCGCTGGAACCAGTGGCTCTTCCTGCAGCTCTACCGCGCCGGGCTGGCCTACCGGGCTAAGGCGCCGGTAGTGTGGTGCCCCTCCTGCCAGACGGTGCTGGCCAACGAGCAGGTGGTGGACGGCAGTTGCGAGCGCTGCCACACCGCCATCACCCGCCGCGATCTGGAGCAGTGGTTCTTCCGCATCACCAAGTACGCCGACCAGCTCCTGGACTTCACCGGGCTTTTGGACTGGCCGGAAAAAATCCTGACGATGCAGCAGAACTGGATTGGCCGCAGCGAGGGCGCGGAGATCGGCTTCGACATCTCCAGCCACCGTCTGGATGTTAAGGAGATTCGCACCTTCACCACCCGCATTGACACCATCTTTGGCGTCACCTTCATGGTCCTGGCGCCGGAGCACCCGTTAGTGCCCCGGCTCACCGCCCGGTCGCAGCACACCGCGGTGGCGGAGTACATCGCCCAGGCCCGCCGCACCTCGGAGATTGAGCGCCAGTCCACCGACAAGGAGAAGACTGGGGTGTTCCTGGGCAGCTACGCCGTCAACCGGCTCAACGGAGAGCAGGTGCCCATCTTCATCGGCGACTACGTGCTCATGAGCTACGGCACCGGCGCGGTGATGGGCGTGCCCGCCCACGACGTCCGGGACTTCGACTTCGCCCGCAAGTACAACTTGCCCATCCGCCAGGTCATCGCCCCGGCCGCCTGGGACGGCAAGGAGCTGGCCGAGGCCTTCGTGGGCGACGGCTTCATGACCGCCTCCGCGCGCTACGACGGCATGACCAACCAGGAGGGCAAGCGGGCCATCGCTGAGGACATCGAGAAGAAAGGCTGGGGCAGCCGCACCGTGTCTTACCGGATACGGGACTGGCTCATCTCCCGCCAGCGGTACTGGGGCACTCCCATACCCATGATCTACTGCGACGCCTGCGGCATAGTGCCCGTGCTCGAGTCCGCCCTGCCGGTGCTGCTGCCCCCTGACGCCGAGTTCAAGCCCACCGGCGAGTCGCCGCTGGCGGCCCACCAGGGCTTTGTCAATACCACTTGCCCTCAGTGCGGCGCGCCCGCTCGCCGGGAGACCGACACCATGGACACCTTTGTGGACTCCTCCTGGTATATGTTCCGTTACACCAGCCCCCACTACGACCAGGGTCCATTTGACCCGGCGCTGATGCAGCAGTGGATGCCGGTGGACCAGTACACCGGCGGTGCCGAGCACGCGGTGATGCACCTGCTCTACTCCCGCTTCTTCACCAAGGCTCTGCGGGATTTGGGCCTGGTGGACTTCGGCGAGCCGTTCCTGCGCCTGTACAACCAGGGCATCATCCTGGGGGAAGACCACGAGAAGATGAGCAAGAGCCGGGGCAACGTGGTGAACCCCGACTTGGTGGTGGGCCAGTTGGGCGCCGACGCCACCCGCTGCTTCATGATGTTCATCGGCCCGTGGGATCAGGGCGGCCCCTGGAGCGACGTGGGAATAAATGGCGTCGCCCGCTGGCTCAACCGCGTTTGGGGGGTCATGGAGCACGACCCGAACCACCTGGATGCCGGAGCGGCCAACTCCCAGACGGTGCGGGCAACCCAGCGCCTGCTCCACCAGACCATTCGCAAGTGCTACCAGGACCTGGACCGCTTCAAGTTCAACACCACCATTGCCGCCCTCATGGAGCTGACCAACCACCTGAGCAAGGTGTGGGCCGAGGCCAGCGTGGACGCCGCCACCTGGCGCGATTGCACCAGAAACTTCTTGCTGATGCTGGCGCCCCTGGCGCCCCACATTGCTGAGGAGATGTGGGAGCGCGCCGGACACCCCTACAGCATCCACCAGCAGCCCTTCCCGAAGTGGGACGAAGAGACGGCCGCGGAGGACACCATCACCCTGGTGGTGCAGGTCAACGGCAAGGTGCGCGACCGCATCGAGGTGCCCGCGGGCATCAGCTCCGGCCAGGCCCAGGAGCTGGCCCTGGCCAGCCTCAAGGTGCAGAGCTACACCCAGGGCAAGGCGGTGCGCCAAGCCGTCTACGTGCCGGGAAAGCTGGTCAATGTAGTGGTGGGGTAGCATCACAAATGGAAGAAGCCATGAACGCCTCGGAGATCAGGCAGTGCCAGTGCCTGGTGAAGATTATTGACTCCATTCCTGAAAGTAAGCTTGAAGGGTTGTTGGACTTCGCCAGTTATCTTCAAGAGAGGAGCCAGGCAGAGGATTTTTTGAGCCTGCAAAGCGGGTCAAGTGCCTACCAAGACTGGCTCGGCCCTAAGAACGATATCTACGACCAAGTGTTCAAAGATGAGCCTGAAACTAGGTGATGTGGTCCTTTGCCGGGTTCCAATGCCCTCTGAAGAACTCAGGTAGTTCAAGCTCCGGCCTGCTGTCAACGTATCCAAAGACGAGAACAACGAAAGGCTGGATGATGTGATGGTCGCCCCGTGTACTTCCAACATCTCCAGACGAAGGGAACCTGCCCAATTCCTCATAACTGGAGCAGATGTTACCCACGCGGGGATAAGAGTTGACTCGGTTGTCAGGTGTGAGTCACTGTTCACCATCAACCAGTCAATGGTTTTACGAGTGTTGGGTACGCTTTCCGATAGGGCAATAACCGGCGTGGATCGCTGCTTAAAGAACGCTCTAGCACGGTGCTGAAAAAGGGGTCGACGGCCCGAAATCGTCCCAATTTTCGTACCTGAGAGTCCGTCCATTTTTCGCAAGATCGGGGTTTTTCAGCAGCCTGCTAGGACTGGAATGATGGATGCGCCATCCCAGAGCATCGCGCTGGAATAAGGTCGCCTTCAAGTCCGCCGGGAAAGCTGGTCAACGTGGTGGCGGGGTAGCGCTGCGGTTGACAACCCCCGCCGCCCCAGGTATGCTACCGGCATAGTCGCAGCTACCCAGCGGGCGGCTTGGCTCTTAACAAATTATATGTCCCGCGGCACCCCAGGGGTTTAATTAGGGAAGACGGTGCAAGTCCGTCACGGTTGCGCCACTGTGTGCGGGGAGCTGGCCGAAGCTAGCACCACTGCCCCCCCCAGATAAAATCCGGGTCGGGATGGGAAGGTATCGGTCCAGCCTGGATTCGCAAGTCAGGAGACCTGCCCGGGTTTGATGGAGCCCCTGCACTGCGCCCAACAGAGATGGTTCCGTGGCATCCCTGCCCGTCGGCTTTTGTTCGAGGCTGGAAGCAGAATCATCCGTTCCCCTGGCCGCAGTAGGGCCAGGGGTTTTTTAGTTGGCCGAGGTTTAGTTTGGTTATGAATGCCATGTCCCTGGTGGAACGGTACGCCCTGCTCCCCGAGGAGATTGACCGGGAGAGTCTGCGGATGGTGGAAGCCAGCCTGCCCCGGTCGCTTGACCTTCGCGCCCAGGAGCGCTACGTGGTCTGCCGCATCGTGCGGGCCGAGGGCGACCCGGATATCGCCGCCAGCATACGCTTCAGCCCCGGCGCCGTGGAGCGCGGCCTGGCGGCGCTGGCATCCCACGCGGCGGTCATTACCGACGTTCGCATGGTGGAGGCAGGCATCTCCCGCGCCCTGCTCAAGCGCCACGGCGTCGCCACCCGCTGCATGATCGACGCCCCAGAGGTAGCCGCCCGCGCCCAGCGGGAGGGCACCACCCGCTCGGTGGCGGCGCTGCGGGAGCTGGCGCCCCACTTGAACGGCGCGGTGGTTGCCATCGGCAATGCCCCCACGGCGCTGCTGGCCCTGCTGGATTTGGTGGACGCGGGACAGGTGTCCCCCGCGCTGATTATCGGTATGCCCGTGGGCTTCGTCGCCTGCCCCGAGTCCAAGGACGAGCTGATGCGCCGTACCGCACCCTACATCACCATTCCCGGACGCCGGGGGGGCAGCTCCGCCGCCGCCGCCACGGTGAACGCCCTGTTGGACCTGCTGAGTCAGCGGGAGGCCAAATAATGCCTAGAGCCGCCGCCCGGCCGCAAGACGCTGGACAACGTGTCCAGGCCCAGCAGGCGGACTGGGGCGTGATCATGCTCTGCCACGGCAGCCAGCGCGGCGGCAGCCGGGCCGAGTGCTCCTGCGTCTGGAGGCTGAACGGCTCCGAACTCCCCGGATGGTGCCTCCAATGCCCCAGCACGCCGGTGGGCCTGCGCGAGACCGCCAGCCGGCTGCAAGAGCAGCTGACTCCGGAACGCGCCCAGGTGGTGCTGTCCTGCCTGGAGTTCATCCAGCCCCATCCGCCCCAAGCGGTGCGGGCCCTGGCCCTGCAGGGGTTGCGGCGCATCGTGATTGCGCCCTTCCTGCTGGGGCACGGCAAGCACGCCACCCTGGAGCTCCAAGAAGTGCTGGAAGACCTGCGCCGGGAAAACCCCCAGGCGCAGATTCACCTGGCCGGCGGACTGGGCGCTGACCCCCGCATTGCCGAGGTAGTGGTGGAGCGGGTGCGCGCCCTGGGCGGCCCGCCGGCGCGGCCCACGCAAGGACGTCCTGCGGGGGTGCTGGTGGTCAAGGCGGGCACCAAAACCCAGTACGATGACTGCCTCTGGCTGGCGGAGTTGGGCAGCATGGTGGAAAAAGGCCTGGGGTTGGGATATGCTGTGACCGTGGCCCAGTCGCATTACGGCGACCCTACCATGGAATCGGCGGTGGCCCGGCTGGTGGACCAGCGGAGGGTTTCATCCCTCACCTGCGTGCCCTACCTGCTGTTTCCCGGCTTGATATTGCAACGCAACGTGCTGGGAACCATGAGCCTCTTACAAGACCGGTATCCCGGCCTGCCCATGGCGGTCACGCCGCCCCTGGGCGCAGACCCGCGGTTGGCGGCGGTGGCCGCCGACCGCATCCAGGAAGTGTGGCGTCAGGTGGACGGCGCTGTCTGAAGTTGCCCTAGGCTAGAGCGGTCAACGGCGAGGAATATGTCCGGCACACAGCCCGACGAAGAACACCCGGAGAGCGATTACAGCCGCCAGACGGTGAAGCGTCACGGCATGCGCACGGGCTACACCACTGGCTCCTGCGCCGCCGCCGCTGCCAAGGCCGCCGCGCTGACCCTCCTCACCGGCCAGCCGGTGCATGAAGTGACGATCCACCTGCCCGTGGGGCGCGACGTCACCTTCACCCTGCACCGGTGCCAGTGGGTAGACACGGGTAGACAAGTGTTGTGCTCGGTAATCAAGGACGGCGGCGACGACCCCGACGCGACCCACGGCGCGGAGATCTGCGTCACCGTGTCCCTGGCCCCTGCCGGACAGACCGGGTTGCGCATTGTGGGCGGCCCCGGCGTGGGCATGGTCACCCGACCTGGCACCGGCATCCCCGTTGGCGAGCCCGCCGTCACCCGCGTGCCCCGTCGCATGATGGCCGAGTCCCTGCAAGAGGCGGCCCGCAGCCAGGCGCTGCCCGAGGACACCGGCTTCATTGCGGAAGTCTCCGTCACCGGCGGCGAAGAGATCGCCAAGAAGACTACCAACTCCCGCCTGGGAGTCATGGGCGGCATCTCCATCTTGGGCAGCACCGGAGTGGTGCAGCCCTTCTCCACCGCCGCCTGGCGCGCCAGCGTCCACCTGGCGATCGACGTGGCAGCGGCCAATGGCCTGACTCACATGGTATTGTCTACTGGCACCCGCAGCGAGGAGTACGCCAAAGGCTGCCTGGACCTGCCGGACATGGCCTATGTGGACGCGGGCATCTTCAGCGGTCCGGCCCTCAAGCGCTGCGTGATGCGCCAGATTCCTCGCGCTACCCACGTGGGCATGGTGGGCAAGTTCTCCAAGATGGCTATGGGCTACTTTGTCACTCACGTGGCTGGCAACCGGGTGGACCCAGTTTTCCTGGCCTCCCTGGCCGGCCAGTGCGGCGCATCCCCGCAGGTGCAGGAAGAGATGCGCGGAGCGGCCAGCGGGCGGCACTTCCAAGAAATTGCCCAGGCCAATGGCCTGCTGTCGGTGTTCCCGCTGATGTGCCAGATGGTCTGTCAGGAGAGCCTCAAACTTCTGGGCGATGACGCCGGAACTTTGGTTGTCGATGCGCTGTGCTTCGACTTTGACGGCACGCTGCTGGGTCATGCCTCCACCTCTCCCGAGGGCGTCCCGCTGGTGGCGGGCTCCGGGCGACGCTAGAGATAGCCCCGCAGGGTTCGGCAATTGTGACAGAGCATCAGAAGGTTAAGGACATCCCGGTATCCCCAGCCCGCAGCCTGGGCCTGCCTGACGACGCCTTCGAGCAGCGCCGCCCCCTGCGGGGCCAGATTACCAAGCGAGAAGTGCGGGCGGTCAGCCTGTACTCCCTGGGCTTGCGGCCCGACAGCGTGGTCTGGGACATCGGCGCGGGCACCGGTTCCGTGGCGCTGGAAGCGGCGCTCATCGCCCACCGCGGCAGGGTCTACGCCATCGAGCGGGACCCCGAAGGCCTGCTCCTCCTGGAACACAACGTGGCGCGGCTGGGGCAAGGCAACGTGCAGGTCGTGCCTGGCGAGGCGCCCGCCGCGCTGGCGGCATTGCCCGACCCGGACGCGGTGTTCGTGGGCGGCAGCGGCGGCCGGCTGGCGGGGGTGCTGGACGAAGTGGCCCGCCGGCTCAAGCCCCAGGGCCGGGTGGTGGTGAACCTGGCGGCGCTGGAGCGGGCCCAGGAGTCGTACCACCGGCTTCGGGATTTAGGTTTGGCTGTCGAGCTGGTGATGGTCAACGCCGCGCGGGGCAAGGAGTTGCCCGACGGCTCGGTGCGCCTGGAGGCGCTGAACCCGGTATTTGTGGTCACCGGCTGGCGCCAATAATGAACCAATGCGGTTTTCAGGAATGATCCGATGACTAGTAGGCGTTCCAAAGCGGCTTCCGGCACTCTGTACGGCGTGGGCGTGGGCCCCGGCGACCCGGAGCTGGTGACGCTCAAGGCCCACGGCGTCTTGCAGCGGGTGCCCATCATCTGCGTTCCGCAGTCGGAGACCAGCCAGGACAGCTACGCCCTCAGTATTGTCCGAGGGTTCCTGGACCTAAAGCGTCAGGAGATTCTGCGCATCAGCTTCCCCACCGACGACGCCCAGGGCGCGGCCCGTGCCTGGCGGGACGGCGCCGACGCCCTCGCCGTGCGGCTCCAGCAGGGTCAGGACGCGGCCTTCATCACGGAGGGCGACCCCATGCTCTACAGCACCTTCTCCTACGTGCTGGAGCACATCCGGTCTGTGTATCCTGCCATCCCGGTGGAGATTATCCCCGGCGTTTCCTCCGTCATGGCGGCGGCGGCCAGCTCCGGCGTGCCGCTGGTTACCCACGGCCAGCGCCTGGCCATCCTGCCGGCGGTGTACGGCATTGACGACCTGCGGGAGGCCATCGCCAGCTACGATACCATCGTGCTGATGAAGGTGAACCGCACATTGTTGCAGGCCCTGGCCAGCCTGGAGCGGCTGGGTCTGGCGGGCAAGGGTGTCTACGTGCGGCGGGCCACCACCGACCGCGAGCAGGTGGTGCGAGACTTGAATCAACTAACTGAGGAGGACCTGGACTACTTCTCCCTCCTCATCATTCGGAAAGGTGAATAATGCCTGGTATAAAGTCTCAGCCTAAGTCTACTGGCAAGGTCTACTTCATTGGCGGCGGGCCGGGCGACCCCGAGCTGCTCACCCTGAAGGCCAAGCGGCTCATCGAGTCGGCGGACGTGGTCATCTACGCCGACTCTTTGGTGCATCCATCCATTGTGGAGTTCGCCCGCCCCGGCGCGGAAGTCCACGGCAGCAAGACCCTCACCCTGGGCCAGATCATGGAGCTCACCCTCCAGGCCGTGAAGCAGGGCAAGGTTGTGGCCCGCATCCAAAGCGGCGACCCCTCCATCTACGGCGCCATGCTGGAGCAGATGCGGGTGCTGGAAGCCGAGGGCGTGGATTACGAGGTCATCCCCGGAGTCAGCTCTGCCTTCGCCGCCGCTGCCCGCCTCAAAGCGGAGCTCACGGTGCCCGGCGGGTCTCAGACCGTCATCCTCACCCGCGTGGAGGGCCGTGTGGCCATGCCTCCGGGGGAGCAGCTGGCCGGCCTGGCCGCCCACGGCGCCACTTTGGTGCTGTTCCTGAGCATCACCCGCATGTTCCGCATCGCCCGGGAGCTTCGGGCCGCCGGCTACGCCAAGGACACCCCGGTGGCGGTGGTCTACCGGGTGGGCTGGCCCGACGAGCTTATAATTCGCGGCACCCTGGCGGACATTACCCCCAAAGTGCGCGCGGCCAAGCTCACCCTGCAGGCCCTGATCCTGGTGGGCGGCGCCCTGGATCCCGAGTTGCGCCAGCCCCGGACCTCTGAGGAGCCCCCGGCGGCCTCTTCGCACCTTTACTCGGAAACCTACACCCACAAATACCGGAAGGCCAGAACCCGGCCCGCTGCCGCCCGCGCTGTCGCCAACGGCAGCGGCGACTAGCCGGGGCGGCTCATCTGGCGCGGGCAGCCCCATGACCAGCACCGCCATTGTCGCCATCTCCCGTCGCGGGGCGGCTCTGGCGCGCATCCTGGCGCAAGCCCTGCCCGGCGACGTGACCCTCTACCTGGACCGCCGGCATGTCGCGGAAGTCACTCCTGTGTCGCATCCGCAGACCGTGGCCTTTGACCTGCCCCTGCGCCCAGTGGTGCAGCACGCCTTCCGCGAGCACCAGCGGCTGGTGCTGTTCCTGCCCGTGGGCGCGGCGGTGCGGCTCCTGGCTCCCTGCCTGGAGGACAAGCACCAGGACCCCGCGGTGGTGTGTGTGGACGACGCGGGGCGCTTCGCTGTCAGCCTGCTTTCTGGGCACCTGGGAGGCGCCGACCGCCTGGCGCAGGAGGTGGCTCGCGCCCTGGGAGCGGTGCCGGTCATCACCTCGGCATCCCACGTCACCGGCACTCTTGCGGTGGACTTGCTGGGCCAGGAATGGGGCTGGCGGCTAGAGGCGGATCCGCTGGCGGTGACCCGGGCCAGCGCGGCGGTGGTCAACGGCGACCCGGTGGGTATTTGGCAGCAGACCGGCGAATCCCACTGGTGGCCCCAGGGCACTCCGCTGCCCGCCAACCTGCGTGTCTACCCAACTGTCCAGGCGCTGGCAGAATCGCCGTCGGTGGCCGCCCTGGTGATTACCGACCAACTTGGCGTGGTTGACAACGGCCCCCGTAGGGGCGGGTTTCAAACCCGCCCCGTTCAAGATGTCCTGCCGGGTAAGCACCTGGTGGTGTACCGCCCTCGCAGTTTGGTGGCGGGAATGGGCTGCCGCCGGGGCGTGCCGGTGGATGAGCTGGAGGAGTTGCTGGCGGATACCTTCCAGTGCCATAACCTGTCGCTGGCCTGCCTGCGGAGCATCGCCACCGCCGAGCTAAAGGGGAACGAGCCGGGTCTGCTGGCGCTGGCCCAACGCCACGGAGTGCCGCTAGTTTGCTATGGCGCGGAAGAACTGAACCGCGCCTTTGAGGACAGCGCGGGCGCAGGCGTCACACCCTCAGCGGCGCGGCGACTGCTGGGCGTGTGGGGCGTCGCCGAGCCGGCGGCGCTGCTGGCCTCCGGCGGTGGCGAGCTGTTAGTCCCCCGGCAGAAGGCGGCCAGAGCAACCATTGCGGTGGCGCGCGTGGCCTTCGCCTAGTCCCCGAGATTTCACCGCAGAGGCGCAGAGACCGCAGAGAAAACAGATAACCAATCGTAAACTCTCCGCGCCCTCTGCGCCTCTGCGGTGATCGGACCGGTTCTTAGCTCAGGTCTGCCTTGCGGAAGAGGCCAGGAGCAGCCAAACCGGCAAAGCGCTCTGGGTACATGGCCTCGGCCAGGGCCTCCATCACGTCCACCACCCTCGGCCCGTGGCGGCTGGGCACCCGGCCATCAAAGAGATACACCCGGTCCTGCCGCACCGCGGGCAGCTCCCGCCACCCGGCCTGGGCGGGCAACCAGCTTGCGGTCTCCAGGCCGGCTCGCTCCAAGTCAAAGGCGCAGGGCATCATCATTATGTAGTCCGGTTGGTAGTCTTGCACCTCAGACCAGGCCAGCTCCCGAGATATGCCCCACTTCTCCGCCAGCCCCTCGCTGCCGCCTGCCAGCTCCACCAACTCCGGCGTCCACTGGCCCGTGTTGCGCAGCGGCTCCAGCCAGTCCACGCACAGCACCCTGGGCCGTGCTCCGGCGCTTGCTACGCCCTCCTGCACCCGCGCCACTCGCTGCCGGAGCTGCTGCACTAGGGCGGCGGCGCGCTCCGGCACCAGGGCTGCTCCGCCGATGGTCAGCAAGTTCTGAAAGATGTCCTCCAGACTGGCCGGGCGGAGGCTGACGATGGCGGGCTGGTAGTCCAGCACCTTGGCGGCGGTCTCAAACACCGATCCGCTGCCCACGGCGCAGACCTCGCACAGCTCCTGGGTCAGGATCAGGTCCGGCTTCAATTCTCGCAGCAGGCCGCCGTCAATCCAGTGCAAGGGGTTGCCGGTGGCCCGCGCCTGCTGGACAATGGCGTCGATCTCGGTGCTGCTCAGACCGGCGATGTCGCGGATGCTGCGGCTGACCACCGGCTTGGACAACGCGGTGGCAGGGTAGTCGCACTTGTGGGACACGCCCACCAGTTGGTCGCCCAGTCCCAGGGCGTAGACCATCTCGGTGGCGCTGGGCAACAGCGAGCAGATGCGCATGAAGGAACCTTTGGTTGCAGGTTAGCTTCAGTATAGCCAAAGGCGTCGCCTTACGCCAACTGGTATCGTCCAGGCCTTATTGGTGTAAACTGGGCAAAGCGGCTCTCGGCCATCATTTTGAACTTTACCAGGAGGGAACATGCCCGCACAACTGCGGCTGTACACCATCAACAAGGGCCACATGGACGACTTTGTGGCGGCCTGGCGCAAGGGGGTATACCCCCTATGGCTGAAGCACGGCTTCAAGATTGAGCGCGCCGGGGTAATCCAGGAGAGCAACCAGTTCATGTGGATGTTGTCCCACGACGACCCGGTGGACTGGGAAGCCAAGGAAAAGGCCTACTACGCCTCGCCGGAGCGCAAGGCGCTGACTCCAGACCCCGGGCAATGGATTGCCAGGGCGGAAAGGTACTTCGTCAGTCAGGTCGTTGCGCCCAAGTAGCAGGGGCATTGGTCGTCTGCAGTGGCATTGCATTGCCCGCTCACGTTGCTAGCCTTAGCGAGCAGAGCGAGCGTGAGGACCCTGTCGAACCAGGCCGGCCCTCCTGTGCTAGAATTGCGGTGGCTAATGGGTTAACGCGTTCGGGGGGCATGATTGGCGGCAAAGATACTGGATGGCACTGCCTTGGCCAAGCAAGTCCGCGGCGAGGTCGCCGTTGGAGTGGCGGAGCTGCGGCAGGCCCGCGGCGTCACCCCCGGGCTGGCGGCGGTGCTGGCGGGGGATGACCCGGCTTCCGCCATCTACGTGCGCAACAAGCGCCGCGCCTGCGACGAAGTAGGTATGTTCAGCGAGACTTTTCCCCTGCCCGCCTCCGCCACCGAAGCCCAGGTGCTGGCCCTGATTGAGCGGCTGAACCACGACCCGCGCTTCCACGGCATCCTGGTGCAGCTTCCCTTGCCGTCCCAGGTGCGGGAGGAGGCGGTCATCGAGGCGGTGTCGCCCGTCAAGGACGTGGACGGCATCCACCCCTTTAACCTGGGCAAGCTGGCCCAGGGCTCGCCATGCTTCATACCCGGCACTCCCGCGGGAGTCCAGCAACTCCTGCTGCGCCACGGCTACGACCCCGCCGGGAGGCACGTGGTCATCTGCGGGCGCAGCAACATTGTCGGCAAGCCCCTGGCCATGCTGCTCATGCAACGGCAGGCTGGCGCCAACGCCACCGTAACGGTATGCCATACCCGCACCAAGAATCTGTCGGATTTGACGCGCCAGGCCGATATCCTGGTGGCGGCCATCGGCCAGCCCCGGGCCATCACCGGCGACATGGTCCGCGACGGCGTGGTGGTGATCGACGTGGGCATCAACCGCGTGGAAGACCCCGCCCGCAAGCAGGGCTACCGCCTGGAAGGGGATGTGGATTTCCAGTCCGTCGCCCCCAAGGCGGAGGCCATCACCCCGGTGCCCGGAGGAGTGGGGCCCATGACCATCGCCATGCTGCTGGCCAACACCCTCACCGCCGCCAAGCGCTCCTTGGCCGGGCGATAGCCGCCGTGGGCCAGTCCACGGGTTAGGCCTTCCACTTTCAGCTATGCGTACCAGTGACTTCGCCTACCATCTGCCTCCCGAGCTCATCGCCCAGACTCCGGTGGAGCCTCGGGACTCCTCTCGCCTGCTGGTGCTGCGCCGCGCCACCGGTCAGCTGGAGCACCGCCAGTTTACTAACTTGGTGGAATACCTGCGCCCCGGCGACGTGATGGTGTTCAACCAGAGCCGGGTAATTCCCGCCCGCCTGCATGGCCGCCGCAAGGATACCGGCGGCCCGGTGGAGCTGCTGCTGCTCCGCAGAGAGGAGCCGGGCATTTGGCTGGCCCTGGGCAAGCCGGGGCGCCGGTTGCGGCCGGGTGCGTGCATTGTGCTGGAGCCTGCGGCTGGTGCGCCGGCTACAGTCACTTCAGGGGGAATGGAAGCGGAGGTGCTGGAGGCCAGCGAGGACGGTACTCTGAAGGTGCGCCTGTCCCGAGAGGAGTTGGTGGATGGGTTGGGGCAGGTGCCGCTGCCGCCCTACATCCACCAACCTCTGGCGGACCGGGAGCGATACCAGACGGTTTACGCCCGCCATGCCGGGAGCGCCGCGGCGCCCACCGCCGGACTGCACTTCACGCTCCCGCTGCTGCGCCGCCTGGAGGAGCACGGCGTGCTGCCGGTGTTTGTGACGTTGCACGTGGGGCTGGACACCTTCCGCCCGGTGCGCGGCGAAAACCCGGCGGAGCACAAGATTCACACGGAGTTTTATGAGGTTGATGCCCAGGCCGCCACTGCGCTTAACCGTGCCCGCCAAGAGGGACGGCGCGTGATCGCGGTGGGCACCACCTCGGTGCGGGTGCTGGAGCAAATTGGCGACGATATTTTCCAGGCAGGACAGGAAGGACGGAGCGGCGTGCTCCCGGTTCAGGGACAAGCGCGGCTGTTTATCTTGCCCGGCCACCAATTCCGCTTGGTGGATGCTATGATTACTAACTTCCACCTGCCCCGTTCCACTCTGCTGATGCTGGTTTCCGCCTTTGCCGGGCGGGAAGTGGTTCTGCAGACATACCAGGAAGCGATGGCCCGCAGCTACCGTTTCTACTCCTTTGGGGACGCCATGTTGATTATATAAGTCACCAATGGTTCACCAATTCGTCGCCATTACCCTCCGGTCGCCAGCATTCTGGGTTTGCTATAATCGATAACTGGTGGACATCAGTTAGGCGGTGTGCAACGCGGCATGACCAAAGTTAAAACATTGTTAGCAATCTTGGCCCTGGGGATGGCCCTGGCGGGCATGTCCCATGCCCAGGCTCAGACGGCGGCCACAGTCACCATTAGCCCCACCATAGGACCCGTGGGCACGGTGGTCACGGTCAGCGGATTTGGGTTCACCAGCAATGAAAGCCCTATTAACATTTTTTATGCTGGCAATCTTATTGCTGCGGGAACCAATCTAACGGCAAGCGGAACCACGATTTCCTTCCAGTTCACCATCCCCCCTACGCCATCCAGCGGCGGCTCTTTCACCGGGACGCGAGCGGCGAGTACGGTAAACCCCGCTACTTTCTCCATCTTGCTGCCAGGAATAGAGCTAAGCAGCACCAGCGAACCTCCGGGCACCAGAATTACCGTCACCGGCACCAACTTTGCCGTCAATGAAACCGGAATCAACGTCACTTTTGGGGCAACCCAGGTGGCAACCACCAGTGCCAGCAGCGCCGGCGGGTGGAACGTCTCCTTTGCCGTTCCCACTGGATCTGCATTGGGGTCTCAAACTGTAAGAGCCACTGGCTCCATCTCCACCGTAGGCGCTGCTCTCTCCAAGCCCTTCACTGTGAAAGCTGGCATCTACACCAGCAGGAACACCGGTACCCCAGGGACTTCCGTGACGGTCACCGGGTCAGGCTTCCTACCCAGCGAACCCGGAGTTACCGTAACCTACGACAGCGCCACGGTGGCTTCAAGCATTGTCGTAAACTCGCAGGGTAATTGGACGGCTAATTTCAATTTACCCGACTCGGCTGGCGGCGCCCACGAAGTCGGCGCTTTCGGCAACACCACCACGAAGATCGCTGTGGGCACCGTAACCTTCACCGTGAACCCCACCATCTCCCTTAGCAAAACCAGCGGCCCGCCGGGGACCTCCGTCACGATCACCGGGGCCGGCTTTGCCGCCAGCGAGTCTAGTATCAATGTAACTTTCGACGGCGCCAACGTGGCCTCCGGCCTCCGGGCCGACGCTAAAGGGAAGTGGACTGCAAACTTTCTGACGCCGCCGACTCCCGCTGGCGGGCATACCGTTACTGCGGGCGGGTCGTCCACCTCCAGTTCCGGCGTGACGGATATCACGTTCACTGTCGGTGCAGGAATCACGCTTAGCCGGGCCAACGGGCCGCCGGGGACTTTGATTACGGTCAACGGCGCCGGATTTGGCCCCGGCGAGTCCAGTATCGGGTTGACTTATGACGGCCTGTCGGTGGCATCTGGCATCAGCGCCAACGTTCAGGGAGCCTGGTCCGGTACTTTTACGGTGCCTAGCTCGCCGGGTGGGCCGCATATCCTTCGGGCGTCAGGGCCTTCCGCCGGCGCCGCCCCCGAAGTTACCTTCACGGTGGGCGCCGGCCTTTCCCTCAGCCGAAGCAGCGGCTCTCCGGGAACTCCGGTCACGGTGGGAGGTTCCGGCTTCTCCCCCAACGGGCGGAGTATCACCCTGACATATGATGGCGTCCCGGTTTCGCCGGGATTGGCCGCCAACGCCCAGGGCACGTGGACCGTCAACTTTGTCGTTCCCGCTTCCCCTGGCGGCACCCATACATTTGCCGCCTCCAGTCCATCGCTCCAGGGGGTTTTGGAACCCGACGCCGTGTTCTCGGTTGTGCCGGGACTAACCATCTCCCGCAGCAGCGGGGCGCCTGGAGCTTCTTTGACAGTGAACGGGTCCGGCTTTGGGGCCAGCGAGCGAGGCATCATCGTCTCCTTTGACGGCTTACCGGTGGCCTCGGGAATTAGCGCCAACGGCCAGGGAGGATGGTCCGCGGTCTTCGCGGTGCCATCGACCACCGCGGGATCCCACACCATCGGCGCCTCTGGTTCAGCTACTCAGGGCTTCGCCTCAACGGAGGTCACGTTCCTGGTAGCGGCGGAGCTGACGGTTAACCGGCCCAACGCCTCACCAGGGATGCCTATTATCGTCACCGGGTCTGGCTTTGCGGCCAGCGAAACCGCTATCTCCATTACCTTCCATGGCACACCGGTTGCCTCGGCCATCACGGCTACTAGCCAAGGCACCTGGACCGCCAATTTTGCGGTGCCTGCCTCCACCGCCGGCTCCCACGAAATCCGGGCCTCCGGTTCCGCCACGCAAGCGGCGGCGGCGCCGGCTATCAGCCTGGGCGTGGTGCCGGTGGTATCCATCAGCCCCAACACCGGCAATGTCGGGATGAAAGTCGACATCACCGGAGCCGGTTACGCCGCCAACGCTGCCCTGGCAGTGGTATTTGGCGACGGTGAAGTCCGGGGCGGCGGGATCACTACTGACGGCGCCGGCAGCTTTGGTTTTTCGCTGGTGGCGCCCCGAATCAGAGCCGGCGCTCAAAGCATTAGAGTCAGTGACGGCCTGCGCAACGACGCCCAGGCGACCTTCACTGTGGAGGGCGTTCCGCCGCGCTCACCCAGCCCGCTTGCTCCCAAGAACAACAAGCGCGTCGGTCTGGTGGGGGGCGCCACGCCAACCATCACCTGGTCCAACGCGCAGGATCCCAGCGGCGTTACCTATGTCCTGCAGTTGGATACGGCCCCGGATTTCCCTAATCCAATCCTGGAAAAGTTTGACTTGACCTCCACCAGCTACACGCTGTCGGAAGGTGAGGCGCTGTCTCGAGGCCGGTACTACTGGCGCGTGCGCGCGGTGGACGGGGCCTACAACGAAAGTCCCTGGTCCGACCCCTTGATAGTGCGTTCCGGCCTGATCCCCGCCTGGATGCTGGTGGTCCTGGTAATTGCGGGACTGGCCGCCACCGGAGGCGCTGGCATCTACGGGTATCTCTACTACTTCCACCGCAAGCCGGAGGTCATCCGAGTGGGGGAGGTTACCATGCCAGCCCAGGCGCCCGGATATTTCCGCGAGCTTGGCGCTCCGGAAGAGGCTGGGCGTCCCCAGCAGCGCGCCTTGGGACTTCCCACCCGGCTGGCGTTGCCCGGCAGCACCCAGCGGCACCCCAAGGTCCTGTCGCTTCAGGAGCAGGGCCGCCTCCGGATCCTGGTGGATTTTGCCCGGTCCTTACCCTTGCTCCAGGTGGGCTACAACGTGGGCTGGCTGGAAGAGCTGTTGCGCGGTGCCGACGGCAATAGCCCTTCCGACGAAATCAAAGAGCAGCTCCTCCTGGGCCGGCTAACGCCGAGATATGACCCCTCGTGGCAAGGCCATCCCCTGTACCTGGAGTTGCGCGGCATCCTGGACAGCCACCCTTTGCTTCAGGGTCTGGATAGCTTCATGGACTCAATCAACCGGTGTGCTGGAGACTCCTCTGCGCTGCTTCAGGAGGTCTTCCGTGACTCCTCGGTGGACGTGCCGGTGGAGGCCTTGCGTCAGGGCCATTGGCAGTACGTTTTCGGAGTCTACTCCGACTCTCTGGGCTGGTTCCGTGGCAAGTTCTTGCGGGAGCCCACTGAGCGCGACTACGTGTTTAAGGAGAGCCCCGCGCCGGCGGCGGGCGGGCGGGGGTTGATGTGGCTGCAGGGCGCCGAGGACTCTCCTTTTGCCGGCGATCTGCTGCCGGGAGTGGACCGGAGCGAAGCGCAAGAGATGTTGGAACGCCATATGCGGCTGCGACGTAACTATCGGGCCAGTGAGCGCGCCAAGGACTTGGTGGAGACGCTGGCCCAGTTGGAAGTGCAGCGTGACCGGCTGCGGGGCGCGTTGGACCAGCTGAGTCAAATGGGAGATGCCCGCTGAGGCCGGTTGCCCTGGCAGCGCACCTTGCCCACTGGTTTAGGGCCTAGCCGGTTTCCGGGAACTGCAGGAACTGCAGGATATTTCCGTCGGGGTCTTTGAAGGTGGCAACCCAGCCGCCCCAGTGCTCCAGTTCCGGTGGCCGGATGAACTCCACGCCCAACGCAAGCAGCCGCTGGTGCTCCCCGTGGATGTCCTTAACTGCCAGGTGGGGCATTATCCGGTAAGGGTCTCTGGCCGGGCCGTGTATCTGTTCGTGCCGGCCAAGGTTGAAGCGCAACTCCCCCAGCTGGAAAGCGATGAAGTCCGCGTGCTTGGAATGGACCGGCAGCCCCAGAGTCTGATGGTAAAAGTGGAACATCCCTTCCAGGTCTTCGGTCCAGAGGGTAATTCCTGCCAGGCTGGTAATCACGCCGGTTGGGAGGGAGGCTGGCTGGAAGCCGGACTTCCGGTGCCGTCCTTGGTGCCCGCGGCGTCTTTGGACATACGGCCGCATCGGCGGCACCGGCCGTAGAAATCCACCCGCTGCCAGCTAACTTGGAAGTTCACTTGGCTGGTTACCCGGTCTTTCAGCACCACCACCGCTTCTTGGCCCAGGCGTGAGTCCACCACGTCGCCGCAGCCTACGCACACCAGGTTCACGTGGGGCTCCAGATGTGGCTCGTAGCGGGCCACTCGTTGAAAGGGCAACTCTTGGATCAAGCCGCTCTGTTCCAGCATGCTCAGGGTGGAGTAAATAGTGGCCAGGGTCATGGAAGGGAAGTGCTGCCGGACGCGTTCGTAAATCTGCTGCACCGACGGATGATCCGTGGAGCTAAGCACGGCCTCGGCAATGGCCAGCCGCTGTGGGGTGACGCGCACCCCCGCTAGGCGGAGCCGTGCAGCAAGCTCCTGATGGGCCATGTTCACTCCCGTGGTTCCGGCGTCAGAGAGGCGTGAACCACCCTACAGCATCTTCAACCCTCGCCACTATAGCCGGAATGCCAGCGGGTGGCAACGTGCGGCCTTGAAATGCACCGCCCAGCCAGCTATGCTGAAATAGCTGTGGAGAGATGGCCGAGCGGTTGAAGGCGCCGGTCTCGAAAACCGGTATGCGC
>SHYG01000048.1 GCA_009692925.1 Dehalococcoidia bacterium
CCTGCGGGCAACCACTCCCGCACCGACGGCGGCAGCAGATACCCTTGCTCTCGGTCACCCGCCAGCAGGTTGTACGCCATCCCCTCGTACCTCGCTCCATGTTTCCATGAGCTTACTGCTTTACCTACCCTGCGAGAAGGGGGTTTGTGAGACAAGCTCTGTTATGGTCAACTAGCATCACGCGCCTTACGAACGGAGATATACCGCTAAACAAATTTAGATACTTATGCAAGGGTGTTCCTGGATACCCAACTCCGGGGAGCCCAATGCATGTCACACCGCAGGGGCAGGTTTATAACCTGCCCCTGCGCGTTACACCGGTGGCAGCAGGCCCAAAATATGCCTGGCCTGGGCGGGCGTGGCCGGCTCGCGGCCGTGGGCCCTGGCGATATTCACAGCCCACTCCACGTACTCGGCGCTGGAGCTGGGCAGGGGCTTGTTCGGCAGGAAGGGGCTGTCCTCAAACCCCACGCGCAGATGAGCGCCCGTGGCGATGGCAATTGCCCCGATGACAAAGGTCTGGCTGCCGCTGCTGTGGGCCAGCCAAATGGCCTCCGGGTAGAAGTCGTGGATGATGTCGGTGATGAGGAAGTAGTTTTTGGGCGTGCCGGGCATCCCCTGCCGGCCATCGCCCCAGTGGGCTGACGGCTCCACCAGAAAGTAGCGACTGTCGCGGAGCTTGCCTTCCCGCATCAGCGTCACCGCGTTGTTCAGCATCCCCATGTCGTGCACCGCTGGCTCGGGGAAGATGCCCCGCTGGTAGCACGCATCGAGGGTCGCCACAATGTCCTCATAGCTGTTGGGGGAGATGCTAGTGCGGCGGCCACCGCTCGCCTGGCTGGGGAGCCACCTCACCCCCTGCCCCAGGTTCAGGGACACCATCTCCACGGGGTCCGGCGTGTCCAGTAGGTAGCGGGTCACCGACTCCACCGGCGCACCCGACTGCCGCGCCGTGGTGTGGTTCAGCACCAGGTCGCACTGGGCTCGAATCAGGGTGTCGGTCCGGGCGTACCAGCTGGTGTCGTAGCTGATGCGGCCTTCCGGAGTGCGGGCGTGGAAGTGGACGATGCACGCCCCGGCGTCGAAGCAGCGCACCGCCTCCTGGGACACCTCCTCGGGAGTCCAGGGCACGTTGGGGTTGGCCTCGCGGCCTCGCCCGCCGTTGAGGCAGGCTTTGATGATGATGGTGTCCATGCGTGAGCTATCAGCCTTTCAGCGGTCAGCCGTCAGCGGGGGCGCGGCCCTCAACCCCCTGGCCCCCTTCTCCCGCGGGGAGAATGGGGGACTGCGGCGTAGCTGCTCCCTCTCCCCGTGGGAGATGGCTGGGGTGAGGGCGCTACCCCCCCTGCCGCGGTGTCTCCGGGGGGTGCTGACGGCTGACAGGCTGAAAGCTATTTACTTCTTGAATGCGTTGACCGCGGTGACTAGGGCGGGAGTGCCGCCCATGAGGAAGGCCACGCCCACGGTCTCGGCGATCTCGTCCTCGGTGGCGCCCACGGCGCGGGCGCGGTTGGCGATGTTGTGGACGCCTTCCTCGTGGGCCAGCAGGGCGTCGCACAGCATGGTCATCAGCACCTTCACCTTCAGGGGCAGGGCACCCTCCACCAGGACCTCGTTGCGGACGCCCATGATGCTCTGGTACAGCTCCGGGGCGCTCTTCTGCAGGGTGGCTTGCCAGGTACCGGGGTTAGGCAGCGTGGTCATGATGCTTCTCCTCCAGGTTAGCTGTCAGCCTGTCAGCTTATCAGCCGTCAGCGCCCCCATCCCACCGGTGCGGGGCGGGGAGCTGATAGCTGACCGCTGATGGCTGACAGCTCGTTCGCTTGCCCAAGATGATAGCGGCAGGCGGCGGCGGAGTCTAGAGGTGGGGGTGAGGGCGCCCCTCCGTGTGGTATCATAACCTCGCGCCCCAGATGCCACCCCGCACTGGTATGCGGGGTGGCTGACCGCTAAAAAGGAGGCTGCGCACCATGCTGGACTTCAAGCCCAACATTGTTCTTTCCACCAAGGAGTTCAAGGTGGTGGGCACCCGGCCCATCCGCCACGACGGCGCCGATAAAGTCACCGGCAAGGCCCGCTACGGCGCCGACATGATCCTGCCCGGCCTGCTCCACGGCAAGATCCTGCGCAGCCCCCACGCTCACGCCCGCATCAAGTCCATCGACACCAGCAAGGCTGCGGCGCTGCCGGGGGTCAAAGCCGTGGTCACCGCCGCGGACTTTCCCCAGCCTTCCTCCCGCGCCTCCGACCTGAACGAGGGCGCCATGATGAACATGCGCTTCCTCAGCAACAACATCATGGCCAAGGACAAGGTGCTGTACAAGGGCCACGCCGTCGCCGCGGTGGCTGCCGCCAATGCCCACGTCGCTGAAGAAGCCCTGAAGCTCATCGACGTGCAGTACGAGGTGATGTCCCCGGTGCTCAACGCCGCCGACGCCATGAAGCCCGGCGCGCCTTTGGTCCACGAGCGGCTGGCAACGCTGCACACCCCCACCATCCGGGCCGGCGGCACCCTAGACGACAACGACGCGGCCAGGGGCACCAACGTCGCCAACCAGTTTGAGTTCAAGTCCGGCGACGTGGCCAAGGGCTTCCAGGAGGCCGACATCATCGTCGAACGGGAGAGCCATACGGTGCCGGTGCATCAGGGGTACATTGAGCCCCACAGCGGCACCGCCATGTGGCACGGCGATGGCAGTTTGACCATCTGGTCCAGCAGCCAGGGCCACTTCACCATCCGCGACCAGACCGCGCGACTGCTGGGTGTGCCCATCGCCGCGGTGAAGGCCATTCCCATGGAGATTGGCGGCGGCTTTGGCGGCAAGACTATGGTGTACGTGGAGCCGGTGGCGGCGCTGCTGGCCCGCAAGTCCGGCGCTCCCGTGAAGGTGACCATGTCCCGCACGGATGTCTTTGAGGGCACCGGCCCCACGGCGGGCACCCACGTCAAGGTCAAGCTGGGGGCCAAGCGGGATGGCCGCCTCGTGGCTGCGGAGGCCTATCTGGTGTACGAAGCGGGCGCCTTCCCCGGCTCGCCGGTGCCCGCCGCCTGCCAGTGCATGTTCGCGCCCTACAACATCCCCAACGCCTACATCCAGGGCACCGACGTGGTGGTGAACCGCCCCAAGTCGGCGGCCTACCGCGCCCCCGGCTCTCCGGCGGCAGCCTTCGCCATGGAGCCCGCCATGGACGAACTGGCGGAGAAGCTGGGCATGGACCCCCTGGAGCTCCGCCTGCTCAACGCCGCCAAGGAAGGCACCCGGCGCGCCACCGGGCCAGTCTTTCCCAAGATTGGCTTTATCGAGACCCTGCAGGCGGCCAAAGACCACCCCCACTGGTCGGCGCCCTTGACCGGCAAATACCAGGGCCGCGGCGTGGCCTGCGGCTTCTGGGCCAACAACACCGGCCCCTCCAACGTGGTGAGCACGGTCAACTCCGACGGCAGCGTCAACCTCATCGAAGGCTCCCCCGACATCGGCGGATCGCGGGTGGCTATCTCCCAGCAGTTCGCGGAGGTGCTGGGCATCCCGGTGACGGACATCCGCCCGCAAGTTGGCGACACCGCGTCCATTGGCTTCACCTCCAACACCGGCGGCAGCAGCGTCACCTTCAAGACCGGCTGGGCAGCCTACGAAGCAGCCCAGGACGTGAAGCGCCAGATGATCGAGCGGGCAGCCAAGATTTGGGAAGTGACCGTTGACCTGGTGGATTACAAGGATGGCGTCCTCCAGCACAAATCCGACCCTGAGTTGAAGCTGACCTTCAAGCAGATTGCCGGTCGCCAGGTGCCCACCGGCGGCCCTATCTGCGGCCGGGCCGGCATCAACCCGCGCGGCCAGGGCGGCGCCATCTCGGTGCACATGGTGGATTTGGAGGTAGACCCCGACACCGGCAAGGTTACAATCCTGCGCTACACCGCGGTACAGGACGCTGGCAAGGCGGTCCACCCCAGCTACGTGGAGGGCCAGATTCAGGGCGGCGCAGTGCAGGGCATCGGCTGGGCGCTGAACGAGGAGTACTTCTACAACACCCAGGGTCAGATGATGAACTCCAGCTTCCTGGACTACCGCATGCCAACCAGCCTGGACCTGCCCATGATCAACACCGTCATCGTGGAGGTGGCCAACCCCGGCCACCCCTTCGGCGTGCGCGGCGTCGGCGAAGTCGCCATCGTCCCGCCCATGGCGGCCATCTGCAACGCCCTGTACCGGGCCATCGGCGTCCGGCTGGAAAACCTGCCCATGAACCCCGGCCGGGTGCTGGAAGCCCTGCAAGCCAAGCAGGGGGCTTCGACAGGCCGGGGCAGGTAGCGAGTCATGCCGACGGTGTTCATACCCGCAGCCCTGCAGTCCCTCACCTCCGGGAGAGAGGTGGTGCGGGTGCCCGGCGCGACTGTCCGACAGATCATCAACAGCCTGGAGCGGGAGTATCCCGGCGTCAAGGAGCTCCTCTACGACCCGGAGGAGGACTCCCTGCTGGCAGGCCTGGCGGTCACTATAGATGGCGAGGTAGGCCAGCTAGGCCTGCTGGAGCAGCTGCGGGACGACAGCGAGCTGCACTTCCTGCCGGCCATTGCGGGGGGCGAGGGGTAGACGGGTTGTCGCACTCCCCTTTCGCAAAGGGGGGTTGGGGGGATTTCGTCCCAATGCCGGGTGAGGATTTGGAGCAAGTATGCCAACCCAACTCATAGTCTCAGACCCCGCAGTCATGATGGGCAAGCCGGTGGTCGCGGGAACGCGAATCACCGTGGAGTTCATTTTGGAGAAGCTAGGGGCGGGCGACACGATTGAGCAGATTCTTAGTGCCCACCCGCGCTTGACGCGGCAGGGGATTCAGGCAGCGTTGGCGTTCACTGAAAGTTAGCTATTCATGCCAAGGTCCGTAAACCGTGATAGGAAATCCCCTCTCGCCTCCCTTTGCGAAAGGGGGGCGTGTCTAAAGCCCCACTTTCGCAAAGGGGGGTTGGGGGGGTTTCGTTTCCACAACCTAGCCATCGCCCGTGGATGACGTGCCCATGTCCAACCTCAACACCCAGGCGGCGTGGGAATACCACAACAGCACCAAGCACACGTGGCGCAGCGTGCATAGCGGCGGCCACTCCATGGACTGGAACAACCAGCCGCGCCCCTTCAAGCTCTACCCCGGCCTGGAGGGCCAGCGCCTGCCCTCTGACCTGGCGCCTTCCGGAGTAAGCGCCCTGGACGTGCTGCTGGGGCGCACCGCGCCAGCACCTTCCGGCCCGCAGCTCCCGAGCCTCCAGCAAATCGCTGCGCTGCTCTACTTCTCGGCAGGCATCACCAAGCGGGGCGTTGTTGGCGGAGGCGGGCAGATGTACTTCCGGGCCGCCGCCTGCACCGGCGCCCTCTACCACATCGAGCTGTACCTGGTCTGCGGCGATCTGCCGGACTTGCCCGCCGGCGTCTACCACTTCGGCCCCCACGACTTCTCCCTGCGACCCCTGCGCCAGGGCGACTTCCGGGGCGTGTTGGCGGAGGCCAGCGGCGGCGAGCCAGCAGTGGCCCACGCTCCGGCGGTCATCGTCACCACTTCCGTGTTTTGGCGCAACGCTTGGAAGTACCAGGCGCGGGCCTACCGCCACAGCTACTGGGACAGCGGCACCATCCTGGCCAACCTGCTGGCGGCGGGCGCGGCCTCCCAAGTGCCGCTCCAGATCGTCACCGCCTTTGCCGACGCGCCGGTAAACCAACTGCTGGGGCTGGACACCGCCAGCGAGGCGGCGCTGCACCTGGTTTCCGTGGGGCGAACTCCAGAACAGCCGTCGCCGCCCGCTGCGACGATGCCGCCCCTGGCCCTGGAAATCGCCCCCTACTCCCGGCGGGAGGTGGACTACCCGGCCATGCGGGCGATGCACCAGGCCTCGTCGCTGACCGAACCCGCCGAGGCGCGCGACCTGCGCGGAAGTCTGCCCGTGCTGACAACCCCAGCACTTGAAGGCGCGGTCACCCCCCTGGCCAAGCTGCTGGAGGGAGAGCTGCCGAGGGACACAATAGAGCAGGTGATCCAGCGCCGGGGCTCCAGCCGCAGCTTCCGCCGCGATGGCATCGGCCTCCCGCAGCTGGCCGCTATCCTGTCCGCCACCGGAGGTCGCCTGCCCGCCGACTTCCTCTCGACTGGGCTCAAGGCGAGCCTCGGCAAGCCGGGCGACACCCTGGTGCAAATGTACCTCATCGCCAACGCAGTGGAGGACGGCCTGGCAACCGGGAGCTACGCTTACCACCCTGACACGCAGTCCCTGGAGCTGCTGCAGGCGGGCGACTTCCGCGAGCGGGCGGGATACTTGGGGCTGGAGCAGGAGCTGCCCGCCGACGCCAGCGTTAACCTATATTTCCTCACCGACCTGACGGCGGTGCTGGCGCGCTACGGCAACCGGGGGTATCGCATGGCGCAGACCGAGGCGGCAATTCGCGGCGGGTGGGCCTATCTGGCCGCCTACGCCCAGCGGCTGGGCGCATCGGGCCTCACCTTCTACGACGACGAGGTCACGCAGTTTTTCTCGCCCCATGCCGCGGGCCGGAGTGTGATGTTCCTGGTGGCCCTGGGCCGTCCCCAGAGACGCCCGCGACTTGAGTCTTAAAGCCGTTGACTGGAATAAGGCCCTGTGGTACATTGACACCATCATTCCCCAAATTCTCACAGTGCCATCTTGGCAGTCCCTTGGAGGTTGAAAAGTATCGCCAGGCAGTATCGGGTAAACGAGCGTATCCAGACCCCCCGGGTGCGTGTCATCGGTGAAAACAGCGAACAGTTGGGAGTGATGACCCGCGACCAGGCTCTCCAGATGGCGCGTGAAAACGACGTGGACCTGGTTGAGGTTGCTCCCAATGCCGATCCACCGGTGTGCCGCCTCTTGGACTATGGCAAGCTGCGCTACCTTTACGCCAAGCGAGAAAAGGAATCCAAGAAGGGCCAAAAGAGTACCGAGCTTCGGGAAGTGCGGTTCCGCCCCAACATTGGGGTCCACGATCTGGACGCTAAGATCCGCAAGGTGCGTGAACTCATCGTCGAGGACGGCGCCAAGGTCAAGATCACGGTTCGCTTCCGGGGCCGAGAGGCAGTCCACCAGCAGTTGGGGCTCTCGGTGCTCAAGAAGGTGGCCGACGAGTTGAAAGACGATGTCCGCCTGGAAAAAGCCCCGGCCATGGAAGGCCGGTCCCTGGCAATGACCCTGCTCCCGGTGCCCAAGCGTACGGAGCGGGCGGAAAAACCTGAGAAGAAAGCGGAAGAAGAAGACCTAGCCGATGCCAAAACTTAAAACCCACAAAGGCGCCAAAGCCCGGCTCCAGTTCACCGGAACCGGCAAGCTCTTGCGCCGCAAGCGCCACAGCAGCCACCTGCGGACGACTAAGCCGCACAAAGTTACCCGCAAATTTGCCCAGAAATTGCAGGTGGACAAGGTCGACGTGATTCGCCTGAGTAAGCTGCTTCCCTACGGATAGCAGCCCCATCCGCTAGTTATTGGAGTTGGCAGTTGCCTAGAGTTAAGCGCGGCGTAACCAAGCGCCACCGGCACAAGAAGATATTGCTGGAAGCCCGTGGCTTTCAAGCCTCATCCCACCGCAACTACAAGTGGGCCAAAGAGGCTCTGATTCATGCCTGGACCCACGCCTACCGGGACCGCCGGGACCGCAAGGGCCAGTTCCGCAGCCTGTGGATCGTCCGCATCGGCGCGGCGTGCCGCCAGTCTGGCGTCACCTACAGCCAGTTCATGCACGGCCTGAAGGTGGCGGGCATCGAAGTCGACCGCAAGATGCTGGCGGACTTGGCGGTGAATGACGCCGAGGCCTTCAAGAAGCTGATCGCCGTGGCCTCCCAGAAGACTCCCGCCTAGTCATCTTACATAACGAAACTGCAATCAGGGTGCGTCCCGACTTGTCGGGACGCACCCTGATTGTTTTTTGCCGGGATTGTAATGCGAATGGCGGTCTGGCACCGCACTACTGTAAGTTGCTCCCTGGAGGGCGAATATTACTCCACCGGGGCGAAGCCGTAAAAGGTGTCCGCATCCAGAACCCGCTTCAAGCCGGTCAACGTGATATTTATGGGGCGCACCGGCGTGGCCCAGCGGTCGTTGAGGTCCTGCTGCAGTTCGCGCAGCGAAATCGGCTCATTGCGCCGCACCAGCAATATGCGGAATACAATCTCCTGGATGGGCAACTCCGACTGGATGAACTCCTTCTCGTCATCGCTGTAGCGGTCGGCAATCTCCTTAACCATCCGCTTAGGGTCCCTCTTCGCTTCTTTCGGGCCGTAAGTTGTCGAGTTGTCGGGGTCCAGGCGTGACGCCAGCATGAAGGTGGCCGATCGCTTAAGCTCCACCAGGCGGTCGAAGTTAATCTGGTACAAGGTTGAGCCGTTCACTGTCTGAACTTGCTGCGACGTAAAAGCGCCGGAAGGAATCATAAGTCTACCTCTTCATTCCAATCTAACATAACGATCTGAACTGTTTCTCCCGCCTTCATGGCGGTGATCTCCGCCGGGCAGACTGCCAGTCCGTTGGCCAGAGACATGGAGGTCAGGATGTTCGACCCCTGAGGTCCGGTAGGCGTGGCGAAGTACGTGCCCTGCCGCCGGTCGACCACCACCCGGGCGTAAACCCGGCGGCCGTCGGCGTTGTGGATGGGGCCAGCCAGCACGCCGCTTACCGTGGGCCGGGCCAAACGCCGCCGCCCCAGCATGGTAAGTATGGCAGGCCGCGCAAACATTTCAAAGGCCACCAACGCGCTCACCGGATTGCCGGGCAGTCCCAGCAGAGGAGTGCCCGGCCCGCCATTGGGGCCGCGCAGCATTCCGAAGGCCAGCGGCTTGGCGGGACGCATGCGCACCGACCAGAAGTTCACGTCGCCGCGCCGGGACAGGACTTCCTTCACGATGTCGTAGTCTCCCTTGGACACCCCCGCAGAGGTGATAATGAGGTCCGACCCCGCGCTGTGGTCCAGCCGGCGGTTCAGGTCCTCCAGGTTGTCCTGGGCAATGCCCAGCAGGCGGGGTTGCCCACCGGCGGCAGCCACCGCCGCGGCCACACTGGCACTGTTGGCGTCGTAAATCTTGCCGGGATTCAGGGGCGCACCCGCTGGCGCCAACTCGTCGCCGGTGGAGAGTATCGACACCACCGGGCGCCGGATTACCCGCGCGGTGCTCAACCCCAGGGAGGCCAGCACCCCCACTTCCGCTGGGCGAATCACGGTGCCCGCCTCCAACACCAACTGTCCCCGGCGCACGTCCTCTCCGGCGGGCCGCAGGTTGCTGCCCCGCCGCAGGCCAGCGCGGATGCCGATGCGGTCCAGGGGCAGGCCCTGGGCGCGCCGCTGCACCTCGTCGGTCTCCTCAAATGGCACAACGGTGTCCGCCCCGGCAGGAATGGGCGCGCCGGTCATGATGCGAATGGCAACGCCGGGAGCCACGGTCTGGCTGGAGACATAACCCGCCGCTACTACGCCGATGACATTCAGGTCGCGGGGGCGCTCCGCCGTGGCGCCGCGAATGTCCGCCTCCTGCACCGCGTAGCCGTCCATGCCTGAGTTAGCCAGGGACGGCAGGTCCAGCGGCGAGTGAACATCCTCCGCCAGCACCTGGCCCAGGCACTCGGTCAGGGGCTTGCTCTCGGTATCCAGAGGTCGGAAACACGCCATGATGCGGGCAAAGGCGTCTTCCACGGTGAGCAAGTCCTCGCCCACGTGACTGTGGCCGTGCTCATGCCCGTGACTCTCAGGTGCCGCCTGACGACTCCGGTGCCTGTCTGGATGGTGTTGCTCTGGCATACTTGATCCTTAAACCTGGCTGCTTGCTCCGGCCCAGTGCGGGCGTCACTTATAATCCCTGCCAAATTCTCTGGTGGGGCTATTCACCCCCACCTTTATCCTCCCCCGTCAAGGGGGAGGAGGTCTGTCCCTTCCCCCTTAACGGGGGAAGGTTAGGATGGGGGTGCGTCTCGGTCAAAGTCGATTTTGCTAGGCGCTCCTAGGTCCTGAGGGTAGCCCCCACCTTTCGCTCAAGGCTGGACAGCAGCTCCTGCAGGGCCTGGCTGGCGTCTTCCGCAGTCAGGGTGCGCTCGCTGGACTGCAAATGCAGATGAAAGGCCAGGGAGCGCGTGCCTTGGGGGATGCCGGCTCCCGAGTAGACATCGAACAGCTCCACCCGCACCACCAGGGGATGCCGCGCCAGCATCTGGTGGACCTCGCCCTCGGGCACCGAGGCGGGGACCACCAATGCCAGGTCGCGGATGGCCGCCGGATACCGGGATATGGGGCGGAACCGCCGCTCTCCCTGGGGCAGCGCCTGCAGCAGCGGGGCCAAATATAGCTCGAAGAATGCCACCGGCTGCGGGCGGATATCGAACCTCTGGCATACGGCGGGATGCAACTCGCCCACCAATCCCAACTCCAGCTCCCCGGCCAGCACGCGGGCGCACCGGCCCGGATGCAGGCACGGATCGTCGCTGGGCTGAAACGCGGCCGAGACCCCCAGGTGCTGGAGCAACCATTCTACCACGCCTTTGGCGTCGTAGAAGCCCAGGGCGTCGCCGCCGATGAGCCAGGAGGTCTCGCCGCGCCGGCCCGCCAGCACGCCCGCCGCCACCTCGCGTTCCTCCGGCAGTTGGCCGTCTCGGGGCAGAAACACCCGCCCGGCTTCGAATAGGCGGAAGGGGCCGTCGCCGCCGCCCTGGTTGGCCGCCAGAGCGTTGAGCAGGCTGGCCCGCAGGGTGGGGCGCAGGTGACGCTGCTCCGCGTTCAGCGGGTTGGTGACGCTCAAGGGCGGCCTCTCCGGGTCCCACAGCCTGACCTTCTCCAGGTTGGCGACAGTCACCAGCGGATAGCTGATTATCTCCTGCATCCCCGCGGCCACCAAAGCGTCCTGAACCCGGCCCCGCAGGGTAACTATCGGCACGGGCTGAGAGTAAGGTATCGGTGTAGACAGCATGGTGGTGGGCACCGTGTCGTATCCCATGACTCGCACTACCTCTTCCACCAGGTCTTCTTCCAGGGCGATGTCGCTGCGCCAGTAGGGCGCCGTGACCTGCAGTGTGGCCGGATCACGGCGCTGGCAGGCAAACCCCAGGGATTGGAGCACCCGCTCCACCTGGGGCAGCGGCAGCTCCATGCCCAGCACCTTCTTCAGCCGGCTCATGGTCAGTGTCAGCGAGGGGGCTGGATTGTCCTTGCCGGGGTACAAGTCCACCACACCCTGGCACGCCTGGCCGCCCGCCACCTGCAGGATGAGTTGGGTGGCCCGGCGCAGCGCCAGGGGGGCCAGCTCCGGCCGCAGGCCCTTCTCGAACCTCAGCGTCGCATCAGTATGCAGCCGGAAGGACTGGGCGGTCTGACGGTTGTTCTGGCTGTCAAAGCTGGCCGACTCCAGAAGGACGCTGGTGGTGCCTGCGCCAATCTCGCTGGCAGCGCCGCCGATAATGCCGCCGATGCCCATGGGGTCGCGGGCGTCGGCGATGACCAGCACCTCCGGGTTGAGCTGGCGGGTCACGCCGTCCAGGGTGGCCAGAGTGTCGCCGGGCCGGGCGCGCCGCACGATGACGGTATGCTCCCTGACGCGGTCCAGGTCAAAGGCGTGGAGCGGCTGGTTGAACTCCAGCATCACGTAGTTAGTCACATCCACCACGTTGTTCACGGGACGCAGCCCGGCCCGCTCCAGCCGCTGCTGCAGCCAGCGGGGCGATGGCGCCACCTTCAAGCCCTGAATCACGCTGGCGGTATATCTGGGGCACAAATCTGGGTCGGCCACGGAGATATTCACCGCGCTGGCGATGGGCCCGCCTAGCTCGGGATAGGCCAAGTCCGGCTCGCGCACGGTCTGGCCCGTCAGCGCGGCCACCTCGTGGGCCACGCCCAGCACGGACAGGCAGTCCAGCCGATTGGGGGTTACTTCCAGGTCCAGAATGGTGTCGCCCAGGTACTGGTCAAGAGGCATGCCCAGGGGAGCGTCTTCGGGCAGCACCACAATGCCGTCGTGGTCGCTGCCAAGGCCCAGCTCCAGGGAGGAGCAGATCATTCCGTTGGAGACCACGCCGCGGATGCGGGCGGGCTTGAGGGTCTCCTTCTGGCCCGAGTGGGTGTTGAACACGTTGGCGCCCACGGCGGCGAAGCAGATTTTCTGGCCGGCGGCCACGTTGGGCGCGCCGCATACCACCTCCAGTTCTTGCGTGCCGGTGGATACGCGGCACAGGCTGAGGCGGTCGGCGTTGGGGTGGCGGCCCTGGGCCAGCACCAGGCCGACCACGCAGCCCGGCCAGCCGCCGATGGACGTGACCTCGCCCACCTCCACGCCGGCCATGGTGAGCCGGTGGGCCAACTCCGCGGGAGGCAAGTCCACGTTCACGTACTCTCTAAGCCAGGACATGGGGATTTTCATGGGATTCTAAAACTGCCTCAAAAACCGCAGGTCGTTGGCGTAGAAGTGGCGGATGTCGTCAATGCCGTACTTGAGCATGGCAATGCGCTCCGGCCCCAGGCCAAAGGCAAAGCCGGTGTATTTCGCTGTGTCGTAGCCCACGCCGGCCAGAACTTTCGGGTGCACCATGCCTGCGCCCATAATCTCGATCCAGCCGCTGTCCCGGCAGATGCGGCAGCCGCTACCCTTCCCCCCGCAGGCGAAGCAGTCAATGGACATGTCCACGCCCGGCTCCACGAAGGGGAAGTAGTCGCAGCGAAAGCGCACCTTGCGCTCGCTGCCGAACATGCGGCGAGCAAACTCGTACAGGGTG
The DNA here is from genome assembly GCA_009692925.1 of Dehalococcoidia bacterium. Lineage (GTDB taxonomy): Bacteria > Chloroflexota > Dehalococcoidia > Lucifugimonadales > UBA3495 > SHYG01. The sequence continues at coordinate 12,734 of SHYG01000048.1, forward strand.
CCCTTCAGGTCGGCGAAGGTAATGCCGTCGTCCACCGCCAGCCCTTCCACCTGGTGGAAGTGCCACTCGTGGGTGGCGTCGGTGGCCTCGTAGCGGTACACCTTGCCGGGCACAATTACCCGCACCGGCGGCTGCTGGGACTCCATAACCCGCGCCTGCATGGGCGACGTGTGGGTGCGCAGGAGCATGGACTGCTGGCCCGCGGGGTCCTGGTAGTCCACCCACAAGGTGTTCCACATATCCCGCGCCGGGTGCCCCTTGGGAATGTTCAGCAGCTCAAAGTTGTAGCGGTCCCACTCCACTTCCGGCCCCTCCACCACGCTGAAGCCCATGGCGACGAAGGCCTCGCACACCTCCCGGATAATCCGGGTGGTGGGGTGGAGCCTTCCGCCGGTGACTGGGTAACCCGGCAGGGTAACATCCAGTCGCTCCTGGGTGGCGGACATAGCCAGGCGCGCATCCTCCAGCTCCTGGGTGCGGCGGGCCAGGGCCTCCTCCAGGGTGCGCTTGGCCTGGTTGGCCTGGGCGCCCGCGGTACGGCGTTGCTCCATATCAAGCTGGGCCAGGTTTCGCAGCACCAGGGTCAGGTGGCCGCGCCGCCCCAGATAGGCCACGCGCCACTGCTCCAGGGTCTCCGGCTGCTCCGCCTGGGACAGCGCGGAGAGGGCCTGCTGGATGAGCTGTTGAATGGACAGGGACGTTGCGTCGGTAGCCGTGGGGATACCCTCGATTGAGACGACTGTGGTGAGACCACTGCGGCAGGTAACTGCGGAAAAGCCGCTGGCGCCGCAGCTACGCCATTATAGAATCCGTCGCAGGCAGGGTCAAGGCGTGGCCTGCGTTGACACCGTCACGGGCCGGACGGTAGTATAGTTTACCTGGGCAGCACCCGGCGGCTGGTCGGTGCGCCCCCAGGTGGCGACGTAGCTCAGCGGTTAGAGCGGGCGCTTCATAAGCGCTAGGTCGGCGGTTCGAATCCACCCGTCGCCACCAACCCCGGCTCTTCTGTTGCCCCTCACTATAGCACTGACGCGGTACGCCTCGCATTCGCCCATTGCAACGACTCCTGGCGCAACTATGGCGCGTGGGTGTAGCCGCTTGGTAAAGAGGGGTGATGCAGAGCCGCCAACCGGCGGGACGAGAGGCGGTTACTGCCCCTTGTCGAACTGCTGGCCGAGCTCGCTGAGGAACTGCTCGATCTCCGGTGAGAGGGAAGTGGCCTCCACCGCGGGCTGTGCCTTGGGCTCTTCCGAGTCGGCCTGGGCGTCGTAGTAGGCTTCCATCTGCTGGATGAGGGACTTGAGCTCCGGGTTGCGGTCCACGGCGGTGTTCAGCTCCCGATACTGGCGCTGGCCGCGGCGCACCGGCGCCAGGTCTCCCGGGATGTTCTGGTAGATGGAGGACAGCACCTCAATCATGCGGGAGGTGCCGTTGTAATCCTCTTCCAGTTGAAGGTACTGAGGCAGGTGGACCATGAAGTTGATGGATTCAATCTGGAGCTTATCAACGCCTTCCGATACCAGGTTCATGATGGTGGTCGGCCCCTGGTAGGTGCTGCGGCGGGTCTTGAAGTTGGCCACCGGCTTGTGCTGGGTGACAGAGCCCAGGGTGCCGGTTACCAGCAATGGCCTGGTGTGAGGCACGGCGTCGTACATGGCGCCCAGGCGGCAGTAACGCTGGACGTTGAAGTGCTTGATAATCTCCAGGATGGACTCGGTGTATTCCTCACTGTTGGCGTGGGGCTCCAGCAGATGGAAAAACAGGTAGTCCGGCCCGTTCTCGGTGGTGGCATAGCGGATGAAGCTGTTGGGGATTGTGACTTCCCGGTTCCCCTGCACCAGCTTCACGGTGGGGCGATAGCGGGTGAAGTCAAAGAACTGGCCCGGCCGGTCCAGCTGTCCCAGATCCTTGGACCCCAGGTACCGTTCCAGGCGGTTGAGGGTCAGGCTGCCGACGCTGCCCACGTCCACCCAGGGCCGCACCATCCCGAATACATGAGGATTGCGCAGCTGCGGCACCGGCTCTTGAATCTGAAATGCCCCAATCTTCATTGACACATCTTCCCATAAAATGTTGGGTAATTCAATCCCTGCTGACTGCCCGGAAACTGCTACTCCTCCGAATCCGCGTCCACATCGCCGCTCTGGCCGCCCCGCTTGCGCACCAGCCGGATGCCCTGAATGCGCATTCCACGGTCGACCGCCTTGCACATGTCGTACACCGTGAGCGCCGCCACCGACACGGCGGTGAGGGCCTCCATCTCCACCCCGGTCTTGCCGGAGGTGCGGGCGGTGGCGGTGATGCCGATGCGACCTCGCTCGCCGTCCAGCGCCAGTTCCACGCTGATGCGGTCCAGCGGCAGGGGATGGCACAGGGGAATCAGCTCGGCGGTGCGCTTGGCCCCCATGATGCCCGCCAGTTGCGCCACGGTGAGCACGTCGCCCTTCTTCATCAGCCCCTGCTGAATCAGCCGCAGCGTCTCCGGCTGCACGGTGACATAACCCCGAGCCACTGCTTCCCGGTCGGTGGTGGGCTTGTCGCCTACGTCCACCATGCGCACCCGGCCTTGCTCGTCCAGGTGGGTCAGCGTCCGGTCGCGACCTGGTGACGGCTGGCTACCTGCGCCACTGGTCATAGGGTAGTCCTCCTGGTGCGTCCTGTGGCGTCATCGGCGGGCAGACGAGGCAGGTCTGCCTCCCGGCTGGCGATGCTGTCGGCCAGCTCGTTGCCGGGGGTGCCGTTATGACCGCGCACCCATTTCCAGGTGATCTGCTTGCCCCGGGCCAGGCGATCCAGGTGCTCCCACAGGTCCTGGTTTTTGTTGCGCTTCCAGCCCTTGGTCATGGTGTTAATCACCAGGGAGCTGTCGGAGTAGAGCACCACCTCCGCCGCATTCCCCACCGCCTCCAG
>SHYG01000049.1 GCA_009692925.1 Dehalococcoidia bacterium
ACTTGCGCAGTACCGAGCGGGACGACGGCGCCTGAATTGTTGGCTGCGGCGACATTTCTCTGGTCTTGTTAGCTTTCCGAGTCTCTGTGCTTGCCGGCTCAGTTCCACCGGGCCTTGGCCCAGCCCCAAGGAGCTTGTCCACTACGCCAAAGCTTCAGCCCGGCCAGGGGGTCAGCACCTAGCTGGCGATGCACCACCGGACGCCCGAGGCCTCCGAGTATCCGGCAAATTGAGTCCGGAGAGGCTGGCGTTGTGGGAAACAGGTGCAATTCCCCTTCATATGTCCGGCTCTCTCTGCATGATACCCGGACCTGTTGAACTGCTACCTTCTCAACGACTAAAAAATCTGGCAGAAGCGAGTGAAGCGTGGAGCACGCCTTAGTTTCTGGTGGGACCTAAGCTGCACTGGAGATGTGAGGACTGTGGACATTCCGTGGACATTTGGGCCTAGTCATTGGGATAATACCGGCCGCTGCCCCGATAAGTGGCCGCTTTTATATCTGAACGAGTGGTGCCGAAGATCGGAGTCGAACCGATACGGGGTTGCCCCCACCGGTTTTTGAGACCGGCGCGTCTACCATTCCGCCACTTCGGCCCTTGAGGCTTGGCTGGCAAACCAGTGCATGATGCCCCGGCCTGCCCGCGCGTATGTGCCCGCGCGCATCTGATTATACCACTCGCCTGGCCGCTCACCGCTAGCAGGGTGCTGAAAAAGGGGTCGACGGCCCGAAATCGTCCCAATTTTCGTATTTGAGAGTCCGTCCATTTTTCGCAAGATCGGGGTTTTTCAGCAGCCTGCTAGGGAAATCCCCGCGCCAGGGCAGCGCCGCACGGAAACTGCCCTTGGCTATCGCCTTTTCGTAACAGCGAGTCCTGGTCGGCCTTGACGCTCCTCTACTCACCCCATATAATCCTTGCACCGGAGGACTGCCGAATCATGCCAAAGCGCACTTATCAGCCAAAACGGCGCCATCGCGCCAGGGTTCACGGGTACCGATCCCGTTCCTCAACCACCGACGGCCGTGATGTTTTGAAACGACGGCGGTTCAAGGGACGGCAACGGCTGACCGTCGTATAAGTCCGCGTCACCTTTGATTAACTAATGCAACGCAGGCTCCGGCTGAGCGGCAAGAAGCGGTTCTCTCAAATCCACCAGCAAGGCCAATCTGCCGCCGAACATCTGCTAGTCGTTAGGGTGCTGCCCAACGGAGTCCAACACTGCCGGTTCGGATTTGTGGTCAGTCGGCGTATCGGCGGCGCCACGGTACGAAACAAGGTGAAGCGCAGGTTGCGCGAGGCGATCCGGCAGGCTCCCATCAAAGGCGGTTGGGACATAGTTTTTATCGCCCGGCGGGGAGTGGAGAAGGCCCATTACTGGCAACTGAAGCGGATGACTGAAAGATTGCTGCGGCGGACTCATCTGGTCAACGAGATCAACCCACGAGATTCTGCCCCAGTTAATGGGGTCTCTGACCGATGAGGCGCGCCGCGGTGCTGGCCGTTAGAGCATATCAGCAAGTCTGCTCCCCCTACTTGCCTTCCACCTGCCGCTACATCCCATCGTGTTCCCAATACTCCCTGGAGGCAATCCAACGGCACGGGGTTTATAAGGGGATCTGGCTGGGGCTTAAGCGCCTGGCCCGATGCCAGCCCCTGGGTGGCTGCGGTCACGACCCGGTGCCTTGAACTTATGAAATTACCCTCTCATCTAAAGCCTGCCTGCCAGGCGCACGGCTATCGCTACGCTCATCGCTGGTGGTGGCGCACCGGAGCTACCAGGCACACGGCATCCGCAATTCCGGTTGGCCTGCCTCGCTGGCATTGGCCCGCTGGGCCGATAACGGTCTGCGCGATGTTGTTTCTCCTCAGCGGCTTCATGACGGGCTGTTTTCCGGGGGCGCGGTCGGGCGGAGCTTCCAGCGGAGGTTGGTCTCCAGTGACCGCCACTGATGAGATGGTATACGTAGCTAACCGCCAGGGAAAGCTCCAGGCCCTGGCGGACGAAGGAATCAATGGAGTCCGGGTCAAGTTCACTTTTCCTCCAGAGGCCAGCGAGGAGCGAGTGCCCGGCGTTCATAACGCTCCGGTGCTGGGCAAGAAGCTGCTGTACGTCAGTTCCTACGACGGCTATTTGTATGCGCTGGACCGCACGACGCTGCAAATGGGCGAAACCGGCTGGCGGCGTCCCACCGGCGAAGTTGACAAGCCCCTGGTTGCGGGCCCTGCCCTGGATGCCGAGCAGAAAGTGGTGGCGGTGGGGTCTGAGGACGGCAGCCTTTACGCCTACAACGCCCAGTCTGGCGAACTGCTCTGGCCCCCGTTTGTCACCGGCGACAAAATCTGGTCCACGCCCCTCATTGCCAACGGCGTCATCTACTTCGGCTCCCATGACAACAACGTGTACGCGGTAGCCGTGTCTGACGGACGTAAGCTGTGGAGCTTTCCCACCGGCGGGGCAGTGGTGGCCCGCCCGATGCTGATTCAAGATACGCTGGTGGTGGGTTCTTTTGACCGCCATCTGTACGGAATTAACGCCAAAGACGGTTCCCGGCGCTGGGAGTTCCAATCCGAGAACTGGTTCTACGCCGGGGCCGTAAGCGATGGCAAGGTCATCTTCGCCCCTTCCATGGACGGCAACCTTTACGCCCTGGACGCGGGGGGACGTCAACTTTGGGCTCACGACATGGAGTCGCCCTTAGTTGCAACCCCCGCGCTAGTCGCCCGTGGCCTGGTGGTAGCCAGCAGAGCCGGGAAGGTCAGCCTGCTGAACACCAGTCCCGCGGATTTGGGCACGGCACGAGTGCTGTCCTCACTAACCTTCCCTGGCACCAAGTTTACCGCGCCCCTGGCGGTGGCGGGAGACTCGGTTTACCTGGGCGCCCAGGACAACACCGTGCGGCGCATTCAAGTTAGGGACAGCCTCAACAAGATCTGGTGCATGCGTACTCAAGCCAAGGACGACAGCACCCAATGTTAATTGCAGGGCTAGCAGTGCTGACAACCGGACGAATAGCTGGGCGCTGGGCGCGGGTTACGAGGTAGAGCAGGCTTGGAGACCGTCGCACTTCTCTGGAACGAGATAATTATCCGGCCCATGCTCAACACCCTGGTGGTGTTGTACGTAATCTGTTTCAGCAACATGGGCGTGGCCATCATCGCCTTCACCGCGCTGGTGCGGCTGGCGACCCTGCCCCTTACAATGAAACAACTCCGCCAGATGCAGGCCATGACCAACCTGCAACCCAAGCTGAAGGAGATGCAAACCCGCTTCGCCAAGGATCGCGCGCGCCAGTCCCAGGAAACCATGCGGCTGTACAAGGAGTCGGGGGTCAATCCCGTGGGCTGCCTGGGCCCCATGGTCGTGCAGATGCCCATCCTGTTTGGGCTGTTTCAGGTGCTGATCCAGACCCTGTATACCAAGCCCGACGACCTGGTGAACCTTTCCGGCAAGCTGTACTCGTGGATACCCGTCTTCCCGGTGCACGCGGCGGCGCCCTTGAACCAGCACTTCCTGGGCTTGGACCTGGCGGCCAACCCCACACCGCTGCTGTTCATCATCCCGGTGATGGTGGGAGCATCCACCTGGTTGCAGCAGAAGATGACCACCACCCCCTCCATGGACCCCCGGCAGCAGTCCACCCAGGGCATGATGCTGTGGATGATGCCCATCATGCTGGGCGTGTTTGCCTTTCAGTTCCCCGTTGGCCTTGCCATCTACTGGATAGTTTCCAACCTCATTGGAGTCGCCATACAGTATTTCATTACCGGATGGGGCCCCCTCTTCCCGTTGTTCCCCAAGCGGGTAACCGCCCCAGTGGCGGTCTTGCCAGCGGAAGAAGTGGCGCCGGAGGAGACAGAAGAGAATGGACACCACAGTGACGCGCACCGCCCGAACCGTCGAAGAAGCCGAAGAGCTGGGGCTGAAAGAGCTAGGCGTAGACCGCAGCGAGGTCGAGGTCGAAGTTCTAAGTAGGGGCAAGGTTGGCTTTCTGGGTCTGGGCGCTGAGATGGCCCGGGTGAAGGTGACGCTGCGTAGCGCCGCCACCGCGGAGGCCGCCCCAGTTGCGGCTCCAACTGCGCCATCAAGGGCGCCCACAAGGGCGCCACGAGCGCCAACAGCCGTCGCGGAACCCGCGCAACCTCGCCGCCCGACGAGCGATGCCGCCGCCACCGGCGCTGCCCCTACCGGCGACGCCGCTACCCTGGCGGTGGAGGCGGTCACCCGCATCCTCTCCGCAGCCAAAGTGAATGTGCACCCCACTCTGCGCTCTGCCAACGACGCCGACGCCGGCGGGCCTATCATCGACCTGTCGGGAGAGGACTCAGGTCTGCTCATTGGCCGGCGGGGGCAAACCCTTCAAGCCCTCCAATTCCTGGTGACCTCCATAGTACGGAACCAGCATGGCGAAACCGCCCGGGTGGTGCTGGATGTGGAAGGCTACCGCAACCGCCGGGAAGTGGCGCTCAAGGACATGGCCACCAAGGTGGCGGAGCGCGTGGTGCAGACGGGACGCAGCATTACTCTGGAGCCAATGACCCCCGCGGACCGGCGGATTATCCACACCGCCCTAACTGACCACCCCGGTGTCTCCACGGAGAGTTTCGGCGTGGGTGAGAGCCGCAAAGTAACCATCCTGCCCAAGCGTAAGTAACCGGCTGCAACAGGGTTCCGGACACTCTGGCGACAAGGAGCTAGCTTTGATGTGCTGCCTGCGCCCAATTGACCATTGCCGCCAGGCTACGTAGAATATGGGGGTGAGCAGCAGGCTTGGGTACCTCCAGCCGCCGGCTCCTTTTGATCACCCTCATGAAGAGTGCGGGGTGGTGGGAGTTTACGCACCCGGCGCAGAGGCCAGCCGTCTTGTCTTCTTTGGCTTGTTTGCCCTCCAGCACCGGGGACAGGAAAGCGCCGGCATCGCCGCCTCTGACGGTCACTCCATAACCATCCATGCATCCATGGGACTGGTGAACCAAAGCTTCCGGGAATCTGATTTCACCCACCTGCGCGGCGACTTGGCCATCGGCCACACCCGCTACTCCACCACCGGCACCAGCCAGCAGTGCAACGCCCAACCACTGTTGGTCAACGGGCAACACGGCCGTTTGGCCTTGGCCCACAACGGCAACGTTATCAACTCCCCCCAGCTTAAACGCCAGCTACAAGACCAGTGGGACTGCGTTTTCAACTCCACCACGGACTCGGAGGTCATTGCCCACCTTCTGGCCAACGCCCCAGGGCAGACCTGGGAAGAGCGGATGTTTTCCTGCATGCGTACCCTGGAAGGAGCCTTTTCCCTGGTGGCGCTGACCCCCTACGGTCTGATTGCCGCCCGGGACCTGCTGGGCATTCGTCCCTTGTGTTTGGGGAAGCTCAACGACGGGTGGGTCATCGCATCGGAAAGCTGCGCCCTGGAGCACCTGGGCGCTACGTACATGCGCGAGGTGGAGCCCGGCGAGGTGCTGGTCATCGAAAACGGCAGCCTTCGCTCGGCGGTGCATACCTCCGGCGGACGCCGCCGCGCCCTGTGCGTGTTTGAGCTGATATACTTCGCCCGGCCCGACAGCATAATGGACGGCGGGCAGATTCACTCCGTGCGCCAGGCGTTGGGGGCGCAGCTTGCCCGGGAGCATCCGGTGGACGCGGACCTGGTCATTGGGGTTCCCGACTCCTCCACCGCGGCGGCGGTGGGCTACTCCCGGCAGTCCGGCATTCCGTATAGCGAGGGACTGGTCAAGAACCGGTACGTGGGCCGCACCTTCATTGAGCCGAATCAGCGCCTGCGAGACCTGGGAGTCCGGCAGAAGTTCAACCCCCTGCCCGACGTCATAAGCGGGCAGCGGCTGGTGGTGGTGGACGACAGCATTGTGCGCGGGACCACTACTCCCCACGTGGTGAGCCTGCTGCGGCGGGCCGGCGCCAAGGAGGTACACCTGCGGGTGTGCGCTCCGCCCATCCGCCACCCGTGCTACATGGGCGTGGACATGGCCACTCGCAAAGAGCTGATCGCCGCCAACAAGACCGAGGAAGAGATTCGGCAGTTTATCGGGGCAGACACCCTGGGCTACCTCAGCGTAGAGGGGTTGATGCAAGTTGTAGGCGGGAGGCAAAAAGGGTTCTGCGACGCCTGCTTCACCGGCAACTACCCAGTGCCAATCCAGTTGGAATGGGACAAACTGGCCTTGGAGGAACCCGAGGAGTAGAGGGGTACGACCCCCACTGTAGTCCCCCCTTCTCCCCCTTGGCAAGGGGGGATACAGAGGCGGTAAGCCGACACCTCATCGCCTCTATCTACAGCGGGCCACATTCCTGATGGCAATTCCGGATACAATCCAGCGATACCTAGAGGGCGTGCCGATTTGACACCCAATACCTCCAATACTTACCGGGCGTCTGGGGTTGACCTGGACGACATGGACGGCCTGAAGGACCGCATCCGCGCCTTTGCGGCCATCACCCACGGCCCCGAAGTGCTCAAGGGCGGCAACAGCTTCGCCGGCCTGTACCAGCTCTCTGGCTTTCGGCAGCCTGTGCTGGTGGCCAGCACCGATGGTGTGGGCACCAAGCTCAAGATCGCGGCCCAGTTGGGCCACTACGAGTCCATCGGTCAGGATTTGGTGACCCTTAACGTCAACGACATCCTGACCAAGGGTGCCCGCCCGCTGTTCTTCCTGGACTACATCTCCTTCAGCGAGCCGGACCAGCAGCGCATGGAAACTTTGCTGCGGGGCATCATCTGGGGCTGCCGGGAAGTGGGTTGCGCCCTCATCGGCGGCGAAACGGCCCAGATGCCCGGCCTGTACACCGGCGGCGATTTCGACCTGGCCGGCTTTGTAGTGGGCGCGGTGGAGCGCGAGCGGGTGATTGACGGCAGCGGCATTACGCCGGGGGATATCCTGCTGGGCATCCCTTCCAGCGGCTTGCACACCAACGGCTTCTCCCTGGTGCGTAAGGTTTTTGACAGCGACGCCCAGCCCTCGGTGCTGTTCCGCCAGTACCCAGAGCTGGGGCATGGCCTGGGAGAGGAGCTGCTGGTGCGGCACCGCTGCTACTACCCGCTGCTGGAGCCGGTGCTGGGGTTAATGAAAGGCCTGGCGCACATTACCGGCGGCGGCATCCCCGGCAAAATGCCGGCCATCCTGCCCCCGGAGGTGGCGGCCCGCTTCCAAGTGGGGTCCTGGAGCGTGCCCCCCATCTTCTCGATCATCCAGCGGGAAGGCAAGATCAGCGCAGAGGAGATGTATCGGGTGTTCAACATGGGCTTAGGTATGGTGGCCGTCTGCACGGAAGCCGGAGTTCCCGAGTTCAAAGCGGCGGTGCCTGAGGCGATAGTAGTAGGGCGCATTGTGCCGCGCACTGGCGACGAGCAGGTGGTGCTGGAGTAGCCTGTGGTGGGAGAGCGGTCCCTCGCGTTGGTGGGGGGCATCGCCCTCACCCCAGCCCTCTCCCAAAGGGAGAGGGCTGGGCAGGCGACATAACTTCCGCTTGGCCAGGGGAAGAGCCGAGTTTCCACACACACTCTCAGAAACCCAGGGATATGGTGTTGAGGGGCAAGTAAGTTGAAGGCGTTAATCAGTGTCTACGACAAGTCGGGCATCGTGGAGTTTGGGCGGCGGCTGGCGGGTTTGGGGATTGAGCTAATCAGCACCGGAGGCACCCACCGCACGCTGTCCCAGGAGGGCGGTCTGCTGGTGCGCCAGGTGTCTCAGGTCACCGGCTCGCCGGAAATCCTGGACGGCCGGGTCAAGACCTTGCACCCGGTCATCCACGCCGGGCTGCTGGCCCGCCGGGACCTGCCCGCCCACGTGGCCGAGCTGGCCCAGCACGGCATCGACCCCATCGACCTGGTGGTAGTGAATCTCTACCCCTTCGTCGCCACCATCAGCAAGCCCAACGTGACCCTGGACGACGCCCTGGAGAACATTGATATCGGCGGCCCCACCATGCTGCGGGCCGCGGCCAAGAACTTCCCCTTCGTCACCGTGGTGGTGGACCCCGCGGACTACGACTGGGTGGCGACCAAGCTGGCTGAAGGCGGCCTGTCTTCCGAAGAGCGGCGACGGCTGGCCGCCAAGGCGTTCCAGCACGTCTCCCAGTACGATACCGCCGTGGCGGACTACTTGTCTGAACCTGCCGCCGCGGAAAGCCTGCCGGCCCGCCTGACCATCTCGCTGACCCGGCTGGCCGAGCTGCGCTACGGCGAGAACCCCCACCAGAAAGGGGGCTTGTACGCCACCGCCGGTGACGTGGGTGGGATCGCTCACGCGCGGCAACTCCACGGCCGGGAGCTTTCCTTCAACAACCTGCTGGATGCCGACGCCGCCTGGAGCACCGTCAGCGACTTTTCTGAACCCACGGTGACGGTCATCAAGCACACCAACCCCTGCGGGCTGGCCAGCCACCCGGACCAGGCGGAGGCCTACCGCCGCGCTTTTGACGGCGACACCACCTCTGCCTTTGGCGGCATTGTCGGCTACAACCGCACCGTCACCGTTGCCGCCGCGGAAGCCATGGGCCCGGTGTTCTATGAGGTGGTGGTGGCCCCTGGCTATGCGCCGGAGGCCTTGGCCATCCTGCAGAAGAAGCGCAATCTGCGCATCCTGACGGTGGACCCTGCGCCGGCCAGTTCTAAGGGACCGAAGCTCCGCTACGACTTGCGTCCCATCACCGGCGGGCTGCTGGTGCAAACGCCCGACGCCATTCAAGAAGACCCGGCATCCTGGAAAATCGTCACGGGGCGTACGCCCACCCCGGCGGAGCGGGCGGACCTCGCCTTTGCCTGGACTGCCGCCAAACACATCAAGTCCAACGCCATCGTCATGGTCAAGGACCGCACGCTGGTGGGCATGGGCGCCGGCCAGCCCAACCGGGTGGTCAGCGTGCATCTGGCCCAGCGCACCGCCGGGGATAAGGCCCAGGGCAGCGTGCTGGCTTCTGACGCCTTCTTCCCCTTCCCGGACAACATTGAGCTGGCGGCGGCGGCGGGCGTGACCGCCATTGTGCAGCCCGGCGGCTCCATCCGCGACGACGAGGTGATCGCCGCCGCCAACCAGCACAACCTGGCGATGGTGTTCACCGGGGTCCGCCACTTCCGGCATTAACCGCAGAGTGGGCCAAGAACCGCTCCTAGCAGTCTATCGGGAGGAAGCCAATTAGGTTTACAATCCCTATAGGTTGCCTGGAAGGAGTGCCACATGGCCGCCACTATCGATATCGTGATACCAGTCTACAACGAGGAGCAGGCGCTGCCCCGCAGCATCCTGATCCTGTCCGACTTTCTCAAGGCCAACCTGACCAACCCCTGGCAGGTGATTATCGCCGACAACGCCTCCACCGACGGCACTCGCAAGGTGGCGGAGCAACTGGCCCGGAAGTATGCCGGGGTCCACTATCTGCACATGCCCCAGAAGGGGCGAGGCCGCGCCCTGCGCACCGCCTGGCTGCAGAGCACGGCGGACATCGTATGCTACATGGATGTGGACCTATCCACCGAGTTGGTGCACCTGCCCGAGCTCATCCAATCCCTGGAAGCGGGCTACGACATCGCCGTAGGCAGCCGGCTGAGCCCAGGCTCCCGGGTCACCCGCTCCTTCAAGCGGGAGGCTATATCCCGCATTTACAACCGGATGATTCGGATCATGTTCTTCACTTCCTTCGATGACGCCCAGTGCGGCTTCAAGGCCCTCACCCGGCAGGCGGCGCGGGCCATCATCCCCCAGGTCAAGAACAACAACTGGTTCTTTGACACCGAGATGCTGATTATCGCCGCCAAGGGAGGCTACCGCATCGCGCCGGTGCCGGTGCGCTGGCTGGACGACCCCACTACCACGGTCAAGATATTCCGCACCGTCACGGAGGACATTAAAGGCCTGCTGCGCCTGCGCCTGGGCGGCGTGCCCAAGGTAGCCCCGCCGGAGCACCGCGTTCCCCGCAAAGGCCCTGTGGGCGAGGCCGTGCGCTCCTGATTTGACCGAGACGCACCCCCATCCTAACCTTCCCCCGTCTAGCAGGGTGCTGAAAAAGGGGTCGACGGACCGAAATCGTCCCAATTTTCGTATCTGAGAGTCCGTCCATTTTTCGCAAAATCGGGGTTTTTCAGCAGGCTGCTAGGGGGAAGGGACAGATATCCTCCCCCTCGATGGGGGAGGATTAAGGTGGGGGTGAAAAGCTCCGCCATCATTTTGTTACGGATTCCTAGGAATCTCCGCAGATAAACAAGCAGGCGGGTGGTTTACATAAGCCACCCGCCTGTAGTATTGACGCCGGGTCGGTAGTCCGGTGTTGGGGCCTAGAACAGCTGCCGCGCCTCCACTTGCAACGGCACTTGCTTGCTGCCGGTGCTGGTCTTTCCGTTCGCCTTGCTGGTGGCCTTGTGGGCCATCTTGGCGCCGGGCTTCTGGTCTGTGGGGTGGGGATTCCGGTAGTGGAACACCTTCCACTCGTAGTTGCGCAGCACCAGCTCGTCCTCGCTCCAAGACAGCACGTAGTTGGGCTGGATGGGAATCTTGCCGCCGCCGCCGGGCACGTCCACCACATAAGTGGGCACGCCCAGGCCGGAGGTGTGACCCCGCAGCGACTCAATAATCTTGATGCCGGTCTCCACCGGAGTTCGCAGGTGCTCCGTGCCCCGCACCTGGTCGGCGTGGAACAGGTAGTAGGGGCGCACCCGGATCTTCAGTAGCTCATGCACCAGCTTGGTATGCACCTCCACGCTGTCGTTGATGCCCCTCAGCAGCACGCTCTGGTTGTTCACCGGCACCCCGGCCCGCAACAACTCCCGCACGGCGCGGCCGGCCTCGGGCGTCACCTCGTTGGGGTGGTTAAAGTGGGTGTTCAGCCAGATGGGACCATACTTGTCCGCAATGCGGCAGAACCCTTCGTCAATGCGCTGGGGCAGCACCACCGGGAAGCGCGTGCCGAAGCGGATCATCTCCAGGTGCGGGATGGCCCGCAGCCGGCTGAGAATCCACTCCAGCCCATCGTTATCCATGGTCAAGGGGTCGCCGCCGGAGATGATCACATCCCGGATGGCGGGGGTCTTGGCGATGTAGTCTATGGCCGTCTGAAGCTGAGGCGTGCGGCGGAACCACCAGTTCTCCCCGTCCCACTCGCGCTTGCGGGTGCAGTGGCGACAGAGCAGGGGACAGATGTCGGTGATGACGAAGAGCGCGCGGTCTGGGTAGCGATGCACTAGTCCCGGCACCGGCGAACTCTCCTCCTCGTGGAGGGGGTCATCATCCCCCACATCGGAGTGGAGCAACTCCTCAAAGGAAGGCAGGCTCTGGATCATGATGGGGTCGTTGGGGTCGTCGGCGTTGGCCAGCGACAGGTAGTAGGGTGTGATGGAAAACGGGTATTTGACGCTGACCAACTGCAACTGGCGCTTCCGAACGTCCGTCAGCGGCAGGACTTTCGCCAGCTTGTCCACGGTGTTGAAACGGTTACGGAAGTGCCACTTCCAGTCGTTCCACTGCTCGGTTGTGGGTTGCATCACCTCTTGGATGCGGTCCCGGACGGTGCCGTGCCAGATAGGTTTACTGGGCGGCTCCTTAATCTCGGTGGTTCGGGTGGCCATTACCTGCTCCTCTTCGCCAAGTTTACTTTAGATATTCGCGCGTCTCTCCTAGGCTGGCCTGGGGGATACGGCTTATATCGCCATCGCGGCATCACCTCCCGATGGCAAAACCTTGGCGAAGGTGACTCGGGCATCTCCCACGTCGTAGAAGTCGGGGATGCGGCTCACCTCGTGGTACTTCAGCCGGAGATAAAACTGGCGGGTAGGCTCGTACAGGTCTTGGGAGGAGGTTTCCGCCAGGACCAGCCGTCCGCCGTGGCGCAGAATCTCCCCTTCGGCAAACTGCATGAGCTGCTTGCCGATGCCCTGGCCCTGATGGCTTCGGTCCACGGCAATCCAGTAGATGTCCCAGGTGCCCCGGGTCAGGGGTGTGGAGCCGAAGCAGACATAACCCATTACCCCGCCGCCGTTGGCGGCGACGTAGGTCCGGTATTCCGACTTGGCGCCCTTGGCAGCGGCGTCGGCGAGCACCTCTTCAGCCACCACGACCTCCTCGGGACGGAAGAAGCCCGTGTCGGCGGTGAGGCGCACCAGGATGGGCAGGTCGTCAGGCCGCATGGGACGCAACGGCAAGTTCATCCACCCTCCTCCGCTCCAGCGCCAAGTCAACAATAATCTGCACCAGTTGCCCGTAGTCCACGCCGTCGGCTTGGGTCTGCAACCCCATGCCTGCCTCCGGCCAGATATCCGGGTTGGGGTTAATCTCCAGAATGTTGAGGTTGCCCTGGGCGTCGGCCCGCAGGTCCACCCTAGCGTAGTCCGGAGAGCCCACCGCCTGGTAGCCTGCCAGGGCCAAGCGATTAATCTGCTGGACCAACTCGGCGGGCAGTTGGGCGGGGCACACCAGGGTAGTGGCCTTGTAGGCCGGATCCTGGGGCGACCACTTGGCGCCGTAGGTCAAAATGGGCGGGCCGGGCATATCCGCGGCATACTGCATCTCCGAGGGCGGGAAGATGCGGGGACTGCGCCCTCCTCCCCCGCTTACAATGGACACGGTAAACTCACGCCCCGGCAGAAACTGCTCCACCAGCACCGGCGCGCCGTACTCCCGTTCCACGTAGCCCACCTGCTCCACCAAATTGGCGGTGTCGTAAGCCACGCTGCGGCTGGTGAGGCCGTGGGAGGCGTCTTCCCGCATGGGTTTCACGATGACCGGGAAGGTCATGGAGAATTGTCCTGCGGTAGCTGTGTCCAGGAGCTGAAACCGGGCGGTGGCCACGCCGTGGCTTGCCAGGCACTCCTTGGCCTGGGCCTTGTTAAGGCAGAGGGCCAGCGCCTGGGACGACGCCCCGGTGAACAGCACGCCCAGAGTTTCCAGCTCTTTAGCCAGCATCCACTCGGTTTCGGAGCGGCCCTCAAAACCCTCAAACAGGTTGAACACCAGGTCGGCATCCAACCCTTGGAGGGCCTGCACCACGTTCTCCCAGGGCGGGGTGAGGCCAAGCAGCTCCACGGTGTAGCCTCGGGCGATGAGGGATGCCTCCACCGCCTTGACCGAGTCCATCACCGAGGTGACAGCCAAATCCTCTCCCTTGGCGTAGTAGTGGGAGGGTGCCGGTTGGTTATAAACTAGCGCGATGCGCATGTGGTGGCGTGCTCAGACCGCACCGTTGCAGCGCGGCGTTAAGGATGTTTTCCACCAGCTGGTCGTAGCTCCAGCCCACCAAACCTGCCAGGATGGGCAGGTCGCTGTAGACCCCCATGCCGGGCAGGGGGTTGCACTCCAGGAAGTACACGCGGTGGCTGGCGTCAATGCGGAAGTCCATGCGGGTCAGGTCGCGGCAACCCAGGGCCTTGAACAGGGTTACGGTGGCTGCTTCGATGTCGCGGATGCACGACGCGGGCAGCTGCGGCGGGCATTCATACTTGACCAGCGCCTCCCAGTCCCGCTTCACTTCCAGACTATACATAAAGTCCGGATGGCGTCCCTGGCGGGGCACCACTTCCATCACGCCCAGGACTTTGGGCGGGTCGTTGCCCACGGCACCCACCGTAACCTCCGCGCCGCGGATGAACTCCTCCACCAGCGCGGGCTGGTGGTAAAGCTCCAGCACCCGATGCACTGCCTGGTGCAACTCCTGCCGGTTGGTCACGCGGGAGTTCTGACGGATGCCCTTGCTGGAGCCTTCGTAGCTGGGCTTGACGAACATGGGGAAGGTGAGGTCGCTGTGGTCCAGCGCGGGCAGGTCTGCCGGGGAATCAACCACCATGTAGCGGGGTGTAGCCACGCCCGCGGCCAGGCACACCAGCTTGGCGGAGGGCTTGTCCAAACAGACCGCCAAGCTCATGGGATCCGCGCCCGAGTAGGGTATGCCCAGCATCTCTAGCACGCTGGGGATTTGGGCTTCGCGGCTGCGGTAGGTGCCGCGGCCTTCCGCGATGTTGAAGGCCAGGTCTACAGGGTAGCGGCGTGCGTTGTCCAGAAACTCCGGCCCGCCGCCCAGGCGCACGGCCTGGTGCCCCAGCCCTTCTATAGCACGGGCCAGGGCATCAATAGTACCCGGAGGGTCGTACTCCTCCGCCTCGTCGTCAACCCCGCCGGGGCGCAGGGTTATGTTGTTCTTAAGGTCGTAGGTCAGCCCTATCTTCACTGGCGGCCTCGCGAAAGATTCTCAACCTTGGTGCAGAGCTGGTCGTAATCTTCTTGTCCCAGAGCCAGCACCAGCTCGTCCTTGAGCAGCTTGTACATCGGCACCGGCGCACCCGGGCGCTGGCACGAACCGCCCAAGCCGTAGACCTCGTTCTCCTCGTCCAGCTCCAGGCCGTTGTCCAAGAGGGTGACGGGGTAAAGGCAGCAGTAGTAGGGCTTCAGGTCCCAGTGGTGGCGTTTGGCGGCCACGCTGGCCACCTGAAGGGCGCACTTCTGATCCGGGCGCAGGAACACGCAGCGGGTGCCTGCGGGGTTCAGGGGGTCGGGGATAATCTGCGTGCCGACCTTGGCGCCGGAAGGGAAGTCGGCGTCGTCTTTTACTTCGCCGTCAAACCAATCCGCCACGTTGCGGCGGTCCGGAGGCAGGTGGGGTTTGATAATCTCGGCCTCGTCTACGATGCGGCTGGCGAAGGCCAGGTCCACATAGACGCCGAACCCGCAGCACATGGCCCGGCACTCTTGAACCACGCAGCGCCCAGCAGGCCGTGTCTCCAACAGGCGGGGATCAATCTTAAACTGTCCGACACTGATCCAACTTCCTCGATCGGACATCTTTACTTGGAAATGCCCCCCTGGTCGAAAAAATTCGGTTTCAGGCTGAGGGGTTTAAGGTCTCACTGGCCGCCGGTATGCCCCGGCGGAGGCCCCTCTCCTGAAAGAGATTGGTGATAACTATACACGCATTCGTCCCCATGTCAACAAGAATTATGGGGGAAAATGAAGGGAGTTTTGGTGGGAATTAGCAGGCTGCTGAAAAACTCCGATCTTGCGAAAAATGGACGGACTCTCAGATATGAAAATTGGGACGATTTCGGGCCGTCGACCCCTTTTTCAGCACCCTGTTAGGGTGGGGGTTGTTCAGGGGACTGGGGAGGAGAGTGGTGCGCTTGGGGGGATTCGAACCCACGGCCTCTGCCTTCGCAGGGCAGCGCTCTATCCGCTGAGCTACAAGCGCGCAAATGGTTCCAGGGTCTGCGAGTTATTTGGCCTGCCTTGTTCCACAAAACCTGGCAACCGCAGGGCTGGTTTTGGTGCCGAGAGAGGGATTTGAACCCACACGCCCGAAATGGGCACTGCGCCCTGAACGCAGCGCGTCTGCCGTTTCGCCATCTCGGCCCGTAATGCTAAGCCCCGACCGGCCGGTGCATGGTGGGCAGTAAAGGATTTGAACCTTTGACCTCCTCGGTGTGAACGAGGCGCTCTAACCACTGAGCTAACCGCCCCAACTTAGGCCGTCC
>SHYG01000050.1 GCA_009692925.1 Dehalococcoidia bacterium
ATCTTGCGAAAAATGGACGGACTCTCAGATACGAAAATTGGGACGATTTCGGGCCGTCGACCCCTTTTTCAGCACCCTGCTAGAGCGGGTAGGACCACCCCCCTCTGTATCTCCCCCTTCGTAAGGGGGAGAAGGACGGTCCGCCCCCCTAACCCATCATGCCCAGGGTCACTTCTTCCACCGCCGCAAGGGTCGCTTTGACCTCGATGGCGTGGGCCGCGATGCTGCTCACCGCCAGGTCGGGGTCTTTGAGGCCGCTGCCGGTGATGACGCACACCACTCGCTTGCCCGCCAAATCCAGCCCCTGCCGCCGCAGCTTCATCAGCCCCGCCAGGGACGCGGCGGAGGCGGGCTCGCCAAAGATGCCCTCTTTGGAGGCCAGCAGGCGGTAGGCCTCCAGGATTTCGTCGTCACTGACGGCGTCAATCACGCCGCCGGAGCGGTCCCGGGCCTCCACGGCGCTCTGCCAACTGGCCGGGTTGCCGATGCGGATGGCGGAGGCGATGGTCTGGGGGTTGGCCACCGGCGCGCCCCGGACAATGGGGGCGGCGCCCTCGGCCTGGAAGCCCATCATGCGGGGCAGGATGGTGGAACGCCCCGCCTGGTAGTACTCCCGGAAACCCCGCCAGTAGGCGGTGATGTTGCCGGCGTTGCCCACGGGGATGAACAGGTAGTCGGGGGCGTCGCCCAGGTCGTCCACCACCTCAAAGGCGGCGGTCTTCTGGCCCTCCAGCCGGTGGGGGTTGACCGAGTTGACCAGGGTGATGGCGTGCTTGTCGGTGAAGGCCCGCGCCAGCTTCAGCGCCACGTCGAAGTTGCCCTCCACCATGAGGATTTTGGCGCCGTAGGCCATGGCCTGGGCCAGCTTGCCCAGGGCCACCTCTCCCTTGGGGATGAGGACAAAGGCGGGCAGGTTGCAGTGGGCGCTGTAGGCGGCGGCAGAGGCGCTGGTGTTGCCCGTGGAGGCGCACATGACCCCCACGCTGCCCTGCTCCAGGGCCTTGGCCATGGCGACGACCATGCCCCGGTCCTTGAAGGAGCCGGTGGGGTTGCAGCCCTCCAGCTTGAAGTACAGGTCGGGGCAGCCCAGCTCCTGGCCCAGGCGGCTGGACTTGACCAGGGGGGTGTCACCCTCCCCCAGCGAGAGGGATGGGGTGTCCTCCGTCACCGGCAGGAACGCGCGGTATTTGTTTATGACGCCGATGCCCATAATAGTTAAGTCAGCAACGCCCGCATAGGGTGCAGGGTCCGGGTGAAGGGGTTGAACACCACGCCCAGATTTTCCAGCGTCACCACGCCCAGCACCACTGGAGTGTGGGCTTCCCCTTGGGGGAGGATAACCACGCACTCGGAGACTTGTCGCTGGACTTCAGTACCGTCGGCCAGCCGAAACCTCTGCTCCCGTTTCGGCTCCAACTCAATCGCCTCCCAGATCGCTTTAGGGAGGAGGGAATAGACAGCCCCACTATCTACCAGAAACTCAACTGCCGCTTCTTTGCCACCCGGCCCACGGACAGTCCCTTCTATGTAGGTTATGCCCACGCAAACACCCGCTACTCCTCAATTCGGATGAGGTTGTTGACCCGCCGCACCACACTCAAGCCCGTCATCTCCCGCAGGGCCTGCTGGACCGACGCCTCCTGGGCTGAGTGGGTGGTGATTACCAGCTCGGCGGTCTGCTCCGCCAGGTTGGTGTCCTTCTGTACCACCGCTGCGATGCTAATCAGGCGTTCCCCCAGGATGTGGGCGATCTGGGCCAGCACGCCGGGGCGGTCGGCCACGGTGAGGCGCAGGTAGTAACGGCTGCGCAGGTCGCCGATGGGCCGGATGGGCCAGGGGCGCTCCAGGGCTGCCACCGGCGGAAGGGGCCCCGCCCCATCCATGCGCCGGGCAATCTCCACCAGGTCGCCCACTACGGCGCTGGTGGTGGGCTCCCGTCCCGCGCCGCGACCGTGGAACAACACCCGCCCGCACAGATTGCCGTCCACTTCCACCGCATTATACACCCCATCCACCTTGGCCAGCATATTGTCCAAGGGCACCAGGGCTGGATACACCCTGGCTTGGATGGCGCCGCCCTCCAAGGTGGCGATGGCCAGGGACTTGATGGCGTAGCCCAGCTCCTGGGCGTAGCGGAAGTCCTGGGCCTGGAGGCGGGAGATGCCCTCCCGGTAGATGTTCTCCGGGGGCACGCGCTGGTGGAAGGCCAAATAGGCCAGCACCGAGAGCTTATAGGAGGCGTCAATGCCTTCCACGTCGTTGGTGGGGTCGGCCTCGGCGTAGCCGCGCTCCTGGGCCTCCTTTAGCGCCACGGGGAAGTCGGTGTGCTGGTGGGCCATGCGGGTGAGGATGTAGTTGGTGGTGCCGTTGATGATGCTGCGCACCGACCTGATGTCGTTGGCCAGGAGCTGGTTGGTGAGGCACCCGACGATGGGTATGCCTCCGCCGACGCTGGCCTCAAAGAGCAGGTGCACCCGGCGTTGCTGGGCCAGGGCCAGCAGCTCGGGGCCGTGCTTGGCCATGACCTCCTTGTTGGCGGTGACCACGTGCTTGCCCGCGGAGAGGGCGTCCTGCAGGTAGCGGTTGGCGGGCTGGGCGCCGCCCATGACCTCCACCACCACCTGAATCTGGGGATCGGCCAGTATCTCCTCCGGGTTGGTGGTGATGAGCGCGGCGGGAACATCCGCGGGCCGGGCCTTGGCGGGGTCCCGCACCAGGATCTTCTCCAGCACCAGGCGGCGGCCAATCTTGCGGGATAAGGCATCGCCCTGACCCAGCAGCGTGGCGGCCACGCCACCACCAACCACACCCAACCCCAGCAGGCCAACCTTTATCTCTTGGGTGGATCGCACGAGTACGCACCTCTCCAAGCCTGGGGATGAACTACTATACCAACGTGGCTATCGGTTGCGACCTCACGCTCCCGGCATCGGGGACGTTGCCTCGTCTGCACTCCCCCAGGGTTAACGGCTCACGGTTGAGTTGACGTTCCGGTTCCTCTGCTCTTGGTCTTACGCGTTGGTTGCCCCACCCAACCCTGTGCCCCCCTCTCCCTCGGGGAGAGGGGGGCACCCTCACACTCCCGGCAGCGGGGGCTGCGCCCCCTCTGCACTCCCCTGCATCTCAAACACCAACTAATGAGCGCGGGATTCGCACTAGCCCCCTTTGCCTTGCCTTCCCTTCCCTATGTCCCTATGTCGGGAGGCACTAGCGAACGTAAGAAAGGGGGGGGTTGGGGGATGTCGTTATCTGCGACTAAAAGCTAAATCGGGGGGTGACCCGCCTACTGGTTGGGGTCTGCGGGCGGCGGCACGCGGGGCGCGGTGACTTGCACCTGGTCGGCGACCCAGGCGTAGAGGTCGCTGTTCAGGTTCATCTTCAGCCACCCTTCGGCGGAGCCAACGCGGAGCTGCTCGTTCTGCCACTTGAGCACCAGCTCGGTGTTCAACTTGCCGCGGATGTTGTCCGCCAGCGGCTTGGATTCGGGCCCGCTAATCTTGCGGATGATGTAGACGCCCTGCTGGGTAAACACTGGGTCGCTGATGGCCCCCGCTGCCAGGGGCGGCTTGGCGGCCGGCGCCGGCATGGGGGTAGGCGTGCCAGGGTCCGTGGCGGCAGGCGGCGGCGGCTCAGCTATGCCATAGAGGACATCGTCCAGGTCAGGGAAGGCGCCCTTGGGCACCCAGCCCACGTAGCCCGCCACGTTGGCGTAGCCGTCGGGGGAGCCCACATCCTCGGCCACCACGGCAACCTCCTCCGTGTCCAGGCGCTTCCGCACATCCAAGGGTTTCAGGGTGGTGTTCGGCTCCAGGTGGACCCACTCGACCTCCACCTGCTCCTGGGGATCCTGAATCTGGGCACCCCAGTATAACCGGAGCTGGTTCAGGGCCAGGCTCTCCTCCAGAATCACCCGGTAATCCTTCTCTTCCAACCCGGTCTGGGTAAGGAAGGCGCCCTGGCGGTTCTTGTATTCCTGCTCCAACTGGCCTGGGTCGGTGGTCTGGCCCGGCTCGGCGGCGCGAAAAAACTGGTTGCGCAGCGCCTGGGTAATGTCCTCCTCGGTCACGGTGATGGCCAGTCCGGGGGACGCCTGGCGCAGTATTTCCGCGTTGAGCATGCTTTGCAGGATTTCGAAGGGCACGCGGCTCAGGTCGATGCGTCCGCCCTGATACCGGTTGATGCCCTGGAGCACCCGGATGCGCTGCACCAGGTCGCCCATGGTGAAGCGCACTTCCCGGATCTCTCCCGCCATCACCCGCGGCGGCTGGTAGAACTCCTTGTAGTAGCCGATGCCCATGATGGCGGCGATGGCCATGAGCAGCATGACAAAGATGGTGATGGCCAGGCGCTGTTTGCGTTTCTCCTGGTCGCCGCCGTGGGCCGCGGGACGCCGCGGCTCCGGCGGGGTGCTGGAGCGGTCCTGCCTGCGGCGGGCGGGCAGGCCCGGGGGTTCAGCGGTGGCGCGTCGTTGGGCATTCCGGGGCTGGGTCATGTCCTATCCTCAAATGGGGTTTGTCAGGGTGTTAAATACCGTCACACCGTGCGTGGTTCAACAAGCCTGTCTTGAGCCTGCCGAAAGGCTCACCATGAGCGGCAGAGTTTTCGCATCCTTCGGCGGAAGGAGTTGCCACAACCTGTCCGAAAGGCCGGGGTTGGCTTACCCATGAGTAGGGGCGGGGCTAGCCCCGCCCCTACAGGGACTCTTAGTAAACACTCATTCCGGGCGAATCATGGCCCCGCGCTGCCTAGGGGCGATGCACCATGCCCCGGGGCGCGGCCCGGAAGGGCACGAAGGGGAGCAGCGCCAAGTGCCGGGCCCGCTTGATGGCGGTGCTCAGCTCCCGCTGGTGCTTGGCGCAGACGCCGGTCTTGCGCGGCGGCTCCATCTTGGCGCGGTCGGAGACGAAGCGGCGCAGGCGCTCCACGTCCTTGTAGTCAATTAGTAGCACGTGCTCGGCGCAGAAGATGCAGTAGCGGCGACGCGGGGGAAACCGGCCACGCCCGCCTTCGGGGCGGCCGCGTCGGTCGCCACCGCCGGGGCCGCCAGTGCGGGGGCCGCCGGAACCGCCGGGACGGTAGCCGCCGGGGCCGCCGGGGCGGGAGGACCCAAACCGCGGAGGGCCGCCGGGACCGGCAGGACGGAAGCCAGTGCCGCCTGGGCCGCCGGGACGCGGGGCAAACCGCGGCGGGCCGCCGGGCACGAAGGTTCCCGCGGGCCGGGGCGGAAAGGGCGGGCGCGCCTGACCCGGCTGGGTTTCAGGTGAACCGGCAGGCGCACCGGGCTGGGCTGCCGCTAGTTCCGGGCTGGGCACGTTGCCCGGCATGGGTGTTTCTGGCGTGGTCATATGGGGAAGTTGCCTCCGGTTTACTTGAATCCCTAATAAAATTTCTTGGTGGAGCTTTTCGCCCCCACCTTAATCCTCCCCCCTCGAGGGGGAGGAGGCCCAGCCCGCCCCCCCTTGCTTGACGGGAGAGGGGGCCATGTTCGTAGTGTTAACAAATTGCCCGCCCAGGGACCACTGACCCTAGAATGGCAGGTCATCCACCTCATCGGAGCCAGGCCCGCCGCCTTCCATTCCGCCAGAGCCGCCGCCGGAGCCACCAGTCATACCACCGGCGCCGACCCGGTCTGCGTCCCGTTCGTAGGGAGTTCCAGGGGCTCCGCCCTCACCGCCGCGGGCGCCTAGGAACTGGACATCGGAAAGGTTAATCTCGTTAACGTGGCGCGTCTGACCGTCGTTGCCCTGGAAGCTGCGGCTGCGCAGCCGGCCCTCCACGTAGACCTGGCGGCCCTTGGTGAGATACTGGTTGCAGAGCTCCGCCAGCTTTCCAAAGGCACTGACGTTAAACCACTCCGTCTCCTCCCGCCGCTCACCAGCACTGGTGGTATAGCGGTGGCTGGAGGCCACGCTGAAGGAGGTGACGCTCTGCCCGTTAGGCGTGTAGCGCATCTCCGGGTCGCGGCCCAAGTGGCCGATGACGATTATTTTATTCAAGGCCGTACCCCTCTCGGCTTTGCTTGAGGCAAACCCTAGGCTGGGTCCGCTCCTTCTCCCGAAGGAACCACATCGGAGGCGGGCGGGACCGGGGCAACTGCCTCGGGCTCCGCTCCTGCACCAGCGGCCACTGCCACCGGCTCCCGGGCCGGAGCTTCAGCCGGGGCCGGAGGCGGGACAGGCTTGGGCTCCCCGGTGGTGACGGTCAGGTAGCGCATTACGCGCTCGTCCAGCTTCAGAAGCAGCTCCAACTCCCTGGTGATGGCAGTTTCCGTGCTGAACCGGGCCAGGTTGTAGTTGCCTTCCAGGAAGTTGTGCCCGGACTTGCGGATGGGGTATGCCAACCGCCGGGTGCCCATGCGCTGCTCATGGGTAATGCCGCCGGACACCACGTGGCTGGTGATGAAGTCCTTGATGCGGGTCCATGTCTCCCCCGACTCCGCGGCGCTGAGCACGGGGCTAAGAATTACCATAACCTCATAATGACGCAAAAGGAACACCCCTGATCTTCAAGTAAACTTTAAGCAATCGCTAGATTATAGCATTGGGAGGCCCCAGGCTCAACTCGGCCCGGCGGGCTAGCTGTCCAGGGCCTTCGATTATCCAGGGTAGGGGCAGACCTGTGTGTCTGCCCTCGGGTTAAAAGGTCTGTCCCGAGGGCGCACACGCAGGTGCGCCCCTACGGCCCGGCCGATAATCGAATGCCCCCGGCGAGGCTAGCTGTCCAGGCCAGGCACGGGGAAGCGCCCGGTCAGGGCCCGCACCTCGGCGGCCACCTGCTGGTGCACCGGCGCGTCCTTCATATGGGTGAGGATCTGCACGATCCACCGGGCCACCTGGCGCACTTCGCCCTCGCCGAAGCCCCGGCTGGTGATGGCGGGGGTACCCAGGCGCAGCCCGCTGGTGACCCGGGGTGGCTTGGGGTCGAAGGGGATGGCGTTCTTGTTGGCAACGATGCCCACGGCCTCTAGGGCGCTCTCAGCGTCCCGTCCCGTAATTCCCAGGGGCGTCAAATCCACCAGCACCAGGTGGTTGTCGGTGCCGCCAGCCACCAGTCGCAGTCCCGCCTCCGACAGCTCCCGCGCCAGCACCTGGCAGTTGGCCACCACCTGGGCGGCGTAGCGGGCGAACTCGGGGCGGAGGGCCTCGCCGAAGCACACGGCCTTGGCGGCGATGACGTGCATGAAGGGCCCGCCCTGGCTGTAGGGGAACACCGCCGAGTCTACCTTGCGGGCCAGCTCCTCCGTGGAGAGGATGAGGCCGCCCCGGGGGCCGCGCAGGGTTTTCTGGGTGGTTGATGTGACGAGGTGGGCGTGAGGCAGCGGGGAAGGATGCGCCCCCCCGGCGACGAGCCCGGCGATGTGGGCCATGTCCACCATGAGCAAGGCTCCCGCCTGGTCGGCGATGGCGCGGAGGCGGGGGAAGTCCAGGATGCGGGAGTAGGCGCTGCACCCGGCCACAATGAGCTTGGGTTTGTGCTCCAGGGCCAGCCGCTCCACTTGGTCGTAGTCCAGAGTCTCCGTCTGCCGGTCCACGCCGTACTGGAAAAACTTGTACAGGTTGCCAGAGAAGCTGACGGTGGCGCCGTGGGTGAGGTGGCCGCCCTGGTCCAGGGCCATGCCCAGCACGGTATCGCCCGGCTTGAGGACGGCGAAGTAGGCGGCCATGTTGGCCCCGGCGCCGCTGTGGGCCTGCACGTTGGCGTGCTCCGCGCCAAAGAGCTGCTGGCAGCGCTGAATGGCCAGGCGCTCCACCACGTCCACGTACTGGCAGCCGCCGTAGTAGCGCCGGCCGGGGTAGCCCTCTGCGTACTTGTTGTTCATCACGCCGGACTGGGCCTGGAGCACCGCACGGCTGGCGTAGTTCTCCGAGGCGATGAGCACTACGCTGTAGCGCTGGCGCTCGTCCTCACCCTGGATGGCCTGGGCGACTTCCGGGTCTTGCTGGGCCAGGAGACTGGCCCCGCTGATGTCCCGCGCTTGACGAGTTTGCATGGCGGGTAGTTTACCGCCGCCCTATGGGGCTGTCAACGAAGGGGGGCGGGTGTCTCAGTTTGCTGTGGTAGCGCATGGAGGCTTTATTCGTCGCACCGGCGAAAGCCGGTGCCTAGATACAAGCAAGCGTGGCCGAGGTGCTAGGGTGGATTCCGGCTTGCGCCGGAATGACGAACGCCTAACTGAAATTGAAAATCTCTGCGTTCTCCGCGTCTCTGCGGTGAATCGTTCCCAGCCCCTCCGGGTGCGCCGAGCCGCCCTTTGTGGCATAATTACCCCAACCTGCCCCAGGCAGTCTAGCTAGATATAAGGGGGAAACATGACCACCAGGAGAAAGGCCGCCGCGCCTGCTAAGTCCAAGCCGGCCACCCTCAAGATTGCCCAGATTAACCACGTGACCACCATGGTGAAGGACACCGCCCGGGCCATGAAGTTCTACCATGACCTGCTAGGCATCAAGCAGATTCAGAGCCAGGTGCCCAACGTCAACATCACCTGGCTGCAACTGGACAACGGCGTGATGGTCCACCTTATCGAGACGCCCGACGCTCCAGCCAAGCCCAGCAACATCCACCACGCCTTTGAGGTCGTCAACCTGGAGGAGACCAAGAAGCTCCTGGAAGACGCCGGCTATCCCTCCGCGCGGGGAGGCGTCCGCTACGACGGCCAGGCCTACTTCTTCATCAACGACCCCGACGGCAACAGCGTGGAGTTCTGCACCAAGTCCGGCTACGCCCCGGCGCCGCCGCGGCCCTAGGCAGAGAAAGCATGTTTGACAAGATTCAGCATATCGGGTATTTGACCCCGGACCTGGACGCCGCCGTGGCCTGGTTCAAGAAGGGCTTTGGCGGCGAGCGCGTGGGCGGCGGCAACCTGAACGCCGGCGTGGCCGTGCCCAGCGGAGGCCGCAACACCTTCATCCACTTCGGCCAGGTGGAGGTGGAGCTGATCGAGCCCGCCGACCGCACCGGACTGTCCAAAGATGCCCTGGCGATGCACCACGTAGGCTATGTGGTGGCGGATATCGGCAAGTCGGCCACCCAGCTCAAGGCCAAGGGCTTCAAGTTCGCGGGCAACGCCCCGGGGACTAACTCCCTGGGGCAGCAGGTGCTGTACTTTGACCCGGCTACCACCGACGGCGTGCTGATGCACCTGACCCAGCTACCGGCGACGCCGAATGCCGTGGGCCTGGGCCAGGGCGTAGCGGTGAGCCGGATTGTCCACGCCGGATATCTGGTGGAGGATGTGGATAAAGCGGTGGCCTTTTACGAGAAGGGCTTTGGCGGCGCCGTGGTGGGAGGCATCGGCACCTCGCGCAGCGGCGGGCGCCAGGCCTTCGTCAGCTTTGGCCAGGTGCAGGTGGAGCTGATTGAGGCCACCGACCCCCAGAGGCGAGGCGGCAAGCCCTGCGTCATGGACCACGTGGGCTACATAACGCCGGACATCCGCGCCAGCATCGCCGACTGTAAGCGGCGGGGCCTGCGCTTTGCCGGAGCGGAGGCCGCCACCAACCGCATCGGCCAGACGCTGCTGTACCTGGACACCGCCAGCAGCATGGGCAGCCGCATGCACCTGACCCAGTTGCCTGCGTAGGGGTTTGGCTGAAAGACGGGGCTGAAAGGCGGGATTAATTGCATTCGGTTAGGGGGCTGAACTGAATATAAAGAGACTGCCCAGAGCTGGCGTGCGCCGGTTTAAGGAACTGGTCAAAGGGCCTGGGTCACAGTTCGAGAACTCAGTTCACCTTGAGTCCCGCCGCAGCCAGTTGTCCGTACTGTTCGCCAGGGTCAGCCCAGCGTCGTTCCAGGGGAAGAGTGTTCTGGAGATCGGCTGTGGTCACGGTCACCTTGGCGCCGAGCTGGAGAAGCTTGGAGCCAGGGTTATCTCGGTGGACGGTCGTCGTGAAAGCATCCAGCAGGTGCAGAAGAAATTCCCCGGCAGGCAGGCCTACGTGTGCGACGCTTGCTCGCCCGAGATGGAGCGGTTCGGTCCGGTGGATATCGTCTTCGCATTCGGGCTGTTATATCACCTTCCCGAACCTGCAAAGTTTCTGGCCTCGTGCTCCCGAATCGCGGATGTGCTGCTTCTGGAGACCGTGGTCATTGACGTTCTAGAACCCGAATTGGTCTGGATAAAAGAGGGCCTTTTTTACGACCAGTCAATCCACGGGAAGGGATGCCGGCCAAGTCCTTCATGGGTTGAGCGGGAGCTGCGGGCCAACGGTTATTCTCAAATTGTCGACCTGTGTGCTGAGGAAGAGCGATGGCAAGAGATGGTTGCTCCAGCCTACACCTGGCGCATCGCGGGATCCGGCTCCGGCAAGCGCTACGGCGAGCCGGGTTACCGGAGAATGTGGTTGGCAAGCAAGGGAGAGCGGCCGCTGGTTAACGGGAAGATCGTGCTGTGAACCATGGCTTGCAATTCGATGCGATGGGCCAACTGCCGGACTAGTCAGCCCACGGACGAAATATCACCGCAGAGACGCAGAGAACGCGAAGCGTAAGGACTATCTCCGTGTTCTCAGCGATCTCTGCGGTAAATTGGTGCCATCGTTCAGGCAGGAGACAGTTTGACCCGCCCGCAGAACATTATCTTGGTGGGGTTCATGGGCTCGGGCAAGAGCCGGGTTGGCCGGGAGCTGGCCCGCAGCACCGGCTGGCCTCTGGTGGACACCGACGCGGAGGCGCAGCGCCGGGCAGGCAAGCCGATCCACCGCATCTTTGCGGAGGATGGGGAGGCAGCGTTCCGCGCTCTGGAGCGGCAAGTGGTAGCCCAGGCGTGCCAAGAGTCTGGGCAGATTATCGCCATGGGCGGCGGCGCCTTTCTGGACCCTGAGGGCCGGCGGCTGATGCTGGAGCGCGGGCTGGTGTTCTGTCTCAGCGCCCGGCCGGAAACCCTGCTTCGGCGGGTGGCCGGCGGGCTGGCGGCCCCGGCGAGCCGGGGGGCCGGGGATGGTGGTTCATTGGCCGAATCGCGGCCCCTGCTGGCAGGCCCTCCCGCGGAGAGGCTGGCGCGCATCCAGGCCCTGCTGGCGCAGCGGGCGGAGGTCTACGCCCAGGCGCACCACACCGTGGAGACCGACCATTTGGCCCCAGAGCAGACCGCCCAGCGAGTTCTGGAGCTGTGCGGCATGGGGGCAGATACGTAGGGGCAGGTCTTGACCTGCCCTGGGGCTGGGGCGGTGGAGGCGGTTCACACACGCCCTGAGAAACCGTAACGAAATCGCTGATGGAGCATTTCACCCCCATCCTAACCTTCCCCCGTCAAGGGGGAAGGGATGAACCTCCTCACCCTCGACGGGGGAGGATTAAGGTGGGGGTGAAATGCTCCACCGGGACATTTTTCCGGGGTTCTTAGGCTTCCCTTAGACTGCCAAGGAGGAGACGATATGCCCGACGCAAACCTGGCCGCCACGGTGCACCACTCGGGCGGCAACTACCCGGTGGTGGCCGGCTGGGGCATCACCGACACGCTGGGCAGCCGGCTGAAGGCGCTGGGGGTGAAAAGCCCCGCCTACATCATCACCGACAGCAACGTGATGAACCCCCACGGCCGGCGGGTGCAGCGGGCGCTGGAGCAGGCGGACATCGCCGCCCACTGCTTCATCATCCCCGCCGGGGAACCCAGCAAGAGCTTTGAGCTGGCCCAGGCGGTGTACCAGTGGCTGGTGGGCCTGAAGGCCGAGCGCGGCCAGGCCATCATCGCCGTGGGCGGCGGCGTCGTGGGCGACCTGGCGGGCTTCGTGGCGGCCACCTTCCTGCGGGGCGTGCCCTTCATCCAGGTGCCCACCAGCATGGCCGCCATGGTGGACGCATCCATCGGCGGCAAGGTCGCCATCAACCTGCCCCAGGGCAAGAACCTGGTGGGCGCCTTCTACCAGCCCAAGGGAGTCTTTGCCGACGTGCAGACCCTGTCCACCCTGGGCCGCCGGGAGCTGGCCGAGGGCTGGGCCGAGGCCATCAAGCACGGCTTCATCCTGGACGCCAGCCTGGTGGACCTGTTTGAGGAGCACGCCGAGGCGCTGATGAAGGTGGAGCCGGAGATTGCCACGGAGGTCATCCGCCGCAGCATGGCCATCAAGGCCGATATCGTGAGCCAGGACGAGCGGGAGACCCTGGACATCCGCATCCTGCTGAACTACGGGCATACCATTGGCCATGCCCTGGAGGCCTGCACCGAGTACGGGCGCTTCCTCCACGGCGAGGGCGTGTCCATCGGGATGATGGGCGCGGCGCGCATCGCCCAGGAGCTGGGGATGCTGTCGCCGGAGGTGGTGGAGCGCCAGCGGCGGCTGCTGGAGCGGTTTGGCCTGCCGGTGCGCGCGGAAGGCGTGACGGTGGAGCAGGTGCTGCGGCCCATGTCGCTGGACAAGAAGGTGCAGGGGGGCGCCAACCGCTGGGTGCTGCTGGAGGGCGTGGGCAAGGCGGTGGTGCGCCGCGACGTGCCAAGAGAGCTGGTGGCGGAGACCGTGCAGGAGCTGGCGAGGTAGGGGGGCAAGGAATTCGCTCTTCTGGGTATAGGCTGAAGCCTGGTTAGCGTGATTTGGCACTAAAGATGAATATTTTCAACCTGATCGCTGGACTCGCAAGCGTTATTGGCGCCATTTTGAGTGGGATTGCGACGATTCAGGCGAGCAGGGCGTCTAAAGCCGCTAAAGAAGCGGAGAACGCTGTCGAAAAAGCGGCTGAGGAAGCACGTAATTCAGCGCTGGTGCAATCACTGGCAGACGATCTCTCGATTAGCTCCCGGAACGCGGAGGAACTCCCGGCTTTCCTTCAGCAAGCCCGATACAGCGAAGCAAATCTCCGAGCTAATGAGTTGGCCGCTGTCCTGAGTGAGTTGCCACATCGCCGGAGTCCTTATCTATCTGAGGAACACCAGAACACGCTAAGAACCTCCAGACTACAAGTACAGTCAATAGGGGAGGCTATTATGCGCTACAATGATTGAGGGACGGCAAGAGGACGAGTACGGGCAGCCGTTCACTGTTCAATTCGCCAGTCCTGCGTTGCTCGATGAGAAGGGCCAACAATTATGGGACGTTTACGAGGGCGATCTGCCTTCGGGATCGCTGCGGCGCTTATATGACTCAGCGCGCCGGATTGGAAATAACGTTGATGAACGTGTTGCAGGAGCCCTAACCGCACTGGAGAAACTCTAAGCTGTGACGCACGAGGAGCTGGTGAGGTAAATGGTTGAAGCAGTATCCGGACAGGCATACCCCGGCGGCACGCGGGTGGAGTTCCTGGACATGGGGCTGTCCTTTATCGTGCCGGAGGGATGGATCGGCAGCATTCCGGAGGAGAGCGACGCCTTTGTCATGGGGTCGGAGTCGCAGCCGGGGATCCTGCTGGCGCTGACCCACGGGGCCGCCACCGCCCAAGAGCTGGTGGAGAACCTGGCGGATCCCATGCCCCTGGATGAGGGGGTGACGCTGCACGCCCAGGGGGAGCCGGTGGTGGAGCCGCCTTGGGTGAAGGTCCCCATCCTGGCCACCGACGGGACGGGATACCTGCCGGGGTACCTGATGGCCCTGGTGCGTACGGACGGCCCAGGCGCGCTGTACATCGGTTTCGGCCAGGGGGCGCCCCAACTGTTTCAGCGGCTGGTGCTCGGGATGGTCGCCAGCACCCAGACCACCACGCCCCGGCCCGACTCCGGCACGCCGGAGACGCAGCAGGACCTGCCCCTGTTCCGGCGGCGGGATGGGCCTGAGTTAAGGCCGTTTGGGTGATGAAGGGGCGCAGGTACATTGACGGGGAGAGGTGGTTGGTGACGGAGGAGAACGAGTTGTGTGGGTAAGGGGGGATGGGGGGTAAATTCAAGCTGCGAGTCAACGGTTAACCAGACTTATCTGCGCCTGGAACGGGTCCCCACGGATAGCTGCATCTGTTGGGCCTTCTCAATCCGTTCGCTTCTTCTGCTGAGAGTTCCAATCACAAATACCGACACCACACCCACCACATCGAAACTGCCAAGCACCACACCTGCCACCTCATGCCCTTCTTGAATCACGAAGACGCTGGCGCCAAGAAATGCTAGCAGGGTGCTGAAAAAGGGGTCGCCGGCCCGGAATCGTCCCAATTTTCGTATCTGAGAGTCCGTCCATTTTTCGCAAAACCGGGGGTTTTCAGCAGCCTGCTAATTCGTGCATAGAACTACTTATCATCAATCCAACCATTCCCCAGTCCATCCACATCGCAATCTCATCTGCTTCCTGCGCAGAAGAGGACCGGTTATACTCGTTCAACGTATTGGCGAAGTCCCAAATACGGGCACCACCCTCCCAAAACGAAGGACGTGCATATAAGTAATCGGATCGAGTGCCCATGATATCCTCCAGGTTAACGACAGCCCAAAGACCTTGGTAGAACTACTGTTCATTCTATGTAACTATGTAATTTTAGCAAAACTCTATCACAGAATGTCAACGGCCCCCTTCCAAGCTCTGGTTGAGTTACCAAGTGCTGCGTGTCTGCTTTGCGTAGGCGTACTAACTGTTCGGCAACCTTTGCAGACCAGCTTTCGTCCCCTCCCCTACCCCGCCGCAGACAAGATCCGCGACACTTCCGGGCGGGTGAACTCCGGGGGCAGCAGCTCCCCCTTCTGCAACATGGCCCGCGCCGCGGTGCCGCTAACGCTGATGCGCTGGGCTGCGTCGTGGGGGCAAGTCTTGGTGCTGGCCACTGCGCCGCACTTGGGGCAGTAGAAGGAGTT
>SHYG01000051.1 GCA_009692925.1 Dehalococcoidia bacterium
GATAACCCGCACGTCGGCGTGCAGACCCTGGGCGATGCGGCGGCACTGGTTGCAAGCGCCGCAGGGTGCACCGGGCCCCGACAGGCAGTTCACCCCTTGCGCCAGGGCAATCGCCAGAGCCATCTTGCCCACGTGAGGCGGGCCCGCCAGCAGGTAGGCGTGGGCCAGCCGGCCCAGCTTAAGGGCGGGCTCCAACTGGCGCAGCAGGTGGTCTTGGCCGTAGATGTTCCACATTTGAGCAGTCAGCAATCAGCGGTCAGCTTTCAGGAGACGGCCTTCAGCGGGCGGCTTTCAGGCGCTGGATGAATGTGGCTAGCATACGCTTCACTTGCGTTACCTCTCCGGAAAGAGATTGGTACTCCTCTGCACCAAGCATGTGTAGGTCTCGGACCAGCAGGAGGTGGTATTCCAACTCGCTGGCTGAACCCATGGCAATTTGCATGAACCGGGCCAACTCGGCTTCGCCGTCCCTGCCGCAACCTTCGGCGATGTTGGCGGGGATGGAGGCGCAGGAACGCCGGATTTGACCCGTCAGCCCGTACTATTCATCTCATCCTTGGGAAACTCGCGGTGGCAGCGTAGATTGCCAGAGTCAGTTGGTGGCTCCGCTCCCACACTTTCAACGATCTGAAATCGCGCATTTTCGAGCCGTCAGCAGCCAGCCGTCAGCACCCTCCCTCCCCCGCATAGGGGCGGTGTAGCTGATAGCTTTACGCCACATCGCAACTCATTAAATCCTGGTAGCTCTCCCGGCGGCGGATGAGGCGACTGCGACCTTGCCCCACCAGCACTATCGGCGGGCGCGGGTTGAGGTTGTAGGTGCTGGCCATGGACGGGCAGTAGGCCCCCGCCGCGGGCAGGGCCAGCACGTCTCCCGGCTCCAGCTTCGGCAGCATTACGTCTCGCGCCAGCACGTCCCCCGACTCGCAGTACTTGCCGGCGATGGTCACCTGCTCCACCAGCGCCTGGCTGGCCTTGCCGGCGGCCAGCACCTCGTACACCGCCTGGTACAAGGCGGGCCGGATGTTGTCGCCCATGCCGCCGTCCACACTCACATACTTGCGCACACCGGGGATATCCTTGATGGCCCCCACCTTATACAGGGCCACCCCCGCCGGGCCGATGATCGCGCGCCCCGGCTCGATGAGGAGCTGGGGCAGAGCCAGGCCCAGCTCCCGGCAGGTGGCCTTCATGGTGGAGACAATGGTCTCCGCGTACTGGCCGATGGCCGGAGGATGCTGCTGGCGGGTGTAGGCGATGGCAAAGCCGCCGCCGGGGCTGAACTCCGCCAGCTCCAGACCCTCCTCCCGGAAGCCCGCGGCGAAGCGCAGCACCAGGTCGGTGGCAGCCTGGTACGGCTCCAGCTCAAAGATGGGCGACCCCAGGTGAAAGTGCAGGCCCCGCAGCTTGAGGTGGCGGGCGGCCAGGGCCTGGCGAATGGCCTGGGCGGCGTGGCCGGTCTGGATGGAGAAGCCGAACTTGGAGTCCAGCACGCCGGTGGTGGTGTGGACGTGGGTGTGGGGGTCAATGCCCGGCGACACCCGCACCAGGATGTCCTGCACCTTGCCCGCCTCCCCGGCGATGCGGTCCAGCAGCGCCAACTCGTGGAAGCTGTCCACCACCACGCGGCCAATGCCCTGGGCCACCGCCAGGGTCAGCTCCTCCGGCGTCTTGTTGTTGCCGTGGAAGTACACCCGCTCCAGGGGGAAACCGGCCCGCTGGGCCACCGCCAGCTCGCCGCCGGACACCACGTCCAGGCCCAGCCCCTCTTCGTCGAAGATGCGGGCCAGCGCCGGGTTGATGTAGGCCTTGGAGGCGTAGAGGATGCGGCTGTTCTGGTGGCGCCCCTCAAACTCCTGGCGGAAGCTGCGGCAGCGGTTACGCAGGGTCGCCTCGTCCAGCAGGTACAGGGGGGTGCCGTACTCCTGGGCCAGGGCCAGGGTGTCGCAGCCGCCGATGGTCAAGCGACCCCGGGGGTTAATGCGGGCGGTGTCGGGAAAAACGTGCTGGGGAAACATGGTTGCGTCTCCAATGGGCCGAGATGTCCCAGATATCATAGGGGCCGCAACCCGGCTTGGCAACGGCGGGCGGGGCGGGAGGGTCGTTTCATTCTCGCCACTCCGTAGGGGCGCACCTGCGTGTGCGCCCCCGAGACAGACCTTCCACCCGAGGGGCAGACACCCTTCGGCCCGGCTCAGGGCAGACGCCGGTCTGCCCCTACATTCGGCGACAATGAAATGGCGACAATGAAACAACCCTGGTCAGGGCGGCTCCCAGCCGCTTTTGCTCCAATGGAGGCCCGCTGGTACAATGGTGTAGCTG
Source organism: Dehalococcoidia bacterium (assembly GCA_009692925.1). Taxonomy (GTDB): domain Bacteria; phylum Chloroflexota; class Dehalococcoidia; order Lucifugimonadales; family UBA3495; genus SHYG01. The sequence goes on from SHYG01000051.1 coordinate 2,323, forward strand.
CACCTGGCCCGCGGGCGGGGCGGCCCTTGTTATGAAAATACTGCTGACCAACGACGACGGCATTCACGCCCCCGGCCTGTGGGCGGCGGCCCGCGTGCTGCGCCAGGTGGGGCAGGTGTTTGTGGTGGCCCCCGACCGGGAGCAAAGCGGCGTGGGCGCCTCCCTGACCCTGCACGCGCCGGTGCGCGCCCGGCGGGTGACGGTGGACCCCCAGCTCAGCGGCGGCGAGGGCTTTGGACACCCGGTGGAGGTCTATGCCGTGGAGGGCACGCCGGCGGATAGCTGCATTCTGGCCCTGGAGCAGCTGGTGGGAGCGGTGGACCTGGTGGTCTCCGGGATCAACGCCGGCTCCAACCTGGGCTGGGACGTGATGGTCTCCGGCACGGTGGGGGCGGCGGTGCAGGGCTACGTGCGCGGCTACCCCACCATCGCCATCTCCGTGGGCGGCGTGGAAAACCCCCAGTTTGACGCGGCGGCCCGGCTGCTGCAGCTCCTGGCGGGCCGCCTGTTCCCGTCCGGCGCGCCGGGGCCGGACCAGGGCTCTCCCTCCAACAACCTGTTCCTGAACGTCAACGTGCCCAACCAGCCCCTGACCGGCATTGCCGGGGTGCGCATCACCACCCTGGGCAGCCGCTCCTACGGGGAGACGATTCGCATCGAGGGCAACGGCGCGCGGCAGCGGTACTGGATTAGCCGCAACCGACTCATCGCCACCAACCCGGAGCAGGGCACCGATCTGTGGGCGCTGCGCAACAACTACGCCTCCATCACGCCCCTGCAGGCGACCCTGGGACACCAGGAGCACGTGCCGGCGGTGGAGGCGCTGCTGGAGGGCATCGCGGCCCAGCTGCTGGTTCACGACGACTAAATGCGCCGTCAGACCATACCCAGCTCCGCCAGTTGCTGGTCAATGCTGGCGCCCTGGGCCAGCAGCTCAATGATCTGGCGCTGCTTGGCGTAGGCCGGGGTCTCCAGAGGGTGCCGCTCCGAGGGCTGGCCTAAATACCAGAGCTTGAGGACGCCGTAGGCCAGGTACCAGGGCAGCACGCCCCAGCGCAGGGCGTGACGCCAGTGGTAATGCTCGTGGCAGCGCAGGGCGATGTCCCCCTCGTGGCCCCGCAGGTACAGGATGAAGGGCCAAAGGGTCATGCCATGCACTCCCGGTGGCAGCCAGCGGGTGGTGCGTTCGATGGGCTTCACAAACTGCCTCCTTACGCTCGCGGCTAAAAACCCCTAACAACATCAACTTTGACCGAGACGCACCCCCATCCTAACCTTCCCCCGTCGAGGGGGAAGGTTAGGATGGGGGTGCAATGCTTCGATAGGCATTGTGTTGGCGGCTAAGTGAGCCTTTCCGAGGGCCACAGCCTCAACTGCCACCTACAATGCCGCAGGCCGCCGCCACCAGCTCGTAACTGCGCACCCGCTCCCGGAAGCCGTGGCAGATGGTGACGATGCCCAAATCCTGCGTCTGGTACTGCTGGGCGATATTCTGCAGCTCCTGGCGCACCTGCTGGGGGTCGCCGTCAATGCAGCCCCGGCGCTGCTGCTGCATGTACAGCTTCTCGCCGCCACTGAGGGGGAAGGCCAAAGCCTCCTCCACCGGCGGGATGCCGTTGGCCCGGCCCAGGCGCGAGTTGAGGCGGGCTAGGTCGCGGCTGGCGGCCAGACGGCGCGCCTCCGCTTCTGTCTCGGCGCAGAGCACGTGTACCGTGACATTGACCAGGGGCGACGTTAATGCTTGGCCCGACGACGGCTGGAAGTGCTTTCGGTAGCCCTCCACAATGTCCGGGCCATCCTCCACGCCGCTGCCGAAGAAGTGGGCGTAGCTGAAGGGCAATCCCAACTGGGCCGCCAGGTAGGCGCTTTCGACCCGGGAGCCCAGAAGCCATATCTGAGGCACGCCGGCATCGGGCCCCGGCCCGGAGCGCACGCCGGCGAAGGGGTGCCCCTCCGGAGGGCCGCCGGACAGATAGGCCATCAGGTCCGTCACCTGGCGGGGGAACTGGCTCACCTCCCGAGCGCGGCCGGGGTAGGCCAAGGCGGCGGCGGTCAGCGGGTCGCTGCCGGGGGCGCGGCCAATGCCCAGGTCAATGCGCCCTGGGTACATCGCCGACAGCACCCGGAAGTTCTCCGCCACCTTCAGGGCGCTGTAGTGGGAGAGCATGACCCCGCCGCTGCCCACCCGGATGCGGCGGGTGCGGGCGGCCAGCTGGCCGATGAGGATTTCCGGGCTGGTGCCGGCAAAGTTGGGCAGGTTGTGGTGCTCAGCCACCCAGTAGCGCTGGTATCCCAGCTTTTCCACCGCCGCCGCCAGCTCCACCGACTCCCACAGGGCCTCCCCGGCGGTGCACCCCTGGCGCACCGGCGACTGGTCCACCACGCTGAGGCTAAGCTTCTGGCCGGCCATGCACGTCTCCGAAAAACCCATTGACAAAGAACCGCTCAATACCTACAATGCCAATAGTTGATGCTGTATTTCGTAAATAGCGATACGCTTTAACACAGGGTATGGCGCATTTGACCACGACTTCATCCGCAGGAAACCCGCCATCCACGCCCGTCCTAGTCATACTATCTCAATGTCCCGACGGGCTACAAGGCCCGCCGACTGCCCATTCCACCGCTGAGACCAAAGCCACGCCGCCCTTGCCCGGTATCTCGTTGCCTGGCTCTCCAGGAGACCGGGGCGGGTGAAGACAGGATGAGAACGGCTGGTATCAGATATACCAGCCGTTTTTATTTTCAACACCAGTCGTTCCATCCCGACAACCCCCCGCGGCCCGCCAGGTTCTGCCAGCAGCCCCAAGATACGCCACAGTCCCCAATTCAGCTTGAGCAATACAATGGTAATACAATAAGAGAGACACCATGAAAGTCATAGCGCAAGCCCCAGTCCGCCGCGCCCTTCCCGGAGCCTTGGTGACCGTTCTGCTTTTGCTGGCCGCCACACTGACCATCGCCTGCGGCGGAGCATCACGGCCCACCGCGACGCCGGGGGCCGTTCCGGGCAACCTGGCCGGCAACATCAACATTGACGGCTCCAGCACCGTGTTCCCCATCACCGAGGCGGTGGCCGAGGAGTTCGGCAAGCGCACCGGCGGCAAGGTGCGGGTGGTGGTGGGCGTCTCCGGCACCGGCGGCGGCTTCACCAAGTTCTGCGCCGGGGAGACCGACATCTCCAACGCGTCCCGCCCCATCAAGGCGGTGGAAGCAAGCGCCTGCGCCAAAGCGGGCATCGAGTTCATTGAGCTGCCCGTGGCGATCGACGGCCTCACCGTGATGGTCAATCCCCAGAACAACTTTATCCAGTGCCTCACGGTAGCCCAGCTCAAGACAATCTGGGGGCCCGCCTCCGAAGGCAAGATTATCCGGTGGAACCAGGTGCGCCCCGAGTGGCCCAACGAGACGATCCGCCTCTACGGCCCCGGCACCGACTCGGGCACCTTTGACTACTTCACGGAGGTGATTACCGGCAAGGCCCAGGCGTCTAGGGGCGACTTTACCGCCAGCGAGGATGACAACGTGCTGGTGCAGGGTATTGCCGGGGACCGGTACTCCCTGGGCTACTTTGGCTACGCCTACTACCAAGAGAACACGGGCCGGCTGAAGGCGGCGCCCATTGACGGCGGCGCGGGCTGCATCTCCCCCACGGAGCAGACCATCAACGACGGCAGCTACAAGCCCCTGTCCCGGCCCCTGTTCATCTACGTGCGGAAGGAGGCGGCGGCCCAGCCCCACATCCGGGAGTTCGTTCGCAGCTATCTGGACGCTGGGGGCCAAAAGCTGGTGGTGGAGGTGGGCTACATCCCCTTCGCCAGCCGGGTCTACGAGCTGGCGCTGGCCCGGTTTGAGGCGGGCAAGACCGGCGCCCTCTTTGGGGGCGACAACCCCCGGCGGGGCACCGTTGAGGCGGTGCTGACCGCCAACCCGTAGGGGAGGCGAGGCGCAGGAGAAACAACCTGCGTAGGGGCGCCCCTGTGTGTGCGCCCCGGGACAGACCTTACACCCGAGGGCAGACACCCTTCGACAGGCTCAAGGTGAGCGGGAGCCACTCTGGCGCTGGTCACTATCGAAAGGCCCTGCCGCCCCACGGCCCGTATTGCGTTAAACCACGGGCGCCGGTATCCTTGATGAGGCACTGCCCCACTCCTATCCCCTGGCACGGAGCAGCCTTGGCGCGAGACACCCGGTCCCTACGCACATCCATTACCGCCAAGGCCCTGTCATTGCTGCCCCGCCACTGGAAAAGGCTGCTCTGGGAGCGCCTCATCCGGCTCACCCTGGCGGCGGCGGCAGTGGTGTCCGTCCTCACCACGGTGGGCATCGTTTCCGTGCTGCTGTTTGAGGCGGTGCTGTTCTTCCAGGAAGTCTCCATCCTGGAGTTCCTCACCGGCACCCGGTGGACGCCGCTGTTCGCCTCCCAGCACTTCGGCATCCTGCCCCTGATTACCGCCACCATCATCACCTCCGCCGGAGCCATGCTGGTGGCGCTGCCCCTGGGGCTGCTCAGCGCCATCTACCTGAGCGAGTACGCGCCGGACCCGGTGCGCCGCGGCCTGAAGCCGGTGCTGGAGGTGCTGGCCGGCATCCCCACAGTGGTGTACGGCTACTTTGCCCTGCTGTTCGTCACGCCACTGCTGCGGCAAATCTCGCCCAACGTCTCGGTGTTCAACGGGCTGAGCGCCTCAATAGTCATGGGCATCATGATCCTGCCCATGGTTTCCAGCCTGAGCGAGGATGCCATGCGGGCGGTGCCCCGTTCCCTGCGGGAGGGGGCTTACGCCCTTGGGAGCACCAAGCTGGAGGTATCCACTCGGGTGGTCATTCCGGCGGCCCTCTCCGGCATCGCCGCCGCCTTTATCCTGGCCATCTCCCGCGCGGTGGGGGAAACCATGATCGTCGCCATTGCCGCGGGGCAGAACCCCACCTTCACCCTGAACCCCTTTGTGCCCATTGAGACCATGACCGCCTACATCGTGCAGGTGAGCATGGGCGACACCCCCACCGGCACCCTGGAGTTCAAGACCATCTTTGCCGTGGGGCTGACGCTGTTCCTGCTCACCCTGATGATGAACCTGCTGAGCCAGTACGTGGTGCGCCGGTTCCGGGAGGAGTACGAGTAGTGGCCGCTGCCTCTCCTGATTTCCGGCGCCGCATGACCCGGCGGCAGTGGGAGGGCCGGGCCTTCCACGGGCTGTGCTTGCTGGCCGTGGCCGTAGCATTGGCCATGCTGGTGTTGCTGCTGGTGTATCTGGCGCGCCAGGGCCTGACCCGGGTTAGCTGGGAGTTCATCACCAGTTTCCCTTCCCGGGACCCGGACCAGGCCGGGATCAAGGCCGCATTGCTGGGCAGCATCTACGTGGTGGCCATTGCCGCGGTGGTGGCCTTCACCCTGGGAGTGAGCGCGGCCATCTACCTGGAGGAGTACGCCGTGCGCAACTGGCGCTCCCGGATCATCCAGGTGAACATCACCAACCTGGCGGGGGTGCCGTCCATCGTCTACGGCATCTTGGGGCTGGAGATCTTTGTGCGCACCCTGGGCCTGGGCCGCAGCGTGCTGGCGGGGGGGCTGACCATGGCGCTGCTGGTGCTGCCCATCATCATCATCGCCGCCCAGGAAGCCATCCGCGCGGTGCCGCCGTCCCTGCGCGAGGGCGCCTACGCCCTGGGGGCCACCCGCTGGCAGGCCATTTGGCATCTGGTGCTGCCCCAGGCCATGCCGGGCATCCTCACCGGAGTAATCCTGGCGGTGAGCCGCGCCCTGGGGGAAACCGCGCCTCTCATCGTCATGGGCGCCCTGACCTTTGTCCCCTTCGCGCCCGATGGCCCGCTGAGCCGGTTCACGGTGCTGCCAATCCAGATATTCAACTGGACCTCCCGGCCTCAGGCTGGGTTCCATGAAGCCGCCGCCGCCGGTATAATCGTTTTGCTAGCTCTCCTGCTCACCATGAACGCGGCGGCCATCGTGCTGCGCAACAAGTTCCAGCGGCGACCTGAGGGATAAGGGGGATAATCGGTTGCAGCAAAGTGACGCCATCCTCCAAACCCGCGGGCTGACCGTTTACTACGGCAGCAAGCAGGCCGTGTCGGACATTACGCTGGACGTAGCCCGCCACCGCATTACCGCCATTATCGGGCCCTCGGGCTGCGGCAAGAGCACCCTGCTGCGGTGCTTCAACCGCATGAACGACCTGATCCCCAAGTCCCGCATCACCGGCCAGGTGCTCTTTGAGGGCCGGGACCTGTACTCGCCCACGGTGGATCCCACGGAGATCCGCTACCAGATTGGCATGGTCTTCCAGCGCCCCAACCCCTTCCCCAAATCCATTTTTGACAACGTGGCCTTTGGCCCCCGGATCAACGGGTTTAGGGGCGACCTGGCCGAGCTGGTGGAATCCTCCCTGGCGCGGGCCGCCCTGTGGGCCGAGGTCAAGGACCGCCTCACCAGCAGCGCCCTGGCGCTTTCGGGCGGGCAGCAGCAGCGACTGTGCATTGCCCGGGCGCTGGCGGTGCAGCCCCAGGTGATCCTCATGGACGAGCCCTGCTCCTCTCTGGACCCCATTGCCACCCTGGCCATTGAGGATCTGATGCGGGAGCTGTCGGCGGACTACTCCATTGTGATTGTGACCCACAACATGCAGCAGGCGGCCCGGGTCTCCGACTACACCACTTTTTTGATGGGGATCGAGAACCGGGGCGGGCAGATAATTGAGTACGGGGAGACCCGGCTGATCTTCACCAACCCCAAGGACGAGCGCACGGAGGCCTACATCACCGGGCGGTTTGGGTAGGCGTGGGGGGGCGGCGGGGTTACAGACCCTGGCATAAATCGCTTACTTGAAACTGGGGAAATCCCCCCAACCCCCCTTTGCAAAGGGGAGCCAGGGGGATTTCCGTCCCAAATGCTTCGCAACTGCATTTTGATATTTATGCAAGTCTAGGCACGCAAGTGTAACAATGTCCTCCGGCAAAAACGCCCGTTGCGACGGCAGTGGCCCGTGTGCTATACTGTTGGCGAAAATGAAGAAAGAGAAAAGGCCTGTAACCGCATGATAGACGGCGCGACGAAGGATCGCATCACCCAAGAGTACCGGCGCCACGACACCGACACCGGCTCCACCGAACTCCAAGTGGCGATGCTCACCCAGCGGATCAAACACCTTACCGAGCACCTCCGCATCCACAAGCAGGACCTCCACACCCGCAGGGGGTTGGTAGGCCTGGTGTCCCAACGGCGGCGGCTCTTGAACTACCTGAGCCGTGAAGATGTGGGCCGTTATCAAACCTTGATTGCCCGATTGGGCCTCCGGCGCTAGCACTCCGGTCACAAATAGTCCCGACAAGTCGGGACTATTTGTGTTCTGTCTCTTCTCCATTTTGTGCCAACTTTTTGAGTGAGGTTTCCAACTCCTACTATGCCTACAGTTATTGAACGCGTTATTGGCAACGAAAAGCTCATCATGGAGACCGGCAAGCTGGCCGGCCAGGCCCACGGCGCAGTCAAGATCACCTACGGCGAGACGATTCTGCTGGCCACCGCGGTAATGTCCTCCAAGCCCCGGGCCGGCATCGATTTCCTGCCGCTGACCGTGGAGTTTGAGGAGCGCCTCTACTCCGTGGGCAAGATCCCCGGCAGCTTCTTCCGCCGGGAGGGACGCCCCGGCCAGGACGCCATCCTCTCCGCGCGGCTCACCGACCGGCCCATCCGCCCTCTGTTTCCCAAGGCTCTGCACAACGACATCCAGGTGGTCCTCACCGTCCTTTCCGCGGACCAGAAGCATCTCCCGGACATCCTGGGCATCGTAGGCGCCTCCGCCGCGTTATCCATATCCCAAATCCCCTTCAACGGCCCCATCGGCGCCTGCCGCATCGGCTACCGAGACGGCCAGTACCTGGTCAACCCCACTTATGAAGAGATCGACCAGGCGCAGATGGCCCTGGTGGTGGCCGGCACCCGCGACTCGGTGATGATGGTGGAGTCGGGGTCCGACGATGTGTCGGAGGAGATAATCCTGGAGGGCATTCGCCGCGCCCAGGAAGTCAACTTACAAGTTGTCGACATGATCGACGAGCTGACCTCCCAGGTGGGCAAGCCCAAGGTGGCCCTGGCGGACGACACTGACGCCACGGAGCGCCTGGAAGCGGCCATCAAGCGCATCGTCAACGGGCGCCTGGCCGCCATCCTGGAAGAGAACCTGGAAAAGACCGCCCGGGAAGAGGTGGAGAACCGCCTGGAGGCGGAGGTGCAGGAGACCCTGGGCGCCGAACACACCTCGGACAAGCTGAAAGCGGGGTTCAAAGAGGTCTACAAGGAAGTAGTGCGCGGCCGCATCTTAGCGCAGGGCATCCGACCCGACGGGCGCGGCCTGGCGGACATCCGCCCCATCACATGCGAGGTTAGCCTGCTGCCCCGCACCCACGGCTCCGGCCTGTTCACTCGCGGCCACACCCAGGTGCTGTCCATCGCCACCCTGGCCTCGCTGCAAATGCGGCAGACCCTGGACACCGTGGGCCCGGACAACACCAAGCTGTACATGCACCACTACAACTTCCCGTCCTACTCCGTGGGCGAGACCGGCCGCATCGGCTCCCCCGGCCGGCGGGAGATTGGTCACGGCGCCCTGGCCGAGCGGGCCATCATGCCTGTGCTGCCGCCCCAAGACGAGTTCCCCTACTGCATCCGCGTCGTTTCTGAGGTGCTGAGCTCCAACGGCAGCACCTCCATGGGCAGCGTCTGCGGTTCCACCCTGGCCCTTATGGACGCCGGAGTGCCCATCAAAGCCCCGGTAGCCGGCATCGCCATGGGCCTGGTCACCGGCGCCGACGGGAACTTTGCCGTCCTTAGCGACATTCAAGGCGTGGAAGACTTCCTGGGGGACATGGACTTCAAGGTGGCAGGCACCGCTAAGGGCGTCAACGCCCTGCAGATGGACGTCAAGGGCGGCGGCCTGACCCAAGCGGTGTTGAGCCAGGCCCTGGAGCAGGCCCGGGTGGGCCGGCTGCACATCCTGGACAAGATGAACGAGGCGATTCAGGAGCCGCGCAGCTACCTGAGCCAATACGCCCCCAAGATGATCCGGATCAAGATTCCGGTGGAAAAGATCGGCGCGCTGATTGGCCCCGGCGGCCGGGTGATTCGGGCAATCATCGAGGAGACGGGCGCCTCCATAGATGTGGAGGACGACGGCTCGGTGACCATCGGCTCCAGCGACCAGACCATGCTGGACCTGGCTCGCAGCCGGGTGGAAGGCCTGACCCGCGAACTGGTGGTAGGGGACATCTTCACCGGCAAGATAACCCGGCTGACCAACTTTGGCGTCTTTGTGGAGCTGCTGCCCGGCCGGGAAGGCCTGGTGCGCAGCGAGGACCTGGGCGAGATGGCCGAGGAGGCCCACGTTGGCCAGGAAATCACGATAATGATTCAGGAGATTGACCAGATGGGGCGGCTGAACCTGTCCCGCCGGGCGCTGTTCGGCGATGACGGCACGCCGGTCCCGCCCTCCGAGCGAAGGCCCCCACCGCCGCCCCGGTCCTCCTTTGGCGAGCGCGGCGGCCGGCCCCCGCGCTCCGGTGGCCCCATGGGCAACCGCGGCGGCCCCCCCGGCGGCGGTGACCGCGGGCCGCGCCCTGGCTTCGGCGACCGGGGCCCCCGTCCCGGCGGATCGAGACTCGGCGGGCCCGGCGGCCCTGGTGGCCCGCGACCGGGCGGTTCCGGTCTCGGAGGCCCTGGCGGACCCGGCGGCGCTCCCAGGCCCAACAGCGGCCCCCCGCGGCTGGGCAGCCGGCCCGGCCCCAGCAGCAGCAGCCCGTCGGACCGGCGGTTCCTGGGCGGCCCGCCACGGCCCCCCAGCCGTCCGTAACCCGCCGGCAGACATACACTTCAGGTAAACCCGCCAGGGGGCGCCCCGACTATGTTGGGGCGCCCCCTGGGGTTTCACCAAGACTTGCATAAACATCAGAGAGCGGTTGTGAAGCAATTGGGACGGAAGTGGTGGCGAAACCACAACCCCTGCCAGTCTGCACTTCCTCTACCGATGCCGGGTGACCCGTGATAAGATTACGCAAATCTGAAACCTGGGCAACAGGCAGAGGAGAGGGTAGCTATGCCGCCCATTAAAGTAGTAGTCCAGGGCGCAACCGGCAAGATGGGGCTGGAGACTATCGGCGCAGTGGTGCGGCAGGCGGACATGGCGCTGGTGGGAGCCACCTGCCACCGGGAGCGCGGCGCCACCTTGAGCCTGCCCGGCGGCGGCGAGGCGCCTCTGTCCACCAACCTGGAGGAACTGCTGGAGCGCACCCGGCCCGACGTGCTGGTGGACTTCACCAACGCCTCGGCGTGCATGGCCTCCGCCCCGGTGGCCGCCAGATACTCGGTCAACATGGTGCTGGGCTCCAGCGGCCTCACCCCGGACCACCTGAAGCAACTGGACGCCCTGGCCCACGATAAGAACATCGGCATCATCGTGGCCCCCAACTTCGCCCTGGGCGCGGTGGTGCTGAAGAAGCTGGCGGAGCAGGCCGCGCCCTACTTCGACTACGTGGACATCATCGAGTCCCACCATGAGGCCAAGATCGACGCCCCCTCGGGCTTTGCCTTGGCCCTGGCCCGCAGCCTGGGGGACCGCAAGCAGTTCACCCGCAACCACACGGAGAAGGAGAACCTGCCGGGCACCCGGGGCGGCGAGTATCACGGGGTCACAGTGCACAGCATCCGCATGCCGGGGCGCAGCGCCCACCACGAGGTGATCATGGGCGCCGCCGGGCAGACCATCTCCCTGCGCCACGATACCTTGAGCCGCGACTGCTACATGCCCGGCGTGGTGCGCTGTATCCAGGAAGTTGTGAAGCGGCCCGGCCTTGTGGTAGGCTTGGAAAATGTACTTGGGTTATAGCTGTCAGCTATCAGCTATCAGCCATCAGCTTTCCCCACCCTTGAGCAAAGAGGGGTGGGGGCTGAAGGCTGAAAGCTGATTGCTGACGGCTGTAAGCGGGAGCTTACAATGCAAGACCTGACCATTGCCATTGTGGGCGCCACCGGCGCGGTGGGCACCGAGCTCATTCGAATCATTGAGCAGCGCCACCCCAAGCTGCGCCACATCAAGCTGCTGGCCTCCAGCCGCTCCGCAGGCAAGCGGCTCACCATCAACGGCCGGGAGTTGGTGGTACAGGAAACCTCTGACGACGCCTTCAAGGGGGTAGACATCGCATTTATCTCCGTGAGCACGGAGGTCAGCCGCCGCCTGGGCCCCATCGCCGTGGCCGCCGGCGCGGTGGTGATTGACGACAGCTCCGCCTTCCGCATGCAGCCGGAGGTGCCCCTGGTGGTGCCCGAGGTCAACGGCGCCGACGTGACGTGGCACCAGGGCATTATCGCCATTCCCAACTGCTCCACCACGCCGGTGGTGATGGCGGGACATCCGCTGCACCAGGTGAACCCCATCCGGCGCATCACCGCCGCCACCTACCAGTCGGTGTCCGGCGCTGGCGCGGCGGCGGTGGCCGAGCTGCGGGCGCAGACCCGCCAGGTGCTGGACGGCGGCCAGGCCACGCCCTCGGCACTGCCCAACCAGATCGCCTTCAACGTGATTCCGCGCATCGACAGCTTCCTGCCCTCCGGCTACACGCGGGAGGAGCAGAAGATGGCAGACGAGACCCGCAAGATTATGCACGCCCCGGAGATTGCCGTTTCCGCCACCTGCGTGCGGGTGCCGGTGTCCATCTCCCACAGCGCCGCCTTGCACCTGGAGTTCACGCGGCCCATGCCGCTGGCGGAGGTGCGGAAGCTGCTGGCCCGCATGCCCGGCGTCCGGGTGCTGGACAACCCAGAGGCTGGCGAGTATCCCATGCCCTGGGACGTGGCGGGCGCCGACGAGGTTTTTGTAGGCCGCATCCGGCAGGACCAGTCTCACCCCAACGGAATCGCCCTGTGGGTAGTTTCCGACAACCTGCGCAAGGGCGCGGCGCTGAACTCCATCCAGATTGCCGAGGAGCTAGTGCGGCGCGACTGCCTGCGGCCCAGGGCGAGTCCCTCTCGCCACAAGTAGTCAATGTTCCGTCGGTGCGTTTGGTTAGCCCGAAAGAGAGAGGCAGGAAAGGATTGTCATTGACCCTGCAATTCTTGTGGGGAAGCCGGTAATTAAAGGCACGCGCCTGGCGGTGGAGTGAGGTGGTCCCCATCGTCAGGACAGCGATGAGGCCAAAATAAGAGAGTCTACCGCGCGAAAGTCCCGTGTCCCTGTCACGTATGATAATGCTGCTGGGTGTTCCAGTAAACCCCTCTCCGTGCTCCCCTCTTGGAACACCTGCCCAG
>SHYG01000052.1 GCA_009692925.1 Dehalococcoidia bacterium
CGGCGCAGGCCAGGCCAGCGCCGATCTTGGTCTTGTCCGGGTTCTGGGCGAGATACACCGGAATGTACTGCTTGTTGAACGCCCGCCACTCGTCCGGGAGCTTGCGGCTCAGGTCTTCACGGATACCGAAGTCCGTGCCGATAAAGCCGCCGGCAAGGCATTCGGCGGCGTGGGCGTTCCTGCTACCTAGCATGACACGGTAGTATTTCTTCATACCAGGCGAATCCTCCCCGTCAGAAGTTCCTGCATCATGCCATGCTTGATCTGGCGGGCCTTAGCGGTCTTGGCTTCCACCGCGGCGATCTCTGCGTCCATGTCGGAGAGGATGGCGGCGATGACGGTTTGTTCTTCTGCGTTAGGAACGCAGAAGAACAGTTCAGAGAAGTCGCGTTTGGAGATGATTAGAGTTTCAGAAGGTACTTTCATTGCTTCCTTCGTCCATTATATACCTTACTCACTTCAGAAAGACGGAAGGTACAGAACTTCACCAGGAAGCAACGTACTGTACATACAGCAACAGGGAGATGGGCAGAGCCGGTGCCGCCTGATGCTGCAAACAGGCGGGCCTCCGATGAGTAATGGCGCAAAATTGTCGGGGCGAAAAAAAGAAACCCCGCCGTGGTCAGGCGGGGCCTTCTGTTTAGCGGGTTAGCCAGTCCTCAAAAGTCCGTGGACATTTCGTGGACATCGGGGGCCACTGGGGAGTGGGCAGGTCTCAGCGATACCCTGTTTTGTATCTGTATAGTGGTGCCGGAGGCGAGACTCGAACTCGCACACCCTCTCAGGTAGCGGATTTTAAGTCCGCCGCGTCTACCATTTCGCCACCCCGGCTGGTGCGCACTGGTGTCCCGGTGCTGCAGTGCTATCGCGAGGTTGTTGCTCTCCCCGAAATTGGCCGCAAATGCGGTACCTGACTGAGAATTACGGAGGTCTAACCGGAGAAATTGGGAGCATTGGGGGCCTCGCCGGCTGGGAACCTGCGGTGAGGGACTGGGTTTTGGAGGCGACGGGCGGAATCGAACCGCCGATAGAGGTTTTGCAGACCTCTGCCTTAACCACTTGGCTACGTCGCCCCGGACAATAGGCTGCGCCCGAGTTGGTGCCGAGGGCGGGACTTGAACCCACACGAACTTACGTCCACGGCCCCCTCAAGACCGCGTGTCTACCAATTCCACCACCTCGGCTGGCCGCGCGGGGAGTATTATACCACGGGCCACGGCTAGCGGCACCCGTTCCAAGGCGGCGGGGCAGGGTCGTTTCATTGCCCGATTCGTAGGGGCAGACCGGAGCCTGCCCGGAGCCGCGCCGAAGGGTGTCTGCTTTTCATATCGGAAGGTCTGTCCCGGAGGCGCCCACGCAGGTGCGCCCCTACGGCCTGGCGGAGTATGAAGCGACGCAGCGCGCCCGCGCCAGTCCCCATCACCCCCGCGAGTACCGCTGGCGCAGCTTCTCAAACAGCTTCTGGGTCAGCGCCGCGTCGCCGCCGGCCCGGTGCTTCAGGGTATTGTCCATGCCTACGCCCATCTCCTGGCAGGCCAGCCCCAGGTTGATTCGCAGACCGGAGACCCGCACGTCCAGTATCGACAGGGCCCACTCCAGGTGCGGCTCGCCGGGCTTGGGCAGATATCCCATCTTCAAGCCCTTGAACAGCGCCATGGTGTCTCGGAACCGCTCCAGGGGGTAGGCGCCAGGCTGCCCGTGCTCCGCGGATAGCCGGGCCAGCACCGGGCCGTCGTACTTGATGCAGTTGTGGCCCACCAGAGGCAGGCTGCCCACCGTATCCACCAGCCAGCGGCACGCTTCCGATGGCGCGATGCCCCGCTGGGCGATCAGCTGGTCGGTGATGCCGGTGATGCCCACCACGCCTTCCGGCACCGGAACTCCGGGGCGTACCAGCACCGAGGACGCGCTGACTGCGCCGTCCCGCCGGGTGACCACGCCAATCTCGATAACCTGGCAGAGGGATGGGTCAAGCCCGGTGGTCTCCAGGTCAATGGCGGCGTAGTTGACCGGGAAGTGCTGCAGGATTAACTCGGCACGGTCTTGGAGCACTGACTATCCCTTATCCCTCTGGTGGTGTCGTCAGTGAGTTAGCTCTTGGCCGGCCGCGCCTGGGTGGCGGCGGCTGGTTGGGCCTCCGCCAGACCGGCATAGAGTTGGCCAGTGCGGGCGGCCATGATGAAGTCGTTACGGTGCAGATTGCGAATCTTGTGGGTCCACCAGGCTACGGTCACCCGGCCCCACTCGGTGACCAGCCGGGGGTGATGCCCCTGCTCTTCCGCCAGCGCACCCACGGCGTTGGTGAACGCCAGGGCCTGCACAAAACTGCGGAACCGGAACACCCGGCTCAGCTTGGGGATGCCGTCCTCGGTAATCAGCTCCCACTCGGGCGTCTGAGCACGCAGCGCGCCGGCGTCCGGCTCAGTGACGTGAGGGGAGTCGGCGCGGCAGGCCACGCACTTCTCCTGGGTTAGCATTACCATCAAACACCTCCAGATGCCCCGCTTACCTTCCGCTCCGGAGCGCGGGGGCCACCTTACTTTGACAATCCCATTCTAGCACGGGGATAAAGCTACCCGATCCGGCTACCGGTTCAGCCCCACTGCGGAGGTATAATACCAGTGGGAAGCGGTGACTGCTGGAGTGTGGAGCGCCGCAGTCCCAGCAGTCACCCGCGTAGTCAAATGAAGGTACTTAATGCCGCAATTTGGGGGGCACGAGCAGTTCGGCCTGGTCTGGGACTTCGCCATCATCATGGCGATGGCCGGGCTGGTGGTCGTCCTGTTTCACAAGCTGAAGCAGCCCCCCATACTGGGATACCTGCTGGTGGGGTTGCTCATCGGCCCTTTCACCATCCCAGGCGTGAGCTTCACCAATCAGGAGAACACCCGCCTGCTGGCCGATTTGGGTTTGGTGCTGCTGCTGTTCGCTTTGGGCTTGGAGTTCGGGTGGCGCCGCATCCGGCAGGTGGGCTTTTCGGTGCTGGTCATCGGCTCAGTGGAGATCCTGGTGATGATCTCCCTTGGCTATGGATTAGGGCGCTTGCTGGGCTGGACTGCCACTGAAGCCATCTTCCTTGGGGCAGCCCTGTCCATCAGCAGCTCCGCCATTCTGGTCAAAGTCCTGCGGGACAACGGGCGGTTGTCCACCAGGGCGGGCCGCATCATTGTGGGAATTCTGGTGGTGGAGGACTTCGCGGCGGTATTGCTGCTGGCGGTGTTGTCTGGAATGGCCTCCACGGGAGCGGCCAACCTGCGCGACGTGGGTGAACTGGCGCTTAAGCTGGGCATCTTCGGCGCTTCCTCCCTGGTGTTGGGCGGAATCTTCGTGCCCCGGATCATCAAGTTTGTGTCCCAGTTTGGCTCTCGGGAGACGCTGCTGCTGTCCAGCCTGGCGCTGTGCTTCACCCTGGCCCTGATTGGGCAGAGCCTGGGCATCTCCGCGGCGGCCGGGGCGTTCTTGATCGGCGCGGTGGTGGGAGACACGGAAGAGTCGGGGCACATCACCGAGATCATTGAGCCCATTCGAGACATGTTCGGCGCTTTGTTCTTCATATCCATTGGCATGCTCATCAACTTTCGGGAGGTGGCCCATTACTGGGCCCCCACCTTAATCATCTCCACGGTCTTCGTGCTGGGGAAAGTCCTGAGCAACACCGCCAGCACCTTTGTCACTGGACAGCCCGGCCGGGTGCCGGTCCAGGTGGGCACCAGCATGCCTCAGATTGGTGAATTCTCTCTGGCCATGATGAAGGTGGGCGTGGAGTACAAGGCCATCGGGGCGTTCACCTACCAGGTCATTGCCGGGGTGACGGCCCTGACCGCCCTGCTTTACCCGTACATCGCCCGCTCCTCGGACCGCCTGGCCGGCGTGTGTCGCCGAATACTGCCCCAGATATTGCAGCGCTCCACCGCCACCGCCTCCCTGGCGTTGCAGAGTTTCAGTGGCGGCCTTGCCATGGACCGGGATACTGAATCAGCTTTAGGCACCGGGCTGTTGCAGGGGTTGGACGCCGGAGTGGGCGCCGGCATTGTCCCTCCGCTGAGCATTGACCGGGAGTTCGCGGGGCGAATTCGCCGCCTGACCATCCCCGTGGTAATCAACCTGGCGATCATTGTAGTGCTGGTGGCCACCGGGGCGTTCGCCGCCCGCTTTGCGCAGGATATTGGCGCAGCGCTGGGGATAACCACCGATACTCTGGTGGGCAATATCATTGGAATTGCCACCTTGCTGTTGTGTATTCCTTCAGTGGTGGCGTTGTGGCGCGGGCTGCGCCACTTGTCCGACGCCGCCACCTCCTATTTGATGTTGCGCCGAGGCGCGCCTCCGGCCTGGGGACAGGAGCGTCTGCGCAATGTGATCAGCGACGTGGTCTCCACGGCGCTGATTCTGCTCATCGGAATCTCGTCGCTCCCCCTGGTTCTGGAACTGCTCTCCTTGGGGAAGCTGGCGGGTCCCTTGCCCCTGGTCGTGCTGGCGGTGCTGGTGTTGGTAGCCATCCGCACCCTTACCCACATGCACGGGCAGTTAGTCACCGCAGTTGGCCGTACCTTTCTTGGGGACACCGGCGACACCAATGTCGCGGCTGGTCTTGGTGCTTCGGGTAGCCGGGCCGTGACAACTGATGGCCAGGGCGTTCAGCCCGCGCCTGGCGCCGCAGGGCTGGGGTCGCCGGCTGGCGACGAATTTGCGCCTGGCGCCCCTGGCGCGGAGCCCGTGCCGGCGTTAACTGCGGATGATGCGGGCCGTATTGCCCTCGCCACTGTCAGCGAAGACCGCACCGGTTACCAGCGGCGACTGCGCGGCCGGGAGTTGACCTGGGAGGTCAAAGAGATTGTGGAGGCTCAAGGTTGCCACCGGGTCACTCTGGCCTTCCGGGTGGTGGGGACCGAAGCAGAGTCCGCCGGGGAAGAGGAATTGTACCTAGACCCGCTGGGTACGGTCAGGGTGCGCCAGGTGCTGAAGTGGCCGGAAGAGCGTCGCCGCAAGGGGGCGCTCAGGTAGTTCTGCCTTCCCAGGGCTGGGCTGTTTCATTCTCGGCCAGCCCGTAGGGGCGCACCTATGTGTGCGCCCCCGGACAGACCTTCCACCCGTGGGCAGACACTCTTCGGCGCGGCTCAGGGCAGGCTCCGGTCTGCCCCTACATGCGGGGACAATGAAACGACCCTGCCTTCCCTGGGCTGACCCCTGGCATCCGCCGGGGCACGGTGGTACACTGGCTCGGTTCTTCCAGCGCTGGCCGCCGGCGGTGGCGCCAGCGATAGTCGATGTAGCGACAGTGGGGCATCGCACTCAGGAGGACGGTAATGCCGTTCAGCGCCTACCATATGACCCCCGGGGGAGAACTCCGCCGAAAGCTGACCCAGGAGCAGGTCCACGCGGCCTTTGTCGCCCGGGAAGGTCTGCTCTGGGTGGATGTTAATGACACCGGCCCCGACGACGGCGTGTTTTTGGATCAGACCTTCCACTTTCATCCCCTGGCTATAGAGGGTTGCCTGGAGACACGGGTTTACCCGGCCAAGGTGGACGACTACGGGGACTACTTTTTCCTGATCCTCCACGCCATCAACTTTACTATTGAATCCGACCTAGTGGAGGTCACCGAACTGGACCTGTTCGTGGGGGAACACTTTGTGGTCAGCAACCACAACTACCCCCTGAAGAGCGTCGACCAGTTCCTCCATCAGGTGGGGGATGGCAACGGAAGGGTGATGCGCCGGGGCGCGGAATTCCTGGCCCATGCTTTGATCGATTCGCTGGTGGAGAATATCGTTCCGCCCCTGAACCAACTGGGCGACCGGGCCGACGACATCGAAGAGGAGATTTTCGAATCCACCGACCAGTCCATACTGGAGACACTGCTGGAACTCAAACGCTCCAGCTTGCGCCTGCGCCGGCTGACCACTCCCCAGGTGGAGGTGCTGAAGCGCCTAACCCACAAGGAGTTTGACAACATCAGCCCCGAGGCTGAGGTGTTCTACCAGGACGTCCACGACCGGATGACCCGGATCATGGGCACCATTGAGAACCTGCAGGACCGCATTGAAACCATCCTGACCATTTACCTGTCCGCGGTGGCGATCCGGCAGAACGAGAGTATGCGAACACTGTCGCGCATGTCCACCATCTTCCTTCCCCTGACACTGCTGGCCAGCATTTACGGCATGAACTTTGATTATATGCCTGAGCTGTATGTGCGGTGGGGCTACTTTGCGGTGCTGGGAGGAATGCTGGCGTTGGCGTTGGTGATAGTAAGCTGGTTCTGGGGCCGAACGTGGTTCAATGTCATCCGCGGCTGGGTGCGCAAGCTGAGTCCACGCTCCACCTAGCGCCTTGCGTGTAGGGGCGAGGCATGCCTTGCCCCTACACAGAAGGGTGCGCTGCGATGAGTTTGCGGATAGTGTCTAAAGAGGGTCCTGTCCCCGCCGGTGCGGCACTTAGGAGCAACCACTGGGCGGGATAAAGTCACCCTGCGGCAGGCCAATATCTGCCTTGACACCGTGGCCAGTGCGACATATAATGCGCCCCATTGTTCGCCTTGCTAGCAGATGGGTGTCTTATTTCACCCAATGGGGACCGATTGGTGACCAGAGGTTTATGGCGAGTCCTCTCCACCCGAGGGTGCCGGCGCAATGATTAACTGGCGCTGTACCCTTTGCGGTGAATGCTGCAAGCAGTACGTTCCCCTGATTATCCCTGAAGATGTGGCGCGGATTGCGGAATCGCTGCATCGCCCAATGTCCTCCTTCATCACCTTCTACTTCTCCGACGACTTTGCCGCGCCCCTAGACGAGTCCTACCAGACTCAGCTGTTCCAGACCAAGCACGGCATGCTGGTCATGGGCCTCAACCGGGTTGAATTGCCCAACGGCGAGGCCGGCTGCATCTTCGTGAAAGACAACGTCTGCTCCATCCATGCCATCAAGCCCCTGGTTTGCCGTCAGTATCCCTTCCGGCCCCAGGACAGCGACAACCCCCAGGGTCCCTTCCGGTTGATCGACGACCCGTGCTTCGGCAAGCACGCCACCGACGAGGTGGTGGAACAGGACCCCGTCCGCCGCAACTACCTAGAGTTCCACACCAAGCAGGACCAGTTCTTGGCGCAGGTCAAGGCCTGGAACGATAACCCTGCATCGGCGGACAAAGAAATAGAAGATTTCCTCACCTTTGTTGGTTTGCGGTGGCAATAGCCTGGTCAAAAAGGAGGTGATAGCATGACTATGCCCAAGCCCGGCGCGCCCAAGCCCGGTATGCCCAAGCCCGGCGCTCCTAAGCCGAAGCCCAAATAGCTTCACCGCTTAGTTAGCAGGAGTGGTAGCCGCTCCGCAAAAGGCCGGGAGAGTAAAATCTCCCGGCCTTTTGTTTCCTAAACTGAACCCACAGTGAACCTCGCAGGGCAGGCATAAGGAACAATGTATATGCCAGCTTGGATTTAGTCTCGCGGGGATTAGGAGATTAGGGGATTAACCGCAAATGTATCCTCTAATCTCCTAATCCCCGCCCGTAGCCCCTGCCCCCGCTCAAGGCCAGCTAGGCTGCTTGTAGATTTCACCTTACCTTAGGTTTAAATGAGAGGATGGGATGGCTCAGTTCTACGACGTGGCCCTGGTGGCCCTGGAAGGATACTTCGCTTCACGCATCCGGGAGTATTGCGGACAGTTCAATCTGCCCTTCTTCCTGGTGGAGCCTATTTGGGCCAACGATTTCCTCGCCAAGGTGAACGATGGCGCGATAGGGGTTCGGGTGCTCATCGACATGGCCTCCGACGCCCATGAACCGGATAACGTGTACTTCGGCCTAGCCAAGGCGGTCAAAGCCGCCGGCGGGTACGTCATCAACGACCCTGAGCTGGGCGCACTGGCCGCCGACAAGGGCCTTTTCCACGTGAAGCTGGAGCAGAACGGCGTTCCGGTGCCCAAGTCCGTGGTCATCCAGCGCAGTCAGGTGGAGACCTACCGCATCACCGACGAGCTGAAAACCCAGATTGGCGTGCCGTTTGTGGTGAAACCCGGTTGGGGCGGCGGCGCCCTGGGGGTTAACATCAACGCCCGCACCGAGCAAGATTTGTTGAAGTGCGCGGAGGTGGCGCCCAACTCCGACTCCTTCCTGATCCAGCGCCGCATCAAGCCCAGGGATCTGGATGGCCACGTTGGCTGGTTCCGGGTGTTCCACGTGCTGGGCGAAGTCATCCCATGCTGGTGGGAGCCCCCGGCCAACCAGTACCAACTGCTTACACCCCTTCAACAACGGGTCTACCGCCTGGGCCCCCTGCGAAAGATATCCAAGGACATCGCCCGCCTCTCGGGCGTGGAGTTCTTCTCCACGGAGATCTGCTTCACCACCGAGCGGGAGTTTCTGGCGGTGGACTATTTGAACACCGATTGCGATATGCACCCCAAGTCTTTCTTCCCCACCGGAGTGCCCGACGAGGTGGTTCGGCATATTGCGTGGCTGCTGGTGAACCGGGGCATGTCCGTGGTTAAGAAAGGTCGGGGCTACTTTGACGAGGAGCTGGAGGAGAAGGACCAGGACTGGGTTGAGCGGCGCAGGCTTGGGTTGCTGGTGCCGGGTGAATAAACCAACGGCAGTGCAGCCCGGTGAGGCCTAGCAGGTGCTGCTGGCGGCGTTAATCATCGCGGGGAGTCTGGTGCTGCTAGCTTTGGCAGTGGTTGCCGGAGTGGCTACCTGGGTGGCTCACCAGATGACCGTGCTCTCCCGGTACGAGGTTTTGGGGCACCCCACCGAGTTGGGTCTGGCCTATGAGGAAGTGACCTTCCCCAGCCGCCGGGATAAGGTGCTGCTGCGCGGCTGGTACCTGCCCGCTCCTGAGGAGACCCGCTGCATTATTCTGGTCGCGGGGGAAGAGCACCACCGCAACAGTCCCGGCATTCGCGCCTTGGCCTTGGGCGGCGACCTGGTGGCCCAAGGGTTTAGCGTGCTGCTGTTCGACTTTCGTGGCCGGGGCGAGTCTGGCGGCAAGCGCAACAGCGCGGGAGACCGGGAGCAGTGGGACCTGCTAGGGGCCATGGACTTTGTCGCCGCCCGGGGAATCCCGTTGGAGCGCATGGGGATGATCGGCTTCTCATTGGGAGCCGCGGTGGCAACCCTGGTGGCGGCGCGGGAGACTCGCATTCCAGCCATCGTCAGCGACAGCGGGTTTCTGGACTACCTGCCCTACCTGAAGCGGGTGCCCTTCTACTTCATGTTTCTCCCCGCCTGGTTTGCGGTGCCCATAGTGCTGGCCGGGCGAATCTTGTTGGGGGCTGACTTCAGCAACGTCCGGCCGGTGAAGGTGGTGGACCGGATTGCGCCGCGGCCCATCTTTTTCATCCACGGCGACAACGACCGGGTGGTGCCCAGCTACGAGACGGTGGAACTGCACCGGGCGGCGGGCAACCCAGACAACCCCCTGTGGATCATTCCGGGCAGCGGCCACGTGCGGTCCTACGCCCGCCAGCCCGAGGAGTACGTGGCTCGCGTCTCCGATTTCTTCCGGCGCTACATCGCGTAAGGGGCGCAGCGAAAGCCTATGCCGGAGTCACGCCCCGGAGCAAATTGGGCAAACAGTACGGCGGCCTAGAGAACATCCCCAGGCCGCCGTGAGGTTGACCACAGTCAGGCGGCACTAGCGCCGCTGCCAGGTAGCTAAGACTAGCGGTTCTGCCCCACCAGGGCAAAGGCGCGCTGCTCCACCGCAGGCAACACCGACTGGATCAGCTCTTCGTCCAGTGCGGCGGCAATGCTGGGATAGCCTGCGCGGGTAATCATGGAGGCCAACCTGCGGGCCTTGAACTGGTCCAGCGTCCACTTCAGCGTGTCGCCGGAGGTGGTGGTGTCCCAGTAGATCCGCACATCCTGGTTGCGCGGCCCGTAATGGTAGTGCGGCCCATTCTCGAAGCAGTCAAAGGCCAGCATCTCCACCTCGGAACCAGCCACATCGGACAATACATGGATCGCCAAGCCCCGGTCGTTGGTCAGATGCCGGTACTCCAGACCGAAGCGAATGTTGCCGGCCTCGTACATGTGGTCGCCGCGCTTGTGGGTCACGGTACGGCGCCCGGTGCGGGCTAGCTCGCGGGCCTTGGCCTCTGCCTCATCCAGCTTGGCCTTGGGTACGGGGTTGGCTTCCACCGCGGCGGCCAGGTCTTCGTAGCCGGCCCGCCGGATCATGGTGGGAAGCTTGTGGCGGATGTTGTCCATGGTCCAGCCGACGGGGTTGCCCGCGGTGGTCTTGTCCAGATGCAGGCGAATGTTCTCGTTCATCGGCCCGTAGTGGTAGTGGGGGTCCTGATCAAAGCAGTCGAAGCGCAGAATCTCCGTGTCCTCACCTTCGACGACGCCGTAGACCTGAATGCATAGACCCTGGTCAGGCATAAGCTCCTTGCGGTAGCTCATGGCGATTTCCACCGCGCCGCCCTCAATAACCGTAGTGCCCTTGTCCATGGTAATCCTCCTTCGTAGCACATTCGCAGACGTCCAACGCTGTAATTTGACGCCCACGGCCTAGGTAACCCATGTTCACGATGTCATTATAGCAACCGCCCCAATTGGTGGCAATTAGAGTCACCGAATCAGGACCAAGCGACACCAAACTATTGCCACCCGGCTACTAATGGGCCACATTCTTAACCGCATCAGGACCAACGGGTGAGTAAACATAATCATGCCAGTGGCAGCGGCACGGCGTTTGGGTTGGCAGGCAGCATGTGCAGCCCTGGCAGTCTGCCTGGCGGCCTGCGGACCGGCGCAGGGTGTTCGCCCCGGTCAGACCGGCATGGCCACGATGACCGCGCCACCACCTGCCATAACTGCCCCGGCGGTGGGAGCGGCCGCCCCGTTTCCGGCAGCTTCATTGCCTGCCCTGGCTGAACCCGGCGAGTTGTCTGGCGCCACCGCAACCACCTCGCCGGTTCCGGCGGCCACACCCGCAGGCATGCCCGCGAAGGCACCATCGCCTGCGCCTTCGTCACCTGGATCTAGCCAGCTCACTCCTACCGCCGAGCCAGTTCCTGTGCCGACGCCCGTTCCTACCGCCACTGTTGCACCGACTCCGGCGCCTACTCTCACGCCTGCTCCAACGCTGACGCCGGCTCCAGGTTCAGCTCCCACGCCAACGCGTACTCCAACCCCTGCACCCTCGCCAACTCCTTCTCCTAGGCCCACTTTGCCGCCGGTCGCCAATACCGCGACGCCGGCCCCCACCGCTACAGTTACACCCCAGCCCGCGGAGGCTCTCCGCGTGGTGGTGGAGTGCATCTTCTACGACGGCCTGGTTCCCACCACCGAGGCGGACGAGTACCTGCAGATTGCCAATCTGGGAGGCGCCGCAGTGGACATAACGGTCTGGAATCTGCGCGACGTGGCCGACGGCACTCCCACCTTCACGTTCCCGGCCCATATCCTGCCGACAGGCGCCAGAGTTCGCGTTTACACCAACCAGGAGCACCCGGAATGGGGCGGGTTCTCCTTCCGCCGGGGCACCGCTATCTGGAGCAATTCTCCCGCTGATCCCGACGTCGCGGGGCTGTTCAACTCCCAGGGGCAGGAGATTTCTCGCGGCGCCTACCCTCCCGGCTGCCCAGGCGCGTGATGGTCTAAACTTAAGCCAAGGTGAAATCTACATACCCCCTGTGCAGCCTATGTCGTCTCCAGTGTGGGTAGACGACAACGGGCGGGGATTAGGAGATTGGGGGATTAAGTTTGAATGGAACCCCTAATCCCCAAATCCCGGCGGGATACGTTACAAATGCGGCTCCTGAGGGTTTCACTGGGGTAATAGTTTAGAGGCATGGTGTGCCTGCCCAGCCGGGTGGATTTGGTGATAATAGCGTAACGCTTAGGTAACGCTCCGTAGGCACACTAAACCTGTCATCTTAGCTCCGCGAGTTTACGCAGGAAGGAGGAATTAGTAATGTTTTCATTATATCTAACGGGAAAGTGGTGGGTGGGTATGGTAGCCGGCGTATTTAGCCTGGTGGGCATGGGCACCGGCATGGCGGCCCTCCCCGCCTTCGCCGATGCCAGCGGCTCGCCTAGCCTGGCTACCACCAGTGGTCTCTCATTGCGGCTGGAGTGTCACAAGGGCACCTGGGCCGGCGGCTCCTTCACTTGGACGGCGTCGGGCGCGGCGGTAGGCAGTCCGGTAGATTTCCCGGCATGCCCTAACGCCAGTGGCCGCCGGGCCATCGAGGTGCCCCCCATCACGTCGCCGGGGACTGGCGTGGCCACCCCTGACGGATTCAAGATCACGGTAGCGGGCAAGTCGGCGTCGCAGGTTGTGACCGCGGCCTGCACCTTCCCCGTGGACCTCTCGACATCCAAGAAGGTGCGCCGAAACCTGACCCTGACGTGCAGCGCCGACGGCTCCACCAAGGAGAACCAGGCCAACATGAAGATCAAGGTCAAGACGCTGGACAAGAAGGACGACGACCGCGGCAACAGCCAGTCCAACCAGTCCAACAATGGCCGTTCCCAGAAGGAAGATGAGGACAAAGCAAAGGGCAAGAGCGAGGAGAATAAAGGTAAGGGTAAGGGCCAACCCCGCGGCTGGCTAAGCCCCTTTAGACCCGAAATGAGTGCCTAGCCTCCCAATTTGACAGGGTTATCCCCAGAACCCTCTCACCCCCCAGCCTGAGTGAGCCGCTCCGATTAGTCGGGGCGGTTCACTTTTTTGGGGCGGCCCGGCGCTGGCGCGGGAGCGCTGGTGATAATACAATGTCGGCACCGGTGCAGGGCTGTGTCCGCGCCGGACTTGGGGGCGGGGTTATGCCTCCAGATTCAGCGGTCGTGACCTTCAGGAGTTGTGGATATGAAGATTGGCGTGAGTATTCCCCGTTTGCCCGATGCAGACGGGCTGCGGCGATTCGCCCGGAAGGCCGAGGAGCTAGGGTTTGAGTCGGTGCTGTCCGGGGATCACATTGTGCTGCCGACGGAAGGCACCACTCAGTACCCCTACACCGCCGACGGTTCTTTCCAGCGGCCCTCCAACGAGCCCTTCCTGGAGACCATGACCGTGCTGGGCTTTCTGGCTGCCTGCACCAGCACCGTCAAGCTGGGCAGCACCGTCATCATAGTGCCCTACCGGAACCCGGTGGTGCAGGCCAAGATGTTTGCTTCCCTGGACGTGCTGACGGGCGGCAGGATGATCTGCGGTGTGGGTGTGGGCTGGCTGGAGAAGGAGTTTGATACCCTGAACGTGCCCTACGCCCAGCGGGGAGCCATGACTGACGAGTACCTGGAGGTATTCAAGGTGTTGTGGACCCAAGACGATCCGGTGTATCACGGGCAGTTCTGCCACATTGAGGGCATCCAGTTCTCCCCCAAGCCGGTGCAGAAACCCCACATTCCCATCTGGGTAGGCGGACACACCAACGCGGCGTTGCGCCGCACCGCCAAATACGGGGCCTGCTGGCACACCACGCGGCAGACTCCCGACTTTGTGGCGGGGAACCTGCCCTACCTGAACCGGCAGCTGGACAGGGTAGGCCGGGACCCCGCCGGCGTCTCAATCTCCCTGAAACGCAGCCTGCACTTCACCGATATCGGCTTCACCGAGCGAGCTTCCATCCGCAGCGGAGGCGCGGTCATCGGCACCACCCAGGAGGTGCTGGACGACGTCTACTACTGCCGGGAGCTGGGGATTGACCAGCTTACCTATGACTTCCGCGTGGAAGGCGTGGACTCGTGCATCCGGGTCATGGAGCATCTGGCCGACCGGGTGCTCCCGGTGGCGGAGCGCCTCGGCTAATAGTTCTAGAGCCCGCTCTCCTTGAACGCTTTGGCCCGCTCTACCAGGCTCTTGGCGGTGTTCAACATCCGAGTCACCTGTTCCTGGGTGACCGGGCGTTTGACCGCGCCGGGCACCCCGGTGACAAATGAGTTGTCCGGGACGTGAGTGCCGGACAGCACCACCGAGTTGGCGGCCACCATCACGTGTTTGCCGATGGTGGAGCGGTTGAGGAAGGTGCAGTTGTTGCCCAGCAAAGAGCCGGTCCCGATGCGATCTCCGTGGACTACTACGCAGTGGCCGATGGTGACGTAGTCCTCAATTACCAGACCGTTGCCGTGGACTACCGCGCCTTCTTGAATGTTGCAGTAGTTGCCAATGACAACCTTGTTGGCGCCGTCGGCACGGATGGTTACGCCGGGCCAAACGCTAGTGTACTCACCAATCTCCACGTCTCCCACTACATAGGCGGCCTCACTGATCCAGGCGGTAGCCGCCACCTTGGGGGTCTTCTTGCCCAGGGTTCGTATCAAGGCGTCCTCCTCACGGGAATGCTGCGGCGAGGCCTCCCTTGCGCTACGGAGCAAGGCAGGGCGGCGCCGGAGATAGATTATAGCGCATTCAGGTGGCAAACGTGGGACTAAAATCCCCCCTCGCCCCCCTTTGCGAAAGGGGGGAGCGTCTAACAGGCTGCTGAAAAACCCCGATTTTGCGAAAAATGGGCGGGCTCTCAGATACGAAAATTGGGGCGATTTCGGGCCGTCGACCCCTTTTTCAGCACCCTGTTAAATCCCCCCTTTCGCAAAGGGGGGTTGGGGGGGGTTCGGCCCTGGGGTTTCAACCCCTGGTAGGCAACTCATGCAAAGCCCGTT
>SHYG01000053.1 GCA_009692925.1 Dehalococcoidia bacterium
GCTCCACATCGCAGTCCACAATGACCAAGTTGGGATCGCTGCGGTGGGCTTCCACCCAGGCTGCGTCCACCAGGTGCTCAGGATGGGCAAACCCGCTTGAGGTTGTCATTGCTGCTACTCCGATTGCCGGCTGACTTGCACTGGTTAGAGGTGATGTTACTTGAGCAACCCAGGGACCGGCATAAGACGTTGTGCCTTGGGATCTACTCCCAGACTGAAGGTCTCCAAGGTGGTTGCCCCCAGGAGGGGCATAGTTCCCTCCGGAGCAAAAATTACCAGTACGATGAACTCCTCGCCGCTCAGGCGTATACGGGCCTGGCCCACTGCGTACTCCACGATACGTTCATCGGCCAGGCGGAAAGGTCGCCGGACTATCGGAGTCACACCCAACTTGTCCAGCACATCCTGGGGCAGCACGGTGTCGCTTGCCCCCGTATCCACCAGGGCATCCACCGGCAAAACCTGCCGGCCCGCCAGGTCGCCTACCTCGATTGGAACCGTAAATGTCCCCAATTAAGCTCCGCAGCGCTCCCGCGTGACTTAGCCCAATTGTAGGCCACGCCCGTTGCCAGGGTCAATCTGAAGGCGTTCGTCAGCTTGCCCGCCTCACCAGGCCCGGCTAGAATAGGGCCACTTTAGCCGCTATGGAATCTGGGACGCGGTGTCTGCGTAGTCAAGAACTCAGGAGGCCAACGGAATGCGAAACGAGTTCACCGCCATTATCTAGCGGGATGGGCAGTGGCGCATCGCCTATTGCCTGGAGATTCCTGGCGCCAACGGCCAGGGAGAGTCTACGCAGGAGGCTCTGGAGAGCCTATCCGAGGCCATCGCCCTCATCCTGGAAGACCGGCGAGAGGATGGCTTGCGAGGCCTGCCTCCCGACACCTTAAGTGAAATGGTTGTGGTGCAGTGCGTAGGGGCGCACAGCTGTGCGCCCCTACGGTAGGCAGAGAAATGGTCGGAGTGAAGTACGATCCTGACAAGAATCACCGCCGATCCCTGCGCCTGCCGAGTTATGACTACGCTCAGGCCGGGGCATATTTCGTCACCCTTTGCACTCACGGCAGAGCAAGCCTGTTCGGCGATGTGGCGGATGGAGAGATGCGGTTGCATGAGTTTGGGGCCATTGTTCAGGAGGAATGGTTGCGCACGGCGATGATTCGGCCCGGGGTTGGGTTAGACATTTTTCAGGTGATGCCTAACCATTTTCATGGAATCGTGTTCTTTGGGGTGGATGGTGACGTAAGGGCGCACGGCCGTGCGCCCCTACCCGAGGCACGAACGGCTCCCCTACATCGGCCAGCCAGGTCGTTAGGCTCATTGGTTGCAGGGTTCAAATCTGCCGTCACCGCCCGCATCAACACCGTTCGTGGCACGCGGGGAACTCCCGCCTGGCAACGCAACTACTACGAGCACGTCATCCGCAACGAGGGCGACCTGGACTCCATCCGCCAATACATCGTCGGAAACCCGGCCAAATGGGCCGAGGATCAGGAAAATCCGGGCAATGCGCCGGTGCAGGGGCGGGTTTGAAACCCGCCCCTGCGAATCCATACCAAGAGGTGCCGCCATGACCCAGCCAGACCGCATTGACCATCTGCTCCAGGACCGGGAGGAGATACTTCCCCCGGACTCGCTGGTGCGCCAGGCTACCCTGCAGGATTATGACGCCGCCTGCCGCCGCGCCGCGGAGGACCCCGAGGGCTTCTGGGCCGAGGTGGCTAAAGAGCTGCACTGGTTCAAGCCGTGGCAGAAGGTGTTCCAGTGGGACTATCCCACCTTCAAGTGGTTCCTGGGCGCCCAGTGCAACATCACCGACAACTGCCTGGACCGGCACCTGACCACCCCGACGCGCAACAAGGCGGCCTTCATCTGGCTGGGCGAGGACGGCAGCGAGCGGGTGCTTACCTATGCCCGCCTGGCCCAGCTGGTCAACCGCTGCGCCAACGGCCTCAAGTCCCTGGGCGTGGCTAAAGGCGACCGGGTGGTCATCTACATGCCCCTGACTCCCGAGGGCGCCATCGCCATGCTGGCCTGCGCCCGCATCGGCGCGGTGCATAGCGTGGTGTACGCCGGGTTCAGCGTGGCCGCATTGCGGGGGCGCATCGTGGACGCCCAGGCCAAGGTGCTGATTACCGCCGACTTCGGCTACCGCCGGGGCAAGCAGGTGGAGCTAGGGAACATCGCCGCGGAGGCCGTCAAGAGCCTGGACTTCGTGCAGCACGTGGTGGTCTGGCGCCGGGAGGCCAAGCCGCCTCTGGGGCCGCGCCAGGTGGACTTTGACGAGCTGGTGGCCAAGGGCAGCATCCACTGCCCGGCGGAGGTTATGGACTCGGAAGACCCGCTGTACATCCTCTACACCAGCGGCACCACCGGCAAGCCCAAGGGAGTGCTCCACGTCCACGGCGGCTACATGGTGGGCACCTACTACTACTTCAAGACCTTCTGGGACATCAAGGAGCAGGACGTTTTCTACTGCACCTCCGACCTGGGCTGGGCCGTGGGCCACAGCTACATCGTCTACGCACCCCTGGTGGCCGGGGCCACCACCGTGTTCCGCGAGGGGGCCATCGACTATCCCCATCCCGGCGTGTTCTACGAGGTCATCGAGAAGCAGGGCGTGAACGTGGTGTTCACTGCGCCGACGGCGGTGCGGATGCTGATGCGCTACGGCGAGTCCTACCCCCAGCAGTACGACTTGCGCTCCCTGCGGCTGTTCACCTGCGCCGGCGAGCCGCTGAACCCGGAGGCCCTGCGCTGGGCCTACCAGCACATCTGCGGCAGCGGGCAGTGGGGCCACGTGGTGGACAACTGGTGGCAGACCGAGACCGGCGCCCCCTGCCTGGGCACGCCGCCGACTATCCCGGTACGGCCCGGCCGGGTGGGCAGGCCCCTGCCTGGGGCCATTCTGGACATCGTGGACCGGGAGGGCCAGCCCATCACCGAGCCGAACCAGGGCGGGTTTCTGGTCATCCGCAAGCCCTTCCCTCACTTCTTCCGCGCGGTCTACGGCGATCCGGAGCGCTACGCCAAGGACTGGGGCACCATCCCCGGCTGCTACTTCACCGGCGACGTGGCGTTGCGCGACGCCGATGGCTACTACATGGTGGTGGGCCGCGCTGACGACGTGCTGAAGGTGGCGGGCCACCGCATCGGCAGCGCGGAGGTCGAGAGCGCCCTGGTGTCCCATCCGGCGGTGGCGGAGGCGGCGGTCATCGGCAAGCCCGACGCCATCAAGGGCGAGTCAATCAAGGGCTTTGTCACCCTGCGGATGGGCCAAACCCCCTCCGAGGAGATGGCGGCGGCGCTGAAGCTGCACGTGCGCCACGAGCTGGGGCCCATTGCGGTGCCCAGCGAGATTGAGTTCACCCCGGCTTTGCCCAAGACCCGCTCCGGCAAGATCATGCGCCGCCTGCTGAAGGCGCGGGAGCTGGGGCTGGACCCTGGCGACATTACCACGCTGGAGGAGTGATAAGATACAAGAGGGTGGCCTGTTCCCCGGCGGTTGCTGGCCAGGTCCAAATAAAGTTCTGTTGGTGCCAATATGGTTGTGCAAGCAAAACAAGACCTGTTGCTGCTCATTCAAGAGCATCAGGAGCAGATCAAGGCCTTCGGCGTGAGCAGGCTGGGCATCTTTGGCTCCTTCGCCCGCGGGCAGCAACGGGACGAGAGCGATGTTGATGTGCTGGTGGAGTTCGCGCCAGGGTGCAAGACCTTCGATGCCTTCATCCACCTGGCCTTCTTCCTGGAAGACCTGTTCGAGCGTCCTGTGGAGTTGGTTACCCCTGAATCCCTTAGCCCTTACATCGGGCCGCATATCTTGAGTGAGACTGAGTATGTCAACCTCATCCCTGGCGTATCTGCGTCACATCCTTAACGAAACCCAGTATCTGGTGGAGCAAGCCCAGGGTCTGGACAGGGAGGAATTCCTGTGGGATGAGACGCTGCAAAGGGCATTTGTACGCAGCCTGGAAGTTATTGGCGAAGCCACGAAACAGTTGCCAGACGACCTCAAACAGAAGTACGGGCATGTTGAATGGAGGGCCATGGCAGGTATGCGGGACCGCTTGATTCACGGGTACTTCGGAGTGGACTACGAAGTTGTCTGAGACGCGGTCACCAACAATGTGCTGGTGCTGCATCAGGA
Organism: Dehalococcoidia bacterium; assembly: GCA_009692925.1. Lineage (GTDB taxonomy): Bacteria > Chloroflexota > Dehalococcoidia > Lucifugimonadales > UBA3495 > SHYG01. Next base: position 4,148 of record SHYG01000053.1, read on the forward strand.
AATCCGGCAAATCCTTCAGAGCGAAGATACTGGCCAATAGCTTCCAGGCCCAATTCACTGTTCTCCGCCTGCTCAAGGTGCGGGAGCTGGGGCTAGACCACGGCGACATCACGACGCTGGAGGAGTGAGGGCGTTTCCCCCCTCACCGACCCGGCCCTGGGTGCCCCGGCGCGCCGTACATGGCGCAGCCTGTGCAGGAGCTCGCCTGGCCGCAGGGCGCGCCAGTGACTCCCGGCCGGGCGGACAGCGTCCCCGCGGCGGGCTGCGGCTGAAGCTCGCGCTGCTTCTGGCGCGCATCCTCTCCAAACAGCTCCAGCCGCAGTTGCTTGCCTGGCGGCGGCCGCTGGCCGGGAAAGGCCAGGAAGGGCCCGGCCCGCGTCCGCACCACGCCCATGGCCTGCAGGTCATGCCAGGTGTCGATGCTATGCTGCCGCCGGTTGTCCAGGATGCGCTGCACCGAGGTGGGCCCCACGCCGGGCACCCGCAGTAGTTGCTCCCGGCTGGCGGCGTTCACATCCACGGGGAAGGCGTCCAGGTTCTCTACGGCGATGGCGGTTTTGGGGTCCTGCTCCAGGGAGAGGAACCCGCTGCGGTCAAAGGCCAAGCCTATCTCCTGGTTGGAAAACTGGTAAACCCGCTTGAGCCAGTCCATCTGGTACAACCGGTGCTCCCGCATGGGCGGCGTGGCCGGGTGCTCCTCCAGGGGGATGTGGCGCACCGGCCGGAAGGCGGAGTAGTACACCCGCTTCAGGTTCCAGTCGGTGTAGAGCTGGTCAACGCGCTGGAAGATGTCCCGGTCGGTCTCGTCAGCGGCGCCTACTACCATCTGGGTGACCTGCCCTACCGCGCCGCCGGTCCCCTGGCGCGTCAGCTCGTCAATCCAGCCCATGGGGGCCAGAATGTCCTTTTCCAGATCCTTGTGGGGGCTGATGCGGCGCATCATCTCCGGCGTGGGGGTCTCCACATTGATGGACAGCCGGGTGCCCAGCCGGTAGGCCGCCTCCACGTACTGACGCTCCGCGCCGGGCATCACCTTCATGTGGACGTAGCCCCGGAAGCCGTACTTGTTTCGGATGGTCTCCACCACCTGGATCAGCCGCTCGGTGGTCTTGGAGCCGCTGCCCGCAATGCCCGAGCTGAGGAACAGCCCGGCCACCGAGTGGCGCTGGTGCAGCTCCATGAACAGTCGCGCCAGCTCGTCCACCTTGAAGGCGTACCGCTTGCGGGGCACGTAGGTGCTGTTGGGGCAGTAGGCGCAGTCCATCATGCAGAAGTCGGTGAACATCACCCGCAGCAGATTGATGAACTTGCCGTTGGGCATGGCCGCCCGGTACACGCCGGGAATGGGCTGCCGCTTATCTCTGGAATAGGGCGTCCGGCTGGCTTTGCCGCTCCCAGTATTGGTGGCGGGGGCGAGCACATCGTCCCCGGCCATTCCGCCCAGCAGGCTCAGTTTCTCGTAGACGTCGGGGGTGTGTTGGATGAGCATGGCAGACCTCCGGCTTAGATAGAACAAAAGTTCTCATACCGGAGGGGTGGGCGTCAAGGGAGGCGAGTCAGTGGGTGGCTGGCTTAACCGCCTACCGGCCGGCGGGAGGCTGAAGTATACTGCAACAACTTCTGGCGCGAGGAACACCACATATGCAAATCCTGGTTTCTGGCTCCCTGGCCTACGACCGCATCATGGACTTCCCCGGCCGCTTCTCCGACCACATCATGCCCGACAAGCTGCACCAGATTAACGTCAGCTTCACCGTTAACGGGCTGACGGAGAACTTCGGCGGCACCGCGGGCAACATCGCCTACGCCCTGTCCCTGCTGGGGGAGAGCCCCCGCATCCTGGCCACCATCGGCCACGACTACCACCGCTACTTTGAGTGGCTGCAGCAGCACGGCATCGGCACCGGCGACATCCGCGTGGTGCCTGAGGAAGCCACCGCCTCGGCCTACATCACCACCGACCTGGCGGACAACCAGATTACCGGCTTCAATCCGGGGGCCATGAAGCAATCCTCCCGCTTTGATTTCAACGCCATTAACCCGGCCCAGTGCCTGGCCATCGTGGCGCCGGGCAACCTGCAGGATATGATGGACTACACCAGCGCCTACCACCGTTTGGGAGTATTCGCCATCTTCGACCCCGGCCAGTCCCTGCCCATCTGGCAGGGGGACGACTTGGCGCGGTGCATCGGCCAGTGCCGGATGCTCATCTCCAACGACTACGAGCTGGCGCTGATAAAGGACAAGACGGGGCGGTCCACCGATGAGCTGGTGGCAATGGCGGGGACCGTCATCACCACCCAGGGGGAGCATGGGGCGGAGATTATCACCGCCGCCGGGGTGGAGCATATCCCCACCGTGCCTGCGGACAAGGTGGTGGACCCCACCGGCGCGGGCGACGCCTTCCGGGGCGGGCTGATTAAGGGCCTGGTGCAGGGCTATCCCCTGAGCCGGGCGGCCCGCATGGGGGCCCTGTGCGCCCACTACGTCATCCAGGTGTACGGCACCCAGGTGTACCGCTTCACGCCCCAGGAGTTTGCCGCCGGGCTGGAGCGGCACTTTGGGCCCTGGCCTTCTGCCCCCTCGGGCTGAGCCTGCCCGGCGCGATGCCGAAGGGCGCGGCCTCACTCCACCAGGCGCGGCGGCCCAGCGTCAGGCGCTGCCACTCCCTCAAGATGGGCAGCCTGTAAGTTGCCAGGTACGGTGGTTGATGTCGGCAGCTCCACCACCAGCGAGGGCCGGTGCCACTCGCGGTGGAAGTACCGCACCAGGTCGCGCACCACCGCAACTAAGGGCGGGCCGATGATGATGCCCCAGATGCCCGCCAACTGGCTGGCCACCACCACAATCAGCATGATGAGCATGGGGTGCAGCCGCAGAGCATGGCCCTGAATGCGGGGAACCAGCAGCAGGCTCTCCACCTGCTGGACCGCCAGGTAGAGGAGCAGCACCCAGAGCACCTTGTCCGGCGCGGTGGCCAATGTGACCAGGATTCCCACCGCCCCACCCAGCCAGGGGCCCAGTATGGGAATCAGCTCGGTGATGCCCGCCACCACCCCCAGCAGCAGAGAGTAGGGGACACCCAGGAAATAGAGCCCCACGCCCATCACCGTGCCCACCACCAGCCCCAGCAGCAACTGGCTGCGCATGTGGGCGCCCACCACGTCGCCGGTCATGACGGTGATGTGGTGCAGGTGGTACTGAATGGACTCGGGCAGCACGCTGTAAACGCCCCGGGACAGCGCCTCCTGGTCCTTGAGCAGGTAGTAGAGGAACATGGGCACAATGAGCAGGCCGATGATGAGGGTCAGGGTGCCGGTAATTACCCTGGGCAGAATGGCGGCGGCGCCCATGGCCTCCTTGGCCAGGATGCTCGCCGCGCCGGGCAGGGAGTTGCTCAGGCCTTGGCGGACACTGGCGGGGAGCTGGCGGGACAACTGGCTGTTCCAGGCCTGGATGTTGGCGCTGATGTCCGTGTAGTAGGCCGGCAGCAGCCTGACCAACTCGGTGGTTTCCCTGATGGCCGGCGGAATAATCAGGGCCATGACCCCGCCCACCACGCCCAGGCCCAGGAGGTAGATGGCGACAATGGCCAGGGTGCGGCACAGGGCGGGCCGTTTGATCCGCCAGGGCATCCACGACTCCAGCTTGTGGACGATGGGCTGGAGCACACAGGCCAGCAGCCCGGCGATGAGGAAGGGCAGCACGGTGCTGAACAGCAGGTACATCACCCCCGCCGATGCCGCCACGATTGCTCCGGAGGCGGCCAGGGCGATGCGCGCCTTCCTGACCTCCGGCTTCATGGGCGCCATACCCGTCCTCCTGCGCCGTTACTGGGGTCATTTTAGTGCTTGCCCAGGCTGGGCTTCCCCTTTGCGCCTGGGACAGATTGGGGCAGAAACGCAAGGTCTTTTCATTGTCCCCGAATGTAGGGGCAGACCGGAGCCTGCCCTGAGCGCAGCCGAAGGGTGTCTGCCCTTCGGGTGGAGGTCTGTCCCGGGAGCGCACACGCAGGTGCGCCCCTGCAAGCTGGGCGAGAATGAAAAGGCTCTGCGGCAGAACCCGGCCTCCGTACTATCAATTGACACCCCAATCCGGCGGCGTCTATATTTAGCCGCCCCATATCGCGGACGCACTGGGAGATTCCCTGGAGGTCTCCGCCTTGGCGGAAGAGTACGACGTCATTATCATCGGCGGCGGGCTGGCGGGGATGACCGCCGCCCTCTTCGCGGCACGCCACGGCCTCAAGACCGCGCTGCTGGAGCGACTGATTGGCGGCGCGGGAATTATAAACGTCGAGCAGATTGAGAACTTCCCCGGCTTTCCCCAGGGCATCTCCGGGGCCGAGTTGGGCCCCATGGTGCAGGAGCAGGCCATGAACGCCGGCGCCCAGTTCATCATGGGGGAGGCCAGTGCCATCCTCCGGGACGGCGAGCACAAGGTGGTGACCAGCGACGGGGGCAGCTACCGCGCCAGGGCGGTGATCCTGGCCGCCGGGTCCACTCTGCGCCACCTGGGCATCCCTGGCGAGGCGGAATTAACGGGCCACGGCGTCTCCCACTGCGCCACCTGCGACGGCCCGCTGTACCTGGACCAAGTGGTGGGCGTGGCGGGCGGGGGAGATTCCGCGGCGGACGAGGCTTTGACCCTGACCCAGTACGTGGGCCGGGTGCTGCTGTTCCACCGGCGGGACCAGCTGCGGGCGCAGCAGGTGTTGCAGCAGCGCCTGGTGGAGCACCCCAAGGTGGAGGTGCTGTGGAACACTACAGTGGTGCGGGTGCTGGGAGAAGATATGGTGACGGGGGTGCGGGTGCGCGACACCGTCGCCAGCACGGAGCGCACGGTGGCGCTCTCCGGCCTGTTCGTCTACGTGGGCTTGCAGCCCAACTCGGCGCTGCTGCAGGACCTGGTGAAGCTGGACGGCGCGGGGCACGTGCCGGTGAACGCCTGGATGGAGACCACCGTGCCCGGCCTCTACGCCGTGGGCGACCTGCGCCAGCACTCGGCGGCGCAACTGGTATCGGCGGCGGGAGACGGCGCGACGGCGGCGATTGCGGCGTTCCGGTACATTCGCACAAAGCGATGGTAGCGTTTGGGTAGGGGCGCACAGCTGTGCGCCCCTACATCGGCGCTGGCAGAATCGGTGTGGAGGCAACCCATGAAAGTAACCCGCGTTACGGCCCGGTGTCTTGGCGTGCCCATTCTGTTCCCCTTCACGGAAACGCCCCGAACCGAGGGGATGCTGGTGTGCCAGGTGGAGACCGACGAGGGCATCACCGGTCACGGCATCTCCCGGGACCAGGAGCGGTTCGCGGTACGGGAGCTGATTAACCGCGAGATTGCGCCCTTCCTGACGGGGCGGGACCCCCTGGCCAACGAGCGCATCTGGAACGACGCCTGCTGGGAGCTGGGCATGTCTTACAAGGTTCGGGACGGCGTGGTGGCCCGGGCATGCGGCGCCGTCGACCAGGCGCTGTGGGACATCAAGGGCAAGCACCTGAACCAGCCCATCTACAAACTCCTGGGCGGCGCCTCCGCCGGCTATGTGGACACCTACACAACCTTCGGGTTCAACGTCTACAGCCTGGAGGAGCTGGTGGCCCTGGCCCGGCTCAAGGTGCGCCAGGGCCACCACCGGCTGAAGATGCAGGTGGTGGCGGCCCAGCGGGGGATGGATGTTTCGGTGGACGTGGCGCGGGTGAAGGCGGTGCGGGAGGCCGTGGGCGACAAGGTGATGCTGATGGTGGACGGCAACAGCAAGATGGACTTCACCCACGCCCGGGAGCTGGCCCGCGGTATGGAGCCCTACAACATCACCTGGTTCGACGACCCGGTGTACGTCAAGGACATCAAGCTGATGGCCGAGCTGCGGCGCTGCACCACCATCCCCCTAGCGGCCCGCGCCCACGGCGAGAACCTGTGGGACAACCGGGACATGATTATGGGCGGGGCGGTGGACGTGATGCAGGCCAACGTGCTGGACGGCGGCGGCTACACCCAGTACGCCAAGGTGGCCCACATGGCAGAGATGTTCCACCTGCCCCTGGCCAACGGCGGCGGCTGGTATTTACAAAACATGCACCTGATTGCCGGGGTGGCCAACGGCTGGCTCACCGAGTTCCATCTGCTGCGGGAGCCGATTTACGACAAGGTGTACCTGAACCCGCCGGTGGCGCAGAACGGGCGCCTGCACCTGGGCGACCGGCCCGGCATCGGCGTGGAGTTGAACCAGGCGGCGGTGGAGGAGTATACGGAGGCGTAGCAGGGCCACAATTTCGCTTTGCACCGCAGCGGCTTTCTGCTATACTCCCCAATGGCCCGTAGGGGCACCCCGACGAGTCAGTCGGGGTGCCCCTAACTAATTTTGGGCCATGTTTGTGTTATCGAGGGGATGATGCCAGCTTACGCCATTATTGGCGGCCAGTGGGGCGACGAGGGCAAGGGCAAGGTAATTGACTACCTGGCCCGCCGCGCGGACTGCGTGGTGCGCTACGCCGGAGGCAACAACGCGGGCCACACGGTGGTCAACGAGAGGGGCAAGTTCCAGCTGCACCTGGTGCCCTCCGGTATCTGCTGGCCGGGGGTCAGCGGCGTCATCGGCAACGGCGTGGTGGTGGACCCCGGCGTGCTGCTGGGCGAGCTGGATGGCCTGAACGCCCGGGGCATCGACACCAGCCTGCTCTACGTCAGCGAGCGCGCCCACGTCATCATGCCCTACCACATCCTGCAAGACAACCTGGAGGAGAAGGCCCGCGGCTCCGGCGCCATCGGCACCACCGGGCGCGGCGTGGGCCCCGCCTACATGGACAAGGCCGGCCGCGTGGGCATTCAGGTGGGCGACCTGCTGGACCTGGAGGGGGTGATGCCCCGCCTGGAGCGAACGCTGGCCTTCAAGAACTCCCTGTTCACCAAGATTTATGGCGGCAAAGCGCTGGCCATGGATGACGTGCTGGCCAAGTGCCGGGAGTGGGCGGAGCGGCTGGGCCCCTACATCCACCCCACCGAGCAGATTGTGGAAGACCTGCTGGCCAAGGGCGGGAGGGTAATTCTGGAGGGCGCCCAGGGCACGCTGCTGGACCTGGACCACGGCTCCTACCCCTATGTCACCTCATCTTCGCCGTCCATTGGCGGGGCGTGCACCGGCTTGGGCCTGAACCCCCAGGCCATCGTGGAAGTGGTGGGGGTGTACAAGGCCTACAGCACCCGGGTGGGCGGCGGCCCCATGCCCTCGGAGATTCACGGCCCCCAGGCCGACGAGCTGCGGATCAAGGCCCAGGAGTTCGGCACCACCACCGGGCGGCCCCGGCGCATCGGCTGGTTCGACGGCGTGGCCGGGCGATACAGCCGCCAGATCAACGGCTTCACCGGCATGGTGCTCACCCGCCTGGACATCCTGGACGGGCTGCCTTCCGTGAAGATCTGCGTAGGATACCAGGCCGGCGGGCGTGAGGTGGAGCGGTTCCCCGCCAGCGCCAGCCTGCTTGCCCGGTGCAAGCCCGTCTACGAGGAGATGCCGGGCTGGGACCGGCCCACCGCCAGCGCCACCAAGTTGTCCCAGCTTCCGGCAGAGGCGGCGGCCTACGTGCGCCGCATTGAGGAGCTGGTAGGGTGCCAGGTGCGCATCATCTCCACCGGCCCCAGCCGGGACGAGTCTATCCTGCTGGAGCCGATAATTCCGTAGGCGGTTGGAACTGTGGTTACTCGGTTTTAGCACAATCACCCCCCCCGGTAGATGCCCTTCCGATGCTTGAAAAGATATATGCCAAGTTGGGCGACTTCCCATACCTGGTATTTCGGGTGTTGGTGGGCTTTACCTGGGCTGAGTATGGATTTCGGATGCTGTTGGGCCAGCTGGGTGGTTACGGTGGCCCCTTCGCCTGGGAGATTGCGCTGACCGCATTGATTGAGCTTGCCGCGGGGCTGGCCGTCGCGTTTGGGTGGTTTACCCGGCTGGCCGCGTCCATCTCCGCCCTGGGCATTGCTTGGTCTTACTCAATGGCCTACCTGGGGAACGTGTTCCTGGCCCCTCCGGTGGGGCTGAGTGGTGGGACTGGGACAGCCTTACTGTTCGGAGCTTTCCTGGTAATGATGATCCACGACTCCGGCAAGTGGGGGCTGGAGCGCCTGGTCATGAAGAAAGAGGCTTTCTGATGGGCAGGTCTGCCATGCAGCAAACATCCCAGTTCGGCATCTACCTCAACCCGGCGCAGAGTCAGGCGGTGCGCATCAACTCGCCCTACTGGCTGCCCCCGGCGCCCGACTGGGTGCTGCTGACGCCAGAAGTAAATGCCACCCTGCTGCACGTGCGGGCGCTGGCCCGCCAGCAAGGGTTGTCCGCCGACCCCGACGCCATCCGCTGGGGCAGCGTGCCTCTGCGGTAGGGGCGCACCTGTGTGTGCGCCCAGGGGCGGGGCGTCCAGAGCGCGGCAGGGACCGGGGCAGACACACAGGTCTGCCCCTACGGACGGGTGATTCACCCGGCAAGGGGAACAGGCATGGCCGAGAGGGCGCAATTCACCGTCCGCCAGCGGCTGGAGCAGCGGGAGGATCAGCTCTCGCCCTACGCCGCGCGCAGCCGGCTGTCCCAGGGCCGGGAGCGCCCGGAGCCGCCGTGCCCCCTGCGCACCGAGTTCCAGCGCGACCGGGATCGCATCATCCACACCAACGCCTTTCGCCGCCTCAAGCACAAGACTCAGGTGTTCATCGCGCCGGTGGGAGATCATTATGTCACCCGGCTGACCCACACCCTGGAGGTGGCGCAGATTGGCCGCACCATCGCCCGGGCGCTGAACCTGAACGAGGATTTGGTGGAGGCCATGGCTCTGGGCCACGACCTGGGGCACACGCCCTTCGGCCACGTGGGAGAGGAGACCCTGGACAGGCTGGCGCCCGGCGGGTTCGCCCACGCGGAGCAGAGCCTGCGCATTGTGGAGCGGCTGGAAAAGGACGGCCAGGGCCTGAACCTGACCTGGGAGGTGCGCCAGGGCATCGTCTCCCACTCCAAGCCCCAGGGGGACTTCATCTCGTCAAGCTCGATGCACCGTATGGCCGCCGGTCAGGGCCACAGCATCAGCCTGGAGGCGCAAATCTGCCGGGTGGCCGACGCGGTGGCCTACCTGAACCATGACATCGCCGACGCCCTGCGGGCCGGAATACTGCGGGCGTCAGACCTGCCCGACCAGGTAAACCAGACCCTGGGAACCACCCACTCGCAGCGCATCAACGCCCTGGTGACGGACATTGTGCAGGCGTCGTGGGCGGCCACCGGCGCGCCGGGACCAGCCAAGGGAGCGACTCCCGCCATCAGCATGAGCGACCCGGTGCGCGAAGCAATGAACCGGCTGCGGGAGTTCATGTTCCAGCAGGTGTACCTGCCCCTGGGTCGCAGCCCGGAAACGGCGGTGGCGAAAGATGTGGTGACCCTGCTGTACCAGCACTTCCTGGACGCGCCGGAGCAGGTGCCGCCGGCCTACTTCTGCCACGGAGAGAGCCCCCCGCAGGCGGCGGTGGACTATTTGGCGGGCATGACCGACCACTACGCCATCCGCCTGGCGGAGCAGCTGCGGCCGGGCATCAGCCGGGGGGCCTTTGCCGGCGTGCCGCTGATGTAGGGGTGCGCGACGGCCGTAGGGGCGCACCTATGTGTGCGCCCTGGGGAGGGGCGTCCAGGGCGGGGCAGGGACCGGGGCAGACACACAGGTCTGCCCCTACACATGGGAAAGTGCAATGACACAACTAGACCAGGCCCAATCCCCAGTCAGCCCGTGGCTGAAGCTGCTGATTGGCGGCGACATGGCCGCCGCGCGACGACGCATGCGCAACGCCTGGATTGCCGGGTTTGTGGCGGCGGTGATTGGCCTGGCGGTGGCGGGGATGTCCTACGGCGCAGTGGACCCGGAGGGCCGGGCGCTGCTGGCGGGCGGGCGCTGGGCTTTGGCTTTTGTGCTGGCGGAGACCGCCCTGCTGGCGGGCCTGTCCTGGGGAGTAGTCAAGCGGCGGCGGGATGCGGCGGCAGTGCTGTTCCTCTACTTCCTGGGCAGCCGGAGCATCGCCTACGCCCTTGGGTCCGGCAACATGACCAGCCTGCCGGTGCAGATATTGCTGGGCTACCTACTCTTTCAGGGGATGCGTGGCGCGTTTACCTGCCACCACCTGACGCATCCGGCGTACCCGGGGGCGGGGCAGGCAGGCCCGTAGGGGCGCTCCTATGACGCGCCCTGGCAGGGCGGGGACCAGGGCAGGTTTGAAACCTGCCCCTACAGAAGACTCATCGCTCCGCTAACCTACCGCACCTGAAAGGCGGGCATGACGCCCTCGGCAAACTTGGTGAGCTGGTCCTTGAACACCTGCCGGGGCATGCCCATCACCGCGGC
>SHYG01000054.1 GCA_009692925.1 Dehalococcoidia bacterium
TATAAGGAGCGATCATGGCCCAGCGCGACGACATTGCCGATGTCCTGGTCATTGGGGCGGGCGCTTCCGGCGCCGCCTTCACCTGGAGCCTGTGCCAGGCGGGCATCAAAGTGGTATGCCTGGAGCAGGGCGGCTGGATTCCCGCCAACGCCTACCCGGCCAACCAGCCCGACTCGCCGCTGCACTGGCAAACCGACTTCCACCCCAACCCCAACTTCCGCAAGCTGCCGGAGGACTACCCCATCAACGAAGACGAGACGCCTATCGCTCCGCTGCTGTTCAACGCCGTGGGCGGCAGCACCATCCACTGGGGCTCGCACATCCCCCGGTTTCACCCGTCGGACTTCCGGGTCAAGACCGAGGACGGCGTGGCGGAAGACTGGCCCCTCTCCTACTCGGAGCTGGAGCCTTACTACGATTTGAACGACCGCATTATCGGCACTTCCGGCCTGCGGGGCGACCCGGCCTACCCGCCCAGGCCCGAGCGTCCATGCCCGCCTTTCTCCATCCGGCCCAGTGGCGAGGTGCTGGCCAAGGGCTTCGACAAGCTGGGCTGGCACTGGTGGGCCTCGGACACCGCCATCTCGTCAGTATCCTACGACGGCCGCCAGCCGGATATGGGCGCGTACCTGCGGTCTCCGGCGGGCGTTGACCTCACCTACTGGCCCAAGGCGCTGCGCATGGGCGCCCGCCTCAAGACCCACGCCCGTGTTCGGGAGATACTGGTGGACCGCTCCGGCCGCGCCACCGGCGCCCTCTACTACGACTCGCAAGGCAACCTGCAGGAGCAGCGCGCCCGCGTGGTGGTGATGGCCTGCAACGGCGTCGGCACCGCCCGGCTGCTGCTCAACTCCCGCTCCAGCCTGTTCCCTGACGGCCTAGCCAACAGCACCGGCCTGGTGGGCAAGGGCTTGATGCACCACCCCGTTAGCATGGCCATGGGGCTATTCGACGAGTGGATGGGGACCGACCAGGGCGTCCGGGGCAGCACCATGCTGAGCCAGGAGTTCTACGAGAGCGACCCCCGGCGCGGGTTCCTCCGGGGCTACGACATGCAGGTCCTGGGCAACGGGCTGGCGCCGCTGCAAGCCGCCCAGGGCGGACTGATGGGCCAGCGCATCGCCTGGGGAGGCAGCCACCACAAGGAGTTCAGCGAGCGGTTCGGCCACGCCGTAGCCATCAGCATCATGACCGACGACCTGCCAGAAGACCACAACCAGGTGACCCTAGACCCCAAGCTTACCGACAGCCACGGCATTCCGGCGCCGAAAATCCAGTACAAGATCAGTCAGAATACCCACAAGCTGCTGGACCATGGCGTGGCCCGCGCTTCTGAGGTGCTGGAGGCCGCCGGAGCCAAGAAGGTGGTGACAGTCCACCAGCGGCGCAACGCCGGCTGGCACCTGCTGGGCACCGCGCGCATGGGCAACGACCCCGCCGCCTCGGTGGTGGACCGCTGGGGCCGCGCCCACGACGTGCCCAACTTGCTTATCATTGACGGCAGCATTTTTGTCACCGGCGCTTCCATCAACCCCACGCCTACCATCCAGGCCCTGGCCCTGCGCACCGCCGACTACCTGAAGGGCGAGGGGCGCAGCGTGGTGGGGTAGTCTGGAATAATGGGGCTGTCAGTCGCCCATTGACACCCCAACTACCACACCGTAGGATTACCCCGAATCGTAGGGGCGCAGGCCGCCCCCAAACATGAGCATGAGGTGACGCGAATGACCACACGGCAGACTTTTGGCGAGGGCGAATTCCGATACCGGTACGTGGACCGCTGGATGAAGCTGCCCCGTGGCATGAAGCTCCTGGAGTGCCCCGGCGTGGCGGTGGACGCGCAAGACCGGGTGTTTATCCTGACCCGGGGCGAGCACCCCATCATGGTGTTTGACAAGCAGGGCAACTTCATCCGCTCATTCGGAGAAGGGCTGTTCAGCAACCGCACCCACGGCCTATACTACAGCCCCTACGACAACTCCCTGCTGGCCGCCGACGACGGCATCCACACCATCCAGAAGTTCAGCCCCGACGGCGAAAAGCTGATGGAGATCGGCGAGCGCAACCACCCCGCGCCGCGCTGGAGCGGCCAGCCCTTCAACCGTCCCACCTCCGCCGCCATCCGGCCTAGCAACGGCGACGTATACATCTCTGACGGCTACGGCAACTCGCGCATCCACGTCTACAGCGCCGAGGGCGAGTACAAGTTCTCCTGGGGCGAGCCGGGCATCGACGCCGGCCAGTTCATCCGGCCCCACAACATCGCCATTGACCAGCAAGAGCGAGTATACGTGGTGGACCGGGAGTGCCACCGGGTGCAGCTCTTCGACGTCGACGGCAACTTTGTCACCATGTGGAGCAACATCCACCGCCCCGACTCCATGGTGCTGTGGCAGAACCACATTTACATCGGCGAGCTCAACGGCATGGGCGGCGTTGATGATGCCCCCGGCCTGGGCCACCGCGTGAGCATTTACGATCTGCAGGGCAACCGGGTGTGCGTGTTTGGCAACAAAGAGGAAGGCGAGGGCGCCGGCCAGTTCATTGCCCCTCACGGCATTGCGGTGGACTCCCGCGGCGACGTCTACGTCTCCGAGGTGTCCTTCACCATCCGCGGCTCCAAGATGACCCCGCCCAAGGAGCTGCGCAGCTTCTCCAAGTACGAGCGGGTCCGGTAGCAGCGAGCGGTCAGCGGTCAGCTATTAGCCGTCAGCCCCCGCCTCCCTCCCGGGGGGTGGGGCCTAACGGCTGATAGCTGACCGCTGGTGGCTGAGGTAAGCCTTGAAAGACCTAGGCGACACCACTACCGCCCGCTGGGACGGCGCGCTGGAGGCCATCGAGCGGTGCTACGAGTTGGGCTGGACCGACGGCCTGCCGGTGGTTCCGCCGGTTGACCACCGGGTGGCCCAGTTTCTGGACTACGCGGGCCGCGACGCTGACGAGGTGGTGGGCGAGCTGCCGGAGCGACGGCGGCGCATCACCGTGGGCAAGGTGGCGGCCAACGCGGTGATGGCCGGCTGCCTGCCGGAACACCTTCCGGTGGTGCTGGCGGCTACCGAGGCCATGCTGGACCCCGTCTTCAACCTGGTGGGGCCTTCCTCCAGCCTGGGTGGCGCGGCCATCCTGGTCATCGTCAACGGGCCGGTGGTCCAGCAGCTGAACATCAACGCCCGGGGCAACCTGTTCGGCCCCGGAAACCGGGCCAACGCCACCATCGGAAGGGCGGTGCGGCTCATCCTGATGAACGCCGGTGCCGCCATACCCGGCCTCTTCGACCGCAGCGTCATCGGCCACCCCGGCAAGTACACCTACTGCATCGCTGAGGCGGAGACCGAAACCCACTGGACTCCCCTGCACGTGGGGCGAGGCTTCCGCCCGGAGCAGAGCGCCGTCACAGTGTTCGCCGCGGAGGCGCCCCGGCAGGTGCGCTCCGTGGGCCAGCCGGAGGCCATCCTCTACGCCATCGCCGACGTCGCCTCCTCCCTGGGCACCTCCATGTCCACTTCCGGCTCGGTGGGCGACCCGGCGGGAGGAGTGCGCCAGGGGCAGATTGCCGTCACCATCGCCGGCAGCAGCCAGCTTTGGCGGGACTGGAGCAAGGCCGATGTGCGCGCCTATCTGCACCCCCGCATCCGGCGCTCGGTGGCGGACCTGAAGCAGGCCCTGGTGCTGGCTAGTCCGGTGGCCCCCGGCGATGCCCAGCGTTATGTAAGCCTGGTGCCGGAGCCGGAGGATATTCTGCTGGTCTTTGCCGGGGGCGAAGAGGCCAACATGTCGTCGGTGATCCCATCCTGGGGGCCCAAAGTCGGTTCCACCGCGGTGACACGAGAAATCCGGCTGCGTCCGTAGAGACGAGACATGCCTCGCCCATAAATTGCCGTTCTGGAGGTGCAGAAATATGTCCCAAGACCACTCGCAGGAATACACCCTGGTGAACCCCACCACGCAGCCGGTGGCGGCGTCCTTTGACGGCGCTCCCCGCCTGTCCGCGCTGGCCGGCGCCCGCATCGGCCTCATCGACGACAGCAAGCGCAACGCCGATGTGCTGCTAGAGGAGTTGGTGGAGGTACTGCGGACCCGCTACGAAATCGGCGAAGTTCAGTGGCACCGCAAGCCCAGCGCCTCTCGTCCCGCCGATCCGGCGGCGATGCAGGAGCTGGCCCAGCACTGCGACGCGGTGGTCATCGCCATCGGAGATTGAGGCTCCTGCAGCGCGTGCAGTGTGCACGACGGGATCCACGCCGAGAAGGCCGGAGTGCCTTCCGCCACCATCTGCACCGACCGGTTTGTCCCCACGGCGACGGCCATGGCGCGGATGTGGGGCGCACCGGACTACCCAACCATCTTCACCCAGCACCCAGTGGAGAATCTGACCCGCCAGCAGCTCCGGCAGCGGGCGGAAGCGCTGGCCGCCCAGGTGGCGCGGGTCCTCACCGGCGGCCTGCCCTAAGTCCTGTTCCGAGAATTCACTACAGAGAACACAGAGGCCACAGAGAAGGTGGACGTCCAATCATACGTTTCTCTGTGTTCTCTGCGCTCTCTGTGGTTAGCGGGCCAGTTCTTGGGCTGCCCTAGCCGCGCATTTGAGGCGGCAGCAGGTTGGGTATGGCATCCTGAATAGGGTAGCTTTCATGACAGCTGGCACACAGCAGCGCCCCTTGCAGCACCTCGTCTCCCTGGGCCTCCTCCACCCACAGCTCCAGCTCGCCCTTGCACACCGGGCACGCCAGTATCTCCATCAACTCTTTGTTCACTTGTCCCCCATGTATCGGGTTAGAGGGTCTTTGACCGCTACCGGGCCAGCCCGCGTTCAAACAGGGCATCCAGCACATCGGCCAGGCCAAAGACGACCACACCGGTAATCAACACCGCGTTGGTGCCGGCGAGACGGCGGCGGGCGCGGCGCCACCGGCCTTCTGCCACATCCGGATCACTGGCCTTGGATGGCCGATGCCAGACCCACACCGTGTAGAACATATACACCGCGAGGAGAATCTTTACGACCAGCACCGCCACATAAGGCAAGGTGGCCCCCTTGCTGGTAAGCCGCGACACGGTCAAAACCGTCCCGCTAATCAGCAGCACCGCCATGGCGCTGGTCACCACGCTCCGAAACTCAGTCCCCACGGCGCGGCTAACTTCCTGGCCCGGATTGCTCCGGCGCCAGACTGGCCGCAGCACCAAAGCGTAGAACATGCTGCCGCCCACCCAAGCCACCGCCGCCAAGGCATGTACCCAGCGGATTGCCACCAAGATCCAATCAAGGATTCCCATATCTGCTGCCGGGCCCCGGAGTGCCGGGGCTAGCTCCCCAGCATCTCCTCCACCAGCCGGGTAATGGCCGGCGCATCCAGCGTGCTGAGCTCCACACGGAAAACCCGGCCGTCCCTTCCGATAAAGTAGGTGGTGGGGAAATACTGTATCTGGTAGCTTTGGGCCACGTTGGCTCCCCGGTCGGTGGCGAAGTCGTAGGTCAGCCCCAGCTCGGCCACAAAGTTCCTGGCGTCCTGCTCACTGTCCAGTCCCTGGGGCACGAACATCCCCAGAAAGCGCACCGGCTGCCCCTGCAGCTGCTCCCAGGCGCGCTGGAACTCTGGCATCTCCGCGCGACAAGGCGGGCACGATGGAAACCAGAAGTTCAGCACCACGGCTTCCTGGCCTACTGCGTCGGCCAGCCGGAACTCGCCACCCGCGAAAAGCTCTGCCTGAAAGTCGCCGGCCTGCCGGCCCACCCCACCCGGACCCGGTTCGCCGCCACTGGGGCCGTAGCCGCACGCCAGCACCAGCGACAACAGCACTGAGAGCAGCACAGGCGCCTGCCACCGCGCCGACCTCACCGAGACACCAGCCCGCATCCCGGCCATCCGCTCAGGGCCCTTCAAAGCGGCCGGTGGAGGTGATTTTGCCCCCGTCAATCTTCCAAATCCCGATGGTGTTGGACGCGTCCCCGCGGGCATCAATGTTCTGGGAACCGGCCACGCCCTCGTAGTCAATATCCTTGCCGTCGCGCAGGAGATCCAGCGCCTTTCTGATGTCCCCTGGGCCAACCTTCTCGCCGGGCGGGTTGGCCACGTCGCGCAGGGCATCACGGATGGCCGGGCCCTCGTACTTGCCCGCCTTCTGGATGGCCAGGGAGAGCAACACAAAGGCGTCAAAGGTCTCACCGATGAACGGGTTGGTGGGAAGCTGGCCAAACCTCTCTTCGTACAGTTTCCGAAACACCCCGGCCGCCTCGCTATCCGGCGTTCCGGGCGCAGTACCGTAAAAGCCGTTGAACCGGTCCGATCCCAGGCTATCGAACATATCCTGGTTCTTGGTGCCGTCGACAAACATGAACTTATTGATGTACCCGCCGTCCAAGGCCTCGCGACGGGTCTTCGTCCCGGCTGAACTTGGAGGCTATCTGATGCTTCGCCAGTTGGCTCCTGAGCGCACTGGCCTCACCGAACACCTCTGGGCGCGTGGTTATCACCTGCACCTCGCCCCGCAAGAACCCGGGGTAGTCCGCCATCTCAAAGCGGCGTTGGTGGGTAGTTAGGTAGATCGCCAAGTTGGACATTAACCGCCCGTTATCCAGTATGGCATTTTGGGGGGCAGCATGAAGGTCATGTCGGCAAGGGCTACCACCTGTCCGGTATTGCCCCGGACCAGGACGGGGAAGGACTGAGGCTCTTCAGACAAAGTTGACTTAGTCTTACCGTCGGCGGAGGCTAGCACCGGGCCCGCGGACGTAATGGAACTGGCGCTGTACAGCACAACCTCTCCTAGCCCTTGGGTGAGCTCATCCGGCTGGAAGCTACGGACACGGATGTACTGGAAGTTCAGATCGTAATCACCGAGACTGTACAAATAGTCGTTCCGGTACGCAATGCCAAAGGCATCGGCCAGACTGTTAATCTGGCTTTCCCTGGTGGGGTCTCCTATCAGGAGGAGCCGGCCACCCTTGGCGACAAACTGCCGCACCATGTCCACTTCCGCGCTAGAGTAGCGCTCGCCAGGCATCGCCACCACTAGACTGTCTGCCCGCCCCAGGGCTGTTCCCATCTGAGCCTTGCGCGCCCCCTCCTCCGTGGAGCTAAAACTGCCGAAAATCTCTAAATCGTAGCCGCGCTCCGCGATCCTTGCCTCCAAAGCGGCCAACTCCTCAATGGAGAACCGGTGGCGGTGGGCGGCATCCACCGCCACCACACGGCCCTGGCGCGGCCGCAGCACCACCTCTTCGGTGGCACTGTAGGCCGACACGGGAGTCACAATGTCGCTGAGGGGCGCCACGGTGGGCGGCGGCGGACGATAGACGCCGCGATAGTAATAGAAGAAGGCGCCCAGGAAAAATATACTGGCGACTACCGGAACCAGCAGCAATATGCGGTTTTTACTGTTGAGTTCCAACATACAGGTAGTAAACATTAGGGCCGCCCGCCTTCAGCGGCAGCCCCGGCAGCGCGTCCTGACCAGGAGATTGGGAACTGGACGGCATCAGCAGCCGCCGCAACTCCGCCGGACTATGCAACCGCGCCGTGGGCGCGGGCTTGTTTCCACCGTCCGAAGCCACGGTTGCCGGTTCATCCACACCATCAGCGGAAGCAAATACCCGGCGAGATTTTTGGACGAAAATCCGGGCCACCTCGATGTTCACATCCACTACATCGTAGTTGGCGATGCCGGCCAGACTGGCCGCCTTGGCGAAACCCGCAGCGTCGTCGCCCACGCCATCCACCATGCCGTGCTTGACCGCATCAATGCCGGAGTACAGCCGGGCCCGCATCAGGTCTTCCTCAGTCAGGAGCAGCCTGTCCCCTCGCTCAGTGATGACCATATGCGCAAACCCCTGCTTCAACTCGTCCAGGAGCACGATCCAATCGTGGCGGTCGCCCCCGCTCAGCTTGGACGGTCCAGTGACCAGCACATCCTCCAGCGGCGAGTCGGGGAGCAAGGGGCCCGGATAGGACAGAATCACGCCCACGCTGCCGACCAGGGACGAGCCTTTGGCGTAGGTGTGGCTGCCCCCATGGACATCATGTATCCGCCGCTGGCCACAATGTCGGTCATGACAATGACCACCGGTTTCTTGTCGCGCACGCTGCGGGTGGCCAGGTACAGCTTTTCGCTGGCCGACGCGCCGCCGCCGGGGGAGTTCAGCCGGATAACCACGGCCTTGATGTCGTCGTTGTCCCGGGCGTAGTCCAGATAGGAAGTAATGATGTAGGCTGAGTCGTCGTTGATAACGGTGAAGGGGATGTCAATGATGCCGATTTGGGGCTTGCAGGGGTACACGTTGAAGAACACGAAGGCGCCCAGAGCAATACCAGCGGCCGCCAGCACCGGAATGGAGATGTACCGTATGGCGAGAATCTGCTTAACCTGCGCGGCCAGCTTTTTCATGCCTTCTGCCTGCTGCGCCGGGTGAGGCTGGAGCTCGTGTGAGCCATGCCCGGTAGCGACTCCGGAATGTTGGCATCATAACCACCGCGCTCCCCTCGCGTCAAGGGCGGCGGTGTCATAACGACGACGAATCTGTGCGTTGACTCATCGACCGGCGTAGCTAACTCGCCAGGATTCAACCGTTACCGAAAGCAAATCCCCCTTGGCATTTAGCCCTGGGGAATGTATAGTAGGAACCATACGGCTGGCGTCGGCCAGCGGCCAGCGAAGGGTTATCCAGGTATTCAGGATCGCTTCCCTATAAAGAGACAGCGCGAGGAGGAGATGCTATGGGAAAGCCTAGAAAGGTCGGCCACCTGGTCCTCAACGTGAAGGACGTAGCAGCATCTACCAAGTTCTACACGGAGATTCTGGGGTTTGGCATCGCCGTAGAGCGCCCCGACGGCTCCGGCACCTTCTTAACCTGCGGCGAGCAGCACCACGACCTGGCGCTGTTCAAGGCCCCCGTGGGCGCCGAGCCGGTGCACCCCCAAGGAATCGGCCTCAACCATTTTGCGGTGAACGTGGAGAACCTGGAGTCCCTGCGGGAGGTGTACCAACGCCTGCAGGAGAAGGGCATCCCGGTGCGCACCACGGATCACGGCATGACGGGCAGCATCTACTTCAACGACCCCGACGGCAACGGCATCGAGTTCTACTTCGACACCTTTGCCGATCCCGCGGACGGGCTGGCAGAGATGCGACGCCCCGGCCGCCGCAACAAGGAGTTGGTGCTGGGCTAGGCAGCTGCCAGGTCCCAACGCCCGACTTCCAGGGCACAAGAACACCGCCCGTGGCTGATATCTTAGCCACGGGCGGTGTCGTTTGCTCTCACTTTGGTCCCACTAAACTGATACCAAGTTGAAACCCGCAGAGTTTGTGTGGGAGTCCATGTAGATTCCACTTTGGCTTTAGTATAGGAGCGTGGCCAACACGCTGTTAGCTGGGTGCGCTGTGACCCCCTTATATACTTGCTGTCCCTTGGCCCGGGCCACGAATCAGGCCGCGGAGGTTCTCCATCATACCAACATGCCGATAAACGTGGCTCAATCCCGCGGCTCGTTGGGCCACCGTCCTGGGCCTGCCCCCAGAGATGATCTCGCGGCTGAATTCGCCTTCAGAGGTCTGCTCCAGTACAGCGGCGCACCTTTCTAACATGGCGTCTACGTATGCAAGGAACTGTCCAATAGAAGGAGCCCTTAACTCGTCGACGAGGCTGTCAGGTACGCCGCAGATCGTAAACCGGGGAATGAACTCGTTGGCAAGCCCGGTCTGCTTGAATGCAGCCGCCATAGACGAAAGGTCCATCCGCGCATTCCAACCCCCCCGCGTCCCAAGCGGAGGCGATGCCAAAAGCGCCAGAGAAGTAGTAGTCGACACTAACAGGGTGCTGAAAAAGGGGTCGACGGCCCGAAACCGTCCCAATTTTCGTATCTGAGAGTCCGTCCAATTTTCGCAAAATCGGGGTTTTTCAGCAGCCTGCTAAGGAACATGTGCCAGATATGGTGCCACATAGAGTGGTGTCCCGGGCGTGCCTGCCAATTTAACTCCTCTTCACTCAGGTCCCCTGCCAGTAGGTCCACGTACCTCCGCACTTGCTGG
The DNA here is from genome assembly GCA_009692925.1 of Dehalococcoidia bacterium. Taxonomy (GTDB): domain Bacteria; phylum Chloroflexota; class Dehalococcoidia; order Lucifugimonadales; family UBA3495; genus SHYG01. The sequence continues at coordinate 10,024 of SHYG01000054.1, forward strand.
CTCTCAAATTGCCACACATAGAGGACATGGTCTTTGAACCCAAAAACGCGGGACGGACTCATACACCCCACCTTGTGTGGTTCACTTCAGAGTCTCCCAAACGGGGGCGGGTAAACTACGGCCGGCCCACCTTGCTGGTCACCTTGAGGCCCTCCATCAGCTCCGTGATCTCGTGCCAGGTTTCGTCCTCAATGAAGATGCCTTCCTTGCGCCGCTTCAGCTCGGTTTTGTACTCCAGCTCGCCGGGGTACAGCACCTCCGTGAAGCCCTTGGCGGGAGGCGAGGTCTTGACGAACTCGGCGAACTCCTTCATCTCCTTCTTGAATTGAGCCAGGGGACGGAAATTCTCCACCTGGAACACGGAGATGAACACACCGTCGTTGTGGCGGGCCTTGGGGTCAATGCCAAAGCCCAGGCCGGTAAGCAGGCCGGAGAACATCTCCACCATAAAGGAGAGGCCGTAGCCCTTGTGGCCCTGGTCGGCCCCCACGGGCAGGATGGCGCCGCCCTTGGCGTAGTCGTTGGGGTCCGTGGTGGGGTTGCCATCCTTGTCCACAATCCAGCCCAGGGGCACCTGCTCCTTGCGGTTGCGGGCCAGGGTTATCTTCCCCGCCGCCACGGCGCTGGTGGCCATATCCAGCAGCACCGGGCCAGGCAGGTCGCTGGGCACGCCAATGCAGATGGGGTTGGTGCCCAACCGCCGCGCGCGTCCGCCGAAGGGCGCCACCGCCTTGGGGCCGGCGCCGGAGTCGGCGGTGACCATGGCGATGAGGCCCTCCTGCAGGGCCATGGTGGGGTAATCGCCCACGCGCCCAATGTGGCTCTGGTAGTGGACGGTGACCACCGCCACCCCGGTGGCCTTGGCTTTGGCGATGGCGATGCGCATGGCCTTTTCCGTGACCACAAAGCCAAAACCCCAGTTGCCGTTTATGACCGCGGTGGTGGGGGTCTCCCGCTCCACCACAAAGGGCGCGCCGGGGACGATGTGCCCCTTGTCGATGCGCTCGCAGTACTCGGGGACGTGGATCATTCCGTGGGAGTCATGGCCCACCAGGTTGGCCTTAACCTGATGGGTGGCCACCACGGTGGCTTCCTCGTGGGAAACGCCTTTGCCGCGATAAATCTCGTATGCTACTTTATGCAGATACTCGGGCGTGAAAACCGGCATGGATATCACCTCCTGGTTTGGTGCCTTCGGGTTAGCGCATGTAGTCTAGTACCGAGCTTGCCGTTTGTCCACCAACGCATCTTGTGAGGCGGCGCGGCTCCGTGCTATCCTTAGACTCGGTAAACAGACCAGGCAAGCCCCTGTAGCTCAGCGGATAGAGTACTGGCCTCCGAAGCCAGTGGCGAGAGTTCGAGTCTCTCCGGGGGCACCATTCCACCCCAGGTTACTGGCCTAGGTCCTTCGAATCCAAACCTTCCATACTCCCCGGGGCGTGGCCCAGCGGTAGGGCGCCTGGTTTGGGACCAGGAGGTCGGCAGTTCGATCCTGCCCGCCCCGACCAAATATAAATCAGCTATGGCGGCGTTGATCAATTTTCGGCCCAAAAGCCAAGTTTGACAGCAACATTGACAGCAACCGTACCCGAAGAACCAGTGTGGTGCCGCCCAGAGTCATAGCTGGCCCAAATATAGACCGTGGTCATCTACCCCAGGCCCATCCTTCGCATCCACCGTGCCCTCTTTCTGAAGTAGATGCGACTGTGGTCCTTCGCGGCCTCCACCGCCGCCTCGTGGCGCTCCGCTAACTGCGCCTGCCTCACTTGGCAGATCGCAGCATACAGGCCGGGGTGTCCTTGCTGTATGCGCCGGATATGCGTGTGCAGAGTCCCCAGGCTCATTCCAGCTTCCTGAGCGGCTCCAGGGTACGTGCTGGCCGCGCCGCCGCCAACCAGGGCTTGGACCCCCCGGCGCTGGCCTGGCGGCAAGGGGGAAAGGTCGAGGATGTCATGCGGAATAGGCCTTTTCGCCGGGTGGGAAAGCGTGTGCTGGGGTAGATTAGTTTGCAGCCCCCCGTACCGCTCCGGCCACGCCTTTGCCAGCAGCCGACTTAGCTCCTGTCTGGATCAGGGATGTCCCGGTCCTCCCCCTCTGCCACCAGCGGCAATTCCCGGTAGCTCGTCTCTACCACCTGGGGTTGCCCTGTCTCGGGGTTGGCGCCCATGTGCATTACCATGGTGATGCTGGTAATAACCGGCACCTGGGTTGGAGCCTTGCCACTGAGCAGGCCGGTAACCCGGCCAATCAGCTCCAGGGCACCATTGGCGCTGCTCATGCCACGCCAGCCGCCGGAGCGGGCCAGGCGCATGTTGGCCTCAGCTTCTTCCACCAGACGGGCTGCCGTCCAGGCCCGCTCCCTAGCCACCTGGTCAGCGGTAGCCAGTCGCAACTCAGCGATCCTACCCCCAACCTTCCCGTCGGCAGCCAGTTCCGATGCACGCTTCCAGATGGTGCTGGGGGCGCAATCGAGAGACACGTCGTAGGACTGCCGGTACGCTGCTGACTGCTTGAGGCCAGCAGCAACGAGTTGCGCGAACCGCTCTTGCTTGTGGGTGAGGTCTTGAGCCATGTGGTTATTGTAGGAGAGCATGCCGGCGTCCCGCAACAGGGTGACGCGGCAGCGTAGCCAAAAGTTTCGGGGCAAAAATTGTGTGCGGCGACCACCAGTAGGGACGGGACCAAACGTAAGCCTCACTGGGGGTATGGGGGCGGGCCCATCGAGAAGGACGGGCGGGAATGATGCACCACCAACGCCCTCAGCGCCAGCTCCCCGTTACCCTGCCGCCGGTGCCCGCGCCGCAGTGCCTCCCGACATAGGGATGGCCCGCCACAGGTGCAGGGCTGCCACAAGAAAAGCTCCCGCTGACAGAGCGGGGGCTTGGGACGCCATGACCGGGTTCGGAGAAGGAACCTGAAACCACGATACACTGCAGTGGTTAATGTCCTGTTCAGATCGCCGCTGGAACCCCAGCCTCTTCTCCTTTGGCACTTGGGTCGCCGAAAGAGACTCAAGCGAAGTCAAGGTTTCGCTTACTTCTCACATTAGATGCGCCGCTCGGTTAGGGGAGGGCTACCCACCGTAGCCGGAATTGGAGTAGAATCGCCATGTCCGGAAGGTCTTGGTTTTAGTCGTACCGCTCCAATCAGCAGGATGAACAAGGTACTTTGCACTAGAAGGTATCATGCCGGTCGTTGACGACACACTTACCCGGCTTCGTGGCCTGCAAAGCTACGACCATCTGCTTGAGTTGCTGCACACCCTCGGTTTTACCTATGCCGACGAGCCCAGGTCAACCTCGGCGTGGCCATCCTCCTTACGCGATGCCGTCCTGGACCTGCGGGTCGCCGCCAAGAATGGAGCCTTCTCGGTCTTCTACGCGCAAGTTCCCACCCAGCGGATGCTTACGTGGGAGCGCCAGATCGTTGGGCACGTTCTTCGCCAAGACCCCCACAGCCTCTTTGTTTTCACCGATCAGTCCCGCCAGGTCTGGCACTTCGTCCACGTGCGGTACGATGAACAGGTTGAGCGCCGCCGTCAGCTTCGCCGCTTTGTCGTGGACTTGAGCGACCCGCGCGGTGGACAGCGCCTGCGCACCACCGCAGAGCGCCTCTCGCGGCTGGCCATCAGGCCAGGCCAGTCGCTGTCAGTCCTGGAGCTGCAGGCCCTCTGCGATGAGGCCTTCAGAATCAGCGAGGTCAGCAAGAACTTCCTCGCCTCC
>SHYG01000055.1 GCA_009692925.1 Dehalococcoidia bacterium
GCGGTGGATGCTGGAGTGGGGTAAGCGGTGACACAGGCTCCCAAGGCATCTAGAAGCACCGGGGTCGTCTTTTCCGGCATGCGCCCCACTGGGCGGCTGCACCTGGGCAATTACCTGGGGGCGCTGCAAAACTGGGTGACCCTGCAGGACAGCTACAAGTGCATCTACTGCGTGGCGGACCTACACGCCCTCACCACCATGGAGAACCCCAAAGAGGTGCTGGAGATCAAGTCCAACATCCATGAGATGGTGCTGGACTGGCTGGCCGCGGGGGTAGACCCCAAGCGCAGCATGATCTTTGTCCAGTCTCAAGTGCCCGAGGTGATGACCCTGCACACCCTGCTGAGCATGGTCACGCCCATGGGCTGGCTGCTGCGGGTGCCCACCTTCAAGGAGAAGGTGCGGCAGATGGACGAGACCGAGGAGACGGTCAACTACGGCCTGGTAGGCTACCCGGTGCTCCAGACCGCCGACATCATCCTTTACAAGGCCGACACCGTGCCGGTGGGCCAGGACCAGCTCCCCCACCTGGAGCTGGCGCGGGAGATTGTGCGCCGCTTTAACCACCGCTTCGGCGACACCTTCCCGGAGCCCCAGGCCAAGCTCACCGAGGCGCCCCTAATTGTGGGACTGGACGGCCACCAGAAGATGAGCAAGTCCCTGGACAACCACGTAGAGATGGCCGCCAGCTCCCAGGAGACTACCCGCCGGGTGCTCACCGCCTTCACCGACCCGCAGCGGCTGCGGCTGGAGCAGCCGGGCCGGCCCGAGGTTTGCAACGTGTACTCGCTGCACAAGATCTTCGGCTCGACCAGCGAGGTTGCCACAGTTCACGACGAATGCACCACCGCCCGCCGGGGCTGCGTGGACTGCAAGCGCCACCTGGCGCGGAGCATCAACGGCTCGTTGGAGTCTCTGAGGGCGCGGCGGGAGAAGTTCAGCAAGGACCCAGACTTCGTGCGGCAGGTGCTGGAGGACGGCGCAATCAAGGCCCGGGCCATCGCCCGCCAGACCATTGCAGAGGTCTACCAGCGCATGGGGCTGGCGTAGCATAAGCAATCAGCCGTCAGCAGTCAGCGAGGGCCGATTGCTGTCGCTGGCAAGGGGAATCATGCAGCCACGCAGTTCTTCGGCTACACTTCCCAGCTCCCGCAGCGGCCGCTCCGCGCTGGAGCTGGCGGTGGAGGCGGCGCGCCGGGGCGGGCAGGTGATCCGCGACCGGTTTCTCACCCAGAAGGAGATCCGCTTCAAGGGCCGGGCCGACATCGTAACCGACGTGGACCTGGCCTCGGAGCGGGAGATTCTGGGCCTGCTGCGGGCGGAGTACCCCCAGCTCGGCGTGCTGGCGGAGGAGTCGGCGCCTGTTGCCAGCGAGACCGGCTCTCCTTACTCCTGGGTAGTTGACCCCCTGGACGGCACCCGCAACTACGCCAGCGGCATCCCGCATTTCTGCGTGGTGGTGGCGCTGGCTCTGGGGGAGGAGATTGCCCTGGGAGTCACCTACGACCCCATGCAGGAGGAGATGTTCACCGCCCAGGCCGGCCAGGGCGCCTTCCTCAACGGCAACCCAATCGCCGTATCCGCCCGGCAGGAGCTGGGGGAGTGCCTGGTGGGGTTTGACCTGGGCTACGTGGACGCGAAGGCAGTGCTGGCCCTGGACATGATGCGCGGGCTGTGGCCGGGGTTCCAGAGCATGCGGCTGATGGGCTCCTCCGCCCTGGGGATGGCCTACGCCGCAGCCGGGCGGTTGGACCTGTACTTCCACCACTCTCTGTCCCCCTGGGACGTGGCTTCGGGCCTGCTGCTGGCGCGGGAGGCGGGGGGAGAGGTGGTGGACCGGCAGGGGCAACGCGCCCTGCTGCACACCCCCAGCGTCATTGCATCCAGCCAGCATCTCATTGACCGCTTTCTGACAGCGACTCATGGCGCGCCCTGGCGGCAGGGATAGCTGGGTTATGGAACCGGAACGTTAGTCAAGGGAGAGTTAACTATGCCGGCTAAATTGTCCCCTTCCAAAGGCCCCGCGGTGGCGCAGTCCACCCGGCACACGGTCTCCGCAGACCCGCTTTGCGAGGAGTGCACGCTGCCCTCGCTAGACACGCTAATCACGCCGGTGGAGCGGTTCTACGTGCGCAGCCATTTCGCCCAAACTCCAGAACTCACCGCTTCGGCGTGGCGTCTCACCATCGACGGCGAGGTCCGCACCCCACTGCGTCTGTCCCTGGCCGACCTGGAGGCGCTGCCCAGCAAGGAGCAGATCGCCACCCTGGAGTGCGCGGGTAACAGCCGCTCGTATGTGACGCCGCCGGTGGAAGGTTTGGCCTTCCGCCACGGCGCCGTCAGCACCGCCCAGTGGAAGGGAGTGTCCCTTGCCGTAGTGCTGGCCAAAGCCGGGCCGAAGGATACCGCCCGGGAAGTTTGGTTTGAGGGCGCCGACCATGGCCGGGAAGAGGAGGAGGGCGTCGCCTTCGACCTCAAGTACGAGCGGAGCTTGCCAACCGGCAAGGCGATGCACCCCGACACCCTGCTGGCTTACCAGATGAACGGAGAGCCTCTGACGCCACTGCATGGATACCCGCTGCGGCTGATTACACCGGGCTGGTACGCCATGGCCTCGGTAAAATGGCTGACGCGCATTCGGGTGAGCGCCCAGCGTTTTGACGGCTTCTTCCAGGCCCGCCGCTACGTGATGATTAAAGAAGGGGTGGAGAACCGGATCGACCGGGAGCCGGTGACTCTCCTGCGGGTAAAGTCCATCATCACCAGCCCCAGACACGGTGAGGTGATTCCGCCCGGCGTCTGCACCGTCCAGGGCGCTGCCTGGTCGGGAGCCGGGCCGGTGGAGAAGGTGGCCGTGAGCACCGACGGAGGCCGCCACTGGCGGAACGCCAAACTTACTGGAGAGAGCTACCCAGACGCATGGCGACGCTGGGAGTTCCGCTGGCAGCCGCCGGAGCCGGGGCACTTCATTGTGATGGTCAAGGCCACCGACTCAGCAGGCAATACCCAACCCAAGGCCATGCCTTGGAACTTCCGCGGCTACGCCAACAACTCGATTCACGCCATTGCGGTGGAAGTGCCGCCTGCCAGGCCGGCGCCTTAGCAGTAACCCTCCCACTGGCTGGGGGGGGCAGCGGTTGCGGAATATGGCTCAACGACGGCAACCGCATCCGGGTATCAGGCATCCCTAGATTTGTGCTCGCGTATGACTTCGGCCCACGCTCGCAGGGCGCGGTTAACCGAGGCTGAATCGGGGAATACCGCCGCGACGTCAGGATCCAGCACTACCACGTTGGAACTGGAGGCATAGCGTTTGGCATATTTCCCCCGGACGCCCTTGCTGAAGCCGTATTCCGGCAGCATATCAGGGTCCGGCTTACTATTCGGTTCTTGATTCATAGCTCCTCCCTATATTATTATCGCACAGACTACCACGCCGCTAACCACCGCCCAAAGCACCACGGGGTATCTCCCTCTCTGCGGTGCGAAAGAGCCAAGGCTTCACCCCCCAGTCACCGTTCTGGTACGCTGCACCCTGTTGACCGTAATACTGGGCTGGTATAGTATTCCTGGGGTTGCGATTATGGCCGCCGTCTGAATGGTCTAGCAAGGTGAATAATGTCCGATGAGCTGATCCTGCTACAAAAACTCTTGGCCTCGGTGGTAGTGGGCTACCTGCTGGGCGCAGTGCCCTTTGCCCAACTGGCCGCCCGGCTGAACGGCGTGGACATCTTCGCCACCGGCAGTGGCCGCGCGGGCACTGCCAACGTGTTCTGGAACGTGGGCCGCAAGGTGGGCACTTTGGTGCTGGTGGGCGACATGGCTAAGGGGTCCCTGGCGGTGCTCATCGCCCAACTGCTGGACATTTCTGGCGCCCTGGCTCTGCTGGCGGGAGCCGCCGCGGTAGTCGGCCACTGGAAGTCCATTTTCACCGGCTTTCGGGGCGGCGACGGCATGGCCACCCTGATGGGAGTGACCATCACCCTGGTTCCCGCGCTGGCCCTCATCGGCATTGCCACCGGCTTGCTGGTGCTGCTGGTGCGCTGGGGGTCTGCCAGGCGATCGGCGTGGGGAATCGCCACCTGCTTTGTGGTGATTTTGGCGGCCAGCCAGGTTTACCAGACCGACCGGAACCTGGTGCTGGTGCTGGGATTGGTATTATTGGCGGGCCTGGTGTTAGGCCACAACTTCGTCACCGGCCAAGGCGCCAGTGACTCCGATGAGGTTGCACCCCTGGATGCCCTGGGGCTGGATGCCGACCCTGAGGGCGACCTGGCCCCCCCCGCGCCTCAGAACCGCTAACTGGCGCCCGCTACACGGCATCCTCTCCCGATTGTCCCCGCCGTTCCCTGACTTGCAGGAGCTTCAGCACCCAGCCCAGGTGCTCGTCCTGGGCGGCGTCACCTTGCAAGCTGGGCATCAGGCCCAGGGCCCGCTCTAAATAGGCTCGGCTCTTCTCCAGATCGCCCTGCTGGGAATACCGGCGGGCTGCGTTGAAGTGGGCGTCGGCCGACTGGGGGTCCGCCGCCAGAGCCGCCAGATAGGCTGCCAGGGCGGCAGCATCATCCCCCAGGCATTCCCAGGCAGCGCCCTGATTGTTCAGCGCCTCCGCAAAGTCCGGGCGCAAGGCCACCGCCGCCGCGTAATCCTGGAGCGCCAGCTCATACTCCTCCAGCGCGTCGTAGGCCAGGCCGCGGTTGTTCAGGGCCTCGGCATCTTCAGGGCGCTGCTGCAGCACCTCCGAGTAGTCGGCGATGGCCTCCTCGCTGAATCCCAGGTAGCAGAACGTCCTGGCCCGGTTGAACAGAGCATCCGTGTTGTCCGGATTGTGCTCCAGGGCCGTGGTGTAATCGGCAAGAGCCTGCTCATACTGGCCCAACTCATCCAGGGAGGCGCCTCGGTTGAGGTAGGCGTTGGACAACCCCGGCCGCAGCGCAATGGCCCGGCTGAACTCGGCCACCGCCTCCTCATGCCGGCCCAGGCGGGCCAGCACCACGCCCCGATTGTAGAACGCCTGCAAGTAGCCGGGACGCAGCTCAATGGCGTGAGCGTAACCGGACAGGGCCAGCTCCGGCGCACCCAGCTCATCCCAGGCGTTGGCCCGCTGATAGTACGCCTCGGCCAGGGACGGCTCTTGCTGCAGCACACGAGTGAAGCCCTCGACGGCTTCCTGGAACCGTTCCAGCCGGGCACAGGCCAGCGCCAGGTTAAACTGCGCGGGAAGGTGAAGCGAATCGCCGTCCAGGACGGCGCGGTATAGGCTGGCCGCCTGCTCATAGCGAGCCAGGGCGAAGCAGGCGTTGCCGCCGGACAACTGCCCCTTGGCATCCCCTTGGACATCCAAAGCCTGCCATGCCCGTGCCACTTCTCCGCGAGCGGCGCCGGTGAGGCTGCCGCCCCTGGGGAACGGCGTCAGGTAAGTGGCACCCACGCCGTGGCGCTCCAACAAGTCCAACAACCGAGCTAGCGCAGCGTCCATCAAGGCCGGCCGACCGCCGCCCCTACAGCGTGGAGGTCGTGCCCTCCGGCAGGTCCACCTTCAGGGCCTGCAGGGCATGGGCCAAGGTGGAGTAGTACATAGTCAGCAGCGTCAGCTCCACCGTGCGCTGGTTGCCCAGCAGCTGGTGCACCGCGCCAAAGGTCTCGTCGGACACCTGGTGCGTAGTCAGCAACTCTTTAGCGTAACGCACTACCCGGGCTTCATCGCCCCGCAGACCCGTGGGGGCGCTGCGGTCGCGGACGGCGTTGATCACCGAGTCGGCAATGCCTTTTTCCCGGGCCAGCCGCTCGTGGGCGGTCCACACGTAGGGGTTATTCGCCTCCCGGGCCGCGCACAGAATGGCCAGCTCCTTTAGCGGCTCCGGGATTTCCGAGTGAAAGCGAACATACTCGCCAAAGGCCGCCAGCCGGCCCGTGGCCTCCGGGCTGTTGAGCAGCGCGGCGAAGTTATTGCCCACCCGGCCGCGGCTGCCGGCGATGCCATCAAAGTGCTGCTGATCCTCCGGAGCCAGGTCCTCTCGCTTCATGTAGGGTACTCGCGCCATATCGTTTCCTCCTTGGGGACTGCGGCGGCTGCATTATCGGCCTGCAAGGTTTACAGGGTAGACATTCGGCCCGGCTGCATCTCCGGCTTCAAGGCTATCTGAGCCAGGGCCACCGCGGTGTAGTAGCACACCGTCAGCGTCAGGTCCACCACTCCCTGGTCTCCCAGCATGGCTTGGGCCGCGCTGAACACCTCGTCGGACACCACCTTGTCCCGCAGCATCTGGTGTACATAGCGGGTGATGACCGCCTCGTCGGGCGTGAGGCCCTGGGGGGCGCGGCGCGTCCGGATGCTCTCGATGGAGCCCTTGCTGACCCCCTCTTTGGCCGCCGCTACCGAGTGGCCGCTCCACTCGATGGCGCTGTTCCACTCTCGCGAGGTCAGGATGATAGCCAGCTCCTTCAGATTCTCCGGCATGGAGCTCTGGAAGCGGAGCTGGGCTCCCAGGGAGGTCAGGTGTCCGGTAGCCTTGGGGCTGTTCAGCAGGGCACGAAACTGGAACCCCACCTCGGGGGCGCCCCGGTCTTGCCGAATGCGGTCGTAGATTTGCTGCCCCTCGGCATCCAGGTCTCCGCGGTTGACGTAGGGTACACGGGCCATGTCTTCACGCTCCTTCCCGGACGAACCGGGTTGAACTACATTGCTTACACCAGATTGATTACACCGGCTTGCGCCATTAGAATACAGCCTGGGCCACCCAGGCAACTTGTAGTGCGAGGACTTATTGTGACCACCACCAGCCAGCCGTCAGTGATTATCTACACCCACCCCGACTGCACCTTCTCCGCCGCCGCCAAGACCGACTTCCGGCGTCGCAAGGTGGCCTACGTGGAGGTCGATCTGGCTAAGGAGCCGGGGCGAATCCCCGAGCTGCTGAAGTTGAGCAACGGGGAGCGGGTCACCCCGGTCATCGTCACCAACGGCAAGGTGACCATCGGCTTTAATGGCGGGTATTGAGACTTCTAGCTCCGGGGTGGTTCACCCCGGCAACCGGGTCTCCCAAATCCTCCCACTGGTGTCGTCTCCAGCTCCCAACCCGGCTCGTCCTCGTATCCCGGTGTTAGTTTAATCCACACTGTCAAGGGGTCGCCTGCGCCACTGACACTTCCTCCTTGTGAGGCCCCCAGGGCTATGCTACCATCCCTGCATCGACTGGTAAGGTTAGTAAGGACGGAAGTGATGGACAAAGCCAAGCAAGCAGCCCTGGAAATGGCCCTGTCGCGGATTGAAAAAGATCACGGCAAGGGTGCCGTCATGCGCCTGGGAGAGATGGCCCAGCTCCTGGCCACCGAGGTCATCCCAACCGGCAGCCTGGCGCTGGATTTGGCCCTGGGCGTGGGCGGCATCCCCAAGGGAAGAGTCACCGAAATCTACGGCGGCGAGTCCGCAGGCAAGTCCACGCTGGCGATCCACATAATGGCGGAAACCCAGCGTTTGGGCGGCGTCGCGGCCTACATCGACGTGGAGCATGCCCTGGACCCCGCCTACGCCGCCAACTGCGGCCTGAACTTGGATCAGCTGCTCATCGCCCAGCCGGACAGCGCCGAGCAAGCGCTGGACATCACGGAGCAGTTGGTGCGCAGCGGCGCCATCGACACCATCGTGATTGACAGCGTGGCAGCCCTGGTGCCGCAAGCAGAGGTAGAGGGCGAGATGGGCGATACCCACGTGGGCTTGCAGGCCCGGCTCATGTCCCAAGCCCTGCGCAAGCTCACATCCACCATCCACCGCTCCCACACCGCTGTGGTGTTCATCAACCAGCTCCGGGAGAAGATTGGGGTGCACTACGGCAGCCCGGAGGTCACCCCCGGAGGCCGCGCCCTCAAGTTCTACAGCTCCGTGCGCATCGACCTGCGCCGCGCCGAATCCATCAAGCAAGGCTCGGAGATTATCGGCAGCCGGGTGCGGGCGCGCATCGTCAAGAACAAAGTCGCCGCGCCCTTCCGCGTGGCCGAGTTCGACATTATGTTCAACCGGGGCATCAGCAAGATGGGGGACATCCTGGACCTAGGTACGGCCCAGGGGATCATCAAGAAGTCCGGGGCCTTCTACTCCTACGGCGAAACCCGCCTGGGCCAGGGTAGGGAGGCATCCAAGGAGTTCCTGACCCAGCACCCCGAGATCGCCGGTTCCGTGGAGGCCCGCATCCGGGCGCAGGGCCATTCCAGCACCCGGCCCCCGGCCCCCGGCGCAGCCGCCGAGCCCGAGGATGATGGCAAAGAACCCAGCACGCTCCTGTCCTCCACCGCCGGCGATATGGAGGAGCCCTAGCCCCGGCGCCCGCCACAACCGGCCGGCAAGGTGGCACAACTCCTCTCGAATTGCCTCACAATAGCTAGGGGTAAACGCCCAGGGACAGTGTCATTGCACGAGGATCCCGAGTTTGTCCGGGCCAGAGAGGCAGCCTTGCGCTTCCTGGCCTACCGGCCCCGCAGCGAGGCCGAGGTGCGCCGCCGCCTGCGGGAGCGCTTTCCCACCCCAGTGGTGGATGAGGTGATCCGTCGGCTAAGAAAGCAGCGACTGTTAGATGATGCTGCCTTTGCCAGCCAGTGGCGCAGGAGCCGGGAGCAGCATCGCCCCAAGGCGCAGGGCATGGTGCGCCAGGAGCTGCGGCGCATGGGCGTATCCCCCGAGGTGGCCGACGGTGCGCTGGAGGGATTTGACGATGCCGCCACCGCCTACCGAGCCGGGCAGCGGGTGGCCCGCCGCTTGGCAGCCCGGGCCGACGGCCAGGATAGCGATTTCCGCCAGCGCATAGTGGCGCATCTGCGGCGGCGCGGGTTTGGCTACACCCTGGCGAGCCAGACGGCGGCAAGGCTCTGGGAGGAGCTAACGGACCCGCTGCACCGCGACAAAGACGCCGAAGAAAATGAACAGCAGGCCCCAGATGTCAAAGCCGAAGGGCCAGACCGCCCAGCTGACTAGAAACGCCGCCGCCACCGCGACGCCGGCCAGCCAGGCCAAGGACGTGCCGCGCTTCTTGTTGGTGGCCCGGCTGATTAGCTCTCCCGCGGCATAGCCCACCGCCACCGCCATCAGGGACGAGACAAAGGGGATTCTCCCAAAGAAACTGCCGTTGACCAGCGCCCAAAGAATCCCACCGCCGGCAGCTACGGCCACCGCCGCCACCACGGCGCGGGCCAAGTAGGAGGCGCTCACTTCGTAGGTGGGCATCGGGGCAACCCGGCCGCAGTCGCGGCAGCGGATGCCCACCGGCACGGGCGCCAAGCACTGAGGGCACACCGGCTTCCCGCACCGGCTGCAAGACAGGCGAGTCTCCACCTCCGAATGCCAGTGGCAGCGGGAGGCCGCGCCGCTGGGCATGCTGGATGCGCTGGAGGGATTGACTGGCGGTTGTTCCATAGCTCTTAACGATCCTTGGGAAGTCTAACAATCCCTGCCAAAATCGCAGCTCCTCTTCCTAAATGCAGGAGGTTGAGGTAAGGGAGATACCCCTCGCCTTGATCCTCTCAGACCTGGGGAGGGGAGACTTATTCCTTCCCCCTGGACGGGGGAAGGTTAGGATGGGGGTGCGGCTCGGCCACGATTCAGTTTGCGATCTAGTCTAAACCTCAGTGGCGTCCGGCACCCGTGCTACCCAGTCCTCCCGGCGGTCCACATCCCGGTCCCGCAGCAGCCGGTTGAGCAGCACTTTGGACCGGGGCAGACCGGCCGGCAAGGGCGTCCAGTTGGATACCAGGCGCTTGGCCACCAGCAGGATCAAAAGGGCCAGGCAGTACCACATCAACGCCGGCGGCTGCCCGGTCAGACGCGCCCACAAGGGGAGCAACGCCAGGGAGATCAGCACCCATACCCCGGCGCTGCGGGTGGCCAGCCACCCAGCCAGGGCCACTGCTAAGAAGGCCCCCAGCAGCGGGGGCGACAGGGCCAGCAGTGTGCCGCTGGCCACCGCCAAACCACGGCCGCCGTCCCGGAACTTCAGCCAGGCTGACCAGTTGTGCCCGGCGACGGCCAGCAGGGGCGCCACCAGCAACACCACTGACCACGGCTCCAGGTTCAGCACGTACCGGCCCAGCCACACCGGACCCGCGCCCTTCACCAGCACCTCAAACAAACCCAGGGGCGCCAGCCACACCTTGCCCGTCTGCTGGGCCAGGTTGGTACCGCCTACGTTGCCGCTGCCATACCGGCGGATGTCGATGCCCTTGACCCACCGAGCGATGAGATAGGCAGTGGGCACTGCCCCCACCAGGCAGGCAAGCAGGTACAGTCCGGCTAGGTCAAATCTCAACATCTGTCAAACGCGCTCAGACACGCTGGGGGTTTGATGCACACCCGCAGGCGCGCTCCGGCAGCTACCGGCGGGCTTGGGAGAGCAGCCGGCGTGAGGCGGCTTCCAGGCGCTCCACGGTTTCCATGGGCGGCCCCAGGGTGCCCGGCAGGGGTTCGCCGGTGTTGCCCAGGCCGTGGTAGTCGCTGCCCCCGCAGGGGATCAGGTTGTGGCGGGCCGCCACTTGGGCCAAATGCTGCACGGTATCCGGAGGGTACTGGGCATAGTAGACCTCCATGCCTGCCAGCCCCGCCGCCTTAAGCTCCGCCACCTTGCTGTCTAAATTGGCTAGCTGGGCCGGGTGGGCCAGCACTGCTACGCCGCCGATGCGAGCCAGCATCTCCACCGCTTCCGCGGGGGTCATCTTATCCCGCTCCACGTAGGCTAGGCCGTTGCGACCCAAATACTCGGCGAAGGCCTCCCGCGGCTCCCGGAAGTATCCCTTCTCCACCAAGGCCAAGGCGATATGCGGGCGGCCCACTGAACCCTCTCCGGCAATTTCCCGCACCCGCTCCCAGGCCACGTGCAGGCCCAGGGTCGCCAGCTTTTCCACCATCAGCCGTCCCCGCTCCACGCGGGTCTCCCGAAACCGGCGCAAGATCTGCTGGAACTCCTCATCCTCGTACTGCATGAAGTAACCCAGCATGTGAATCTCATCGCCGGGGATGTCGGTGCTCAGCTCAACGCCGGGGATGATGCGCAGGCCGGGGTGCTGCTGGGCGGCGCGGTAGACTTCCGCCAAACCCTCGGTAGTGTCGTGGTCGGACACCGAGGCTACTTTGACCCCCCGGCTGGCCACCAGCGCGATAAGGTCGGTGGGCGTCAAACGGCCATCGGAGGCCAAGGTATGCAGATGCAGATCAACCTGTGCGGGCAACCTAGTCCACCATCCTATCCAGCCGCTGAATCGCCAGCGCCTTGCCGGTTTTGGGGTCCACGTCCACCATCACGGAGTTCATCACCACCGGGCCTTCCGCCACCTGCAGCCGCTGGGGCATCCCGGTGAGGAACCGCTGGATGACCGCACCAGTCTCGCTGCCGATGCACGAGTTCACCGGCCCGGTCATGCCCAAATCCGTGACAAAGGCGGTGCCTTTGGGCAAAATGCGGGCGTCAATCGTGCCGACGTGGGTATGGGTGCCGACCACGATGCTGACCCGGCCATCCAAATACCAGCCCATGGCCTGCTTTTCTGAACTAGCTTCGGCATGGAAGTCCACAATGATAATTTCGGGCGCTTCTTGCGCAACGGCCTCTTCCAGCAGGCGGCTGGCGGTGCGGAAGGGGCAGTCAATGGGCTGCGGCATGAATACGCGGCCCATGAGGTTTATCACCATGACCCGGTCGCGGATCAGGTATCCCAGGCCGGGGGCATCGGGATAGTTGGCCGGACGGAGCAGGGGCAGCCCCTGGTCCAAGTGGGGGATGATCTCCTTCTGGTCCCAGATGTGGTTGCCGGAGGTAAGGATATCCACGCCGCTCTCCAGCAGCTCGTAGGCGGTTTCCGCGGTGATGCCAAAGCCGCCGGCGGTGTTTTCGCCGTTGGCGATGACCAGGTCAATGTGGTGCTCCCGGCGCAAGTCCGGCACCAAGCGCCGAATGGCCTGCCTGCCAGGCTTGCCAATAACATCGCCAATCATCAATACGCGCAAAGGTCTCTATCCTGCACTAACCGATTTAACCCAAACTGGCAAGGGGCCCAGGCACCGGCTCAGTCCGGCCCTGGGCCCCCGACTAAATTCGCTGGTTATGTACCCGCACCCGTGCCACCGGGTGCGCGTCACCATTACTGTTGCAGACCGAACGCACCTGGTTTGGGTTTGAGCGGAGGCTATCCCACGACCCTTACCGGGCGTACTCGATGCTGCGGGTCTCCCGGATTACCGTGACTTTGATCTGGCCGGGGAAGACCAACTCCTGCTCCACCTTGCGGGCAATGTCCCGGGCCAGCAGGGCCGAGTCGGTATCGTTCATGGCATCGGGCTTAACCATGACCCGGACTTCCCGCCCGGCCTGGATGGCGAAGGCTCGCTCCACGCCCCGGAAGGAGACGGCAGCCGCCTCCAGCTCCCGCAGACGCTTCACGTACTGATCCAGGGATTCTTTGCGAGCGCCGGGCCGGGCCGCGCTGATGGCGTCGGCGGCGGCCACCAGCCACGACTCTATGGTCTCATGGGTGTCGTTGTGGTGTTCCAGGATGCACAGGTAAACGGGGTGGTTGATGCCGTGGCGCTTGGCCAGCTCGGCGCCGATCTCCGCATGGGGACCGGCCACCTCGTGGGTCAGCGCCTTGCCGATGTCGTGCAGGAGCCCGCCCATGCGGGCGATCTGAATGTCGGCGCCGATTTCGGAGGCCAGCATTCCAGCCAGCAGCGACACCTCGATGACGTGCTTGAGCACGTTCTCGCCATAGCTGTACCGGAACTTGAGCTGGCCCAAGAGCCGGACCAACTCTGGGTCCAGGCCAATCACATCGGTGTCAAAGGTGGCCTGCTCCCCCGCCTTCCAGATGGTCTTCTGCATCTCCGCCTGGGAGCGCTGAACCACCTCTTCAATACGAGCAGGCTGGATGCGCCCATCAGAAATGAGCTTCTCCAGGGCTAATTTGGCAACTTGCCGGCGCACCGGGTCAAAGCAGGATACGGTAACCACTTCCGGGGTATCATCGATGATGATATCTACTCCGGTAAGGGCTTCCAAAGTACGAATATTCCGCCCTTCGCGGCCAATGAGACGACCCTTCATCTCATCGTTAGGCAGGGATACAACTGAGGTGGTGGTTTCCGACACGACGTCGGTGGCTAAACGGGTGATGGCCAGGGTGAGAATATTCCGGGCATTCTCGTCAGCCCGGGCCTTGTGCTCTTTTTCCAGCTCGATGTACCGGCGGGCCAGGTCGTGCTTGGCTTCTTCCTCGCCCCGCTTGACCACCATGTCCCGGGCCTCGGTCACCGACAAACTGGCCACTTTCTGCAAGGCCTGTAGCTGATGGCCCTTAAGCTCTTCCAACTCCGAAATGGTCTCCTGCACCTTGGTTTCCTTCTCAGTCAGCGTTTGCTGCTGCCGCTCCAGGCTCTCGCCCTTGCGATCAAGGTGTTCCTCCCGTTGCAGGTAGCGCCGTTCCAGCCGGTTAAGCTCCTGTCGCTGCTCCTTGACTTCCTTCTCGGCAACGTTGCGCAGCTTCAGAGCTTCTTCTTGAGCCGCCAGCAATACCTTACGTTTCTCATCCTCCGCCTGGGCTACTACCACCTTGGCTTCCTCCCGGGCGCTATGCATGCGTTGTCCGTCACGCTTGGCCCGGATGGTAAACCATGCA